>JALRIS010000115.1 GCA_023255335.1 Flavobacteriales bacterium | reverse complement strand
TCGCCCCACAAAATATGCATACTTTTTTACTCATTGTGTTACTTTATGATACTCGGCTCTTTGTTCATTCTCAAGAAAGCCTCCATCTTTATTATTCGGCTATTTCTACCAACAGCGGGCAGTGATCACTATGAACTGCCTCTGATAAGATTACTGCGCGCTTGAGTCTTTTTTCCAACGTGTTGCTCACCATGTGGTAATCAATTCTCCATCCCAAATTTTTTCCTCGAGCTCCAAAACGGTATGTCCACCAAGTGTATTGGTGAGGTTCGTCATTGAAATATCGAAACGAGTCAATAAATCCTGAATCGATAAAATTTGTGACCCATTCTCTTTCCTCTGGTAAAAAACCTGATGAATTTTTATTGCTCACAGGATTATGAATATCAATTGGTTTGTGGCAAATATTGTAATCGCCAGAGATAATTAAATTGGGGATTTCCTTTTTCAATTCATTGATGTACTCTTGAAAATCGGCCAAAAAATCCATTTTGTACCCTTGTCTTTCCGGATTGCTTCCCGAGGGAAAATAAGCGCTTATTACCGAGAATGTATCAAAATCTGCGCGAATCACTCGACCCTCAGTGTCGTATTTTGGGTTTCCCATTCCGTACTCTATATGGTTGGGTTCTGTTTTTGTCAAAATTGCCACTCCGCTATATCCTTTTTTCTCGGCAGAAAAAGAGTAAGTTTTGTACCCGATATTGCTGAATAATTCTGAATCTATTTGCTCTGGTTGAGCTTTGGTTTCTTGCAAACAAACGATATCTGGATCAACAGATTGAATCCAGGTGTCCCAGTCTTTTTTTAAGGCTGCTCGTATTCCGTTTACGTTGTAAGAGAGTATTGTTGCCATGCTTGTGCTTTGGTTTTTGCCTTTCGGGCTCTTTTTCTTTAATTTCTCACATAAGGGTGAAGACCTCTTAGTCCCATGTCTTCGACAGTTTCACCTGCAGTTGGTTCAAATTTTCCATCTACATTCACCTCTTTCCACTCAAAGGAATTATTGATAGAAAACGCCAAGACTAAGTTGATAGAGTTGGTTTCGTTTCCAGTAATCACCAAAGGAGAAGCTAACTTTCCGGTAACTACACAAGACCCTGCTGGTACTGGACTTGTTGTGCTTATTGGGTTTACAACAGTAACCTGAGAACTGTCGCCTTGGGTAACCGTTCCGTAGGAAGTTCCACCCACCGAAATACTAGATTCTAACGCCCAATATCCTTGAAGTTTATTTCCATTTACTTGGATGGTAGAGTCTTTGATCGTAAGGGAAGAAATATAATTATTATACCCTACAAAAGAGGCAATTGTTCCGGTAAAGGGTGCATTTACAAACAACGGAGGATTGTTGTACACCATATCTATTTCATAGTTTTGGTAAGACAACGAAACTCTTAACCAATTATAAGTTCCGGGAGCGAGCTTGCTCAGATCCATGGTGACAAATCTAGAATTGTTGGGCTTTACAATTGCTTTATCAAACTCAATGGCTCTCGCTCCTCCAACAGAAGTTTCTTCACCAGTATACACAATAGAACCCGTTGTAAGTGGAGTTAAAGAATCTTGAGCAAATTCGATGTAATGCAAACTGGCCGCATTCATCCGAGGATTTTGTGCCGCATTTCCTGGAGCCACAGAAACAGGCTCTCCAAAATTTCCATGTCTTGGAAGTGAAGAGTCAAATTCTAGATCAATCTGTAACTGTGCAGGAGCCACTACCGGCTCTTCGTTTTCTTCTTTTTCTTTGTTGCATTGAATACATACAATCAGCGCCAAAAGGATACTAGCATATTTCATAGTCTATTGGGTTTATTGATGATTAAAACCAATCATTTCCAAAACCTCTAAAAGGCCAAGGAATGGAGGCGAAAATTAAAATTAACGCAATTACATAATACCAAAAGGTAAGTTTGTGTCTTTTCGCAGCCTCGGCTATTTTTTTTCCTTTGATTCTTGCAAGGGTGATTAGTGCAATAGCAATCAACATACCAACCATGTGCTCTACAGAAAAAAACCGCAAGGCAGGCACTTTCATTGTGCTTGGGGTAAACTGATACCATCCTTTGGCAAAGTACAGAATGAAGCCAAGTAATAGTTGAATGTGAGTCAAGATAAAAGTGATTAAATTCAGTTTGTCATCTTGTACCGAATAGCTTTGTTTTCCTCTCCATTTGGAAAAAGAAGTAAAAATAACGATAAGAATCAAGGCCAATAGAATGTATCTATTTGCCGAATGTAAATGTCCAAAACCAGTTAGCATAGGTGTAAGTATTAATGAGTAAATATGGTACAAATTAACAAATCTTTGGGTTAAATAAACGAGATTACAAGATTAAATTAAGATATTTGTACGAAATAAAATTGACCACATGCAACCAAGAACAGCGCAAAACTCTTTAGCAGTTTCTACTCACATTGTATTACCCAACGACACCAACTTTCACAACAATCTATTTGGAGGTATGCTTATGTCTTGGGTAGATATTATTGCGTCTGTTGCCGCGCGAAGACATTGCAACAAGCAAGTGGTAACCGCCTCGATCAATAGTATTTCATTTGACGAACCTATTCGATTGGGAGATACTATTACCTTAGAGGCAAAAGTTTCCCGAGCTTTTACCTCATCCATGGAAATATATATTGATGTGTGGGTACAAAATTTACGAACGGGTGTGAAACACAAAAGCAACGAGGCTATTTCCACGTTTGTAGCATTAGATGATGAAGGAAAACCGTGTAAAGTGCCCGAGTTAATTCCCGAAACAGACGAAGAAAAAATTCGGTTTGATGGAGCGCTCAGAAGAAAACAACTCAGTTTGATTTTGGCAAAAAGAATGAAACCCAAAGATGCAAATGAATTAAAAGCCTTATTTTTAGACCAAGATTAAACCAGAATATTATGAATGCTACCCTCTGCTTCTCTCTATTTGATGAAGTAATATCTACCTATCACAAAACGGATGATGTTGATTTTCCGATGAAAAATCCACACACAGGTATACAAGGACTTTTGTATCACAAATCATGGATAGATACCGTTCAGTGGCACCTCGAAGACAAAGTAAGAGACCCAAATATTCATCCTGAAGAAGCGCTTGTTATCAAGAGAAGAATCGATGCTTCCAACCAGGATAGAACTGACATGGTAGAAAAAATTGACGATTGGTTTTGGGAGTATTTTGGAGCTAAAAACGACCTGACTTGCGGAAAAATAAATACGGAATCACCTGCTTGGGTAGTGGATAGATTATCTATTCTTGCACTCAAAATTTACCACATGCAGGAACAAGTAAACCGAACAGACTCGGATAACACTCACCAAGAGAAAGTAATACAAAAACTTGCTGTACTTCTCGAACAAAAAGAAGATTTATCTTTGGCATTCAATCAATTAATTGAGGATGTGCTGGAAGGTAGAAAATACATGAAAGTGTACAGACAAATGAAAATGTACAACGATGAAAGTCTAAATCCAGTATTGTACAAAAAATAAGAGATTCTTCCTGAATGAAGGAATCACCCTATTTGTTCATCGTTACTCCATTCAAAGAAATAAAAAGAGAGAAATAGCATTGTCATAACTGATTTGCTCTCTCAAGGAAGGAATAGAACGCTATATGAGTAAACCAAAGCATATTTTAGTAATTCGTTTCTCAGCAATGGGAGATGTGGCGCTTACTATTCCTGCACTTCTCTCTGTGGCTAAGTCCCACCCTTCTCTTACCTTCACTGTCATAACTAGGCCTTTTTTCGCTCGGTTTTTTCCGGAACATCCCCAGATAAATGCATTAGGAATTGAACTAGACGAATACGCAGGGTTCTTTGGTCTCAAAAAGTTGGTCAACGAACTTCAAGCAACACATTCGTTTGACG
>JALRIS010000057.1 GCA_023255335.1 Flavobacteriales bacterium | reverse complement strand
CCTCATCGATGGGAGAGGTGGGTATATATCCAAATCATGCGCCTATGATAACAACTTTAAAACCAGGCTCAGTACGAATAAAAATATCTGGCAAGAATGAAGAAGAGCTCGTGTATGTTTCTGGAGGAATTTTAGAAGTTCAACCTGCCGATGTAAAAACTACGAGTATTTCCGCCTTATTCAAAAACAAAAAATTAAAAGAAAAAGTATTCCAATTAATGATCTACGATTTTTTATTAGGAACTGAAGAAAACTCATTGAGTGACTCCATTGCCGGAATTTTTTCGACAAAATCTGTTTCTCACGGATTGATGGAATTATCAGTAAACAAACAAAAGCCCACTGAGGAAGATAGAGAAGAGTTTTGCCAGGAAGTAGGGAATATTTTGGCCGAGTTGTTCAATCCTGATATACGATTCGAACACAATGAGGACGCAGAATATTGTACCTATTGCGATTAATCAAATAACCTCCATTTAATTCCAAACTTAAAGGCTCTATCTTGGATGGGATATTGGCTTATTGCCAAATAATTCTTACCAAAATTAGAAGGAAGATTCCAGTTTGGATTAATACCATTTAAGTTTTTGCCAGTAAACACATTGCTATTTACGTGAGTTACCAAAGCAAAGAAAGAAAAGTTTCTCTTAATGTAAAACTCTGCAAAAACATCCATAATTGGATAATTACCAACTTTTTGAGAAGACTGAAGAGTAAACTCATCCAAGGCTGGATTATAGTTTCGAGGTGTAAACTTTGAATAGTACAATACATTTACTCCTGCTTTGAACCGCAATACTTTCTTGATCAATCTTCCTCGAAAGAAAAGTGAGTTCTTCAAAAGTAGATTAGGGACTTCAATGTTTGCGTCTGTCAGAAGATCCTGAACATGAAGATTCGAACTTGAATAAAACCAGTTGGTAAATTTAAACTCTTTCTTTAGCGATAAATTTAGATACGCTATTTGAGCTTGAATAGGTTGAGAATTCTCATCAAAGAATACAGCATTGTTTTGGTTCTCGAAGTGCAAACTAGCCGCATATCTTTTGGTATCATTGGTCGCATGTGCAAATACCTGAAGAATAGAATTCCGTTTATTGACCTTGTTCCAAACAAAATGATTGGATGCATACCGATTCACATATAATTCGGGAAGATCTGTAAAATAGTTGGCTTCAAGAGAAAAATCTGAAAACACCGAACTGGTTGTATTCGTAACTGTTACTTTATTCCTCCATTCAAAAGATTCATAGCTCCCGTCAGAAATCATGAACTCACCGTAAGAATGAAACTCAACACTGTCTTTTTTCAACTGAAATTGACCAAAAATCAAGTTTTCTAAATGTACCTCAAAAGGAGCTAAACTTGAATATTCGTAGTAGTTTTGCCCTAGACCAATAGCAATAATTGAATGCTTCGAAATTTTTTCTAGTTGAATTCGATGAGAAACTTGTTCTAGCCTCATACTGTCGGAAGTCGTAATAGAATCTCGGTAATAATTTTGAAAAAAATCACTCGAATTTATCAACTCTGTATTCCGTTGGGTTCGTGAATAAAGAAGTGTTTGTCTCAAAGCAAGAAAAGTATTCGAGTCTGACCTGATGTTTCCAAGACGATAAGCATGGTCAAAATTAATGTTCATCACTTTCAAATCCAACCGATTAGAACTCGAACCCGTTCCCACGTTGAATTGATTCGGAAAAGTTGATTTTAAATTTCCATTACTCGAATCCAATAAAGAGAAAAAAGTTGAGTCGGCAATTCCACCATTTAAAAGAGCAAATCTTTTGTAATTAGAAAAATTTGCCTCGAACTGGTAGTTTTTCTTCTCTGGCGAATAGCTCAGTCCTACCTCAAAATTTGACAGTTGAGCTTCGTTGCTCACATAAATTCCTTCTGAGCTTGTTTTTAATATCTTAGCCTCACCTTTCAGGTATTTTCCTAATTGTTGGTGATGAATTACTTCCACGTAATTTTCTCTGCCCGAACCCGAAACATGTAAGACATCAGTGAATGTAGGAGAATTAGACGAGTCAGGGAACAAATCAATAAATTGTCTGTTATTGGATTCGAAAGGAGAAAGTAAGTGATACTTCGCCTGACCCAAATTCGACAAATAGACTTCTCTGTAGTCTCTGTACACAGAAGAGTTTTCGAAGATAGACTTCGTTGTATCTTCCACCTGTCCTAAAACAATTGTAGAAATCAACACAACAAGAAGAGTGACAATCCTTTTCATAATGGGGTTAAAAGTAGGGATAAACGAACAAATAGCCAATGGATTACTTCTCGATCTTAAAAAGATTGCTAAACTCAGTTTTGTGTAAAGGATATTTATTAAATGTCCCAATTGCTTTGGCAATTAATTCTTTTTGCTCCCCCTTTATTCTATAAATAGTCCCTGTGGACGAAATTAACTTTTTTCCTTCAAAATCTACTTCCCCAATTCCCTCTAGTTGGTCATGAAGATACACGGGTTTAAAATAATTAATTTTGAACTCGACAGTAGACACAAGCGCTTGCGACTGAAACGAAACAGACAAAGCAGCAGATCCCATAACCGAATCCATGAACCCAGCTACTACCCCACCATGACATACATTTGGCGAACTCAAATGCTTTTCCAAAACAGTCATTTGATACAAGGACTTTCCTGGGGTTTTTACCGTGAGTTTCATTCCATTTTCTTGAGCAAAACGGTTAATCTTTTTGTAAATTTCAATAGGGTTATCAAACATTGTT
>JALRIS010000085.1 GCA_023255335.1 Flavobacteriales bacterium | reverse complement strand
CATTTATAATTATCAATTGTTCAATTTTCAATTATCCATTAAAAGATAAGCCTCCAATCCATGCAATCCACCTTCTCTTCCAAATCCGCTTTCTTTGTATCCTCCAAAGGGAGAAGTTGGGTCAAATTTATTGAAGGTATTTGCCCATACAATCCCCGCTCTGAGCTGAGAAGTCATGTTGAATATCTTGGAGCCTTTGTCGGTCCACACTCCTGCCGAAAGTCCGTACGGGGTGTTGTTGGCTTTGGTAATGGCTTCTTCAATGGTACGGAAAGTTTGGATAGCCAATACCGGTCCAAAAATCTCTTCTTGTACAATTCTGTTACTTTGCGCAACTCCTGTAAATAGAGTAGGTTTGCACCAATATCCCTTTTTATCGAGTTTTCCTTCTGGCTGATAAATTTCGGCACCTTCTTCTTTTCCGAGTTTGATGTAATGATTAATCGTATCCAATTGAGATTTAGAATTAATCGCCCCAATATCTGTGTTCTTATCCAATGGATTCCCTACAATGAGGCTTTCCATTCGGTCTTTTAGTTTTCTGAGCACAATCTCATAAACAGATTCTTGCACCAACAATCGTGAACCTGCACAACACACATGCCCTTGGTTAAAAAAAATCCCGTTCACAATGCCTTCTACCGCTTGATCGAGTGGTGCATCTTCAAACACAATGTTTGCAGCTTTTCCACCCAACTCTAAGGTTATATTTTTATCCGTTCCAGCAATGGCGTTTTGGATAATTTTTCCTACTCCAGTTGAGCCAGTAAAGGCAATTTTATCAATTCCTGAGTGGTTTACAATTTCTGCTCCGGTGTCGCCTGCACCTGTTACTATATTTACCACACCTTCTGGCAAGCCGGCTTGTTCGAAAATTTCGGCAAGTAGGAGAGTAGTCAGCGAAGTAGTTTCGGCTGGTTTCAATACTACAGTATTTCCGCAAGCTAAAGCTGGTGCAATCTTCCATGCAGCCATCAATAAAGGGAAATTCCATGGAGTAATTTGTCCTGCAACGCCCAATGATTTTGGATTTCTATTGGGAAAAGCATAGTCCAATTTATCTGCCCAACCAGCATAATAAAAGAAATGATTGGCAGCCAAGGGAATATCAATGTCTCTTGATTCTCTAATTGGTTTTCCACCATCTAGAGTTTCTACTAAAGCCAGTTCCTTGGCTTTTTCTTGCATAATTCGTGCAATACGGAAAATGTATTTTCCTCTTTCCTTCCCAGAAAGTTTGCTCCAAGTGGTATCGTAAGCTTTTCGGGCAGCTTTCACAGCCAAGTCCACATCTTTAGCATTTCCATTTGCAATAGAAGCTAGTTTTTCTTCGGTAGCTGGGTTGTTTGTGTCAAAATAGTTCCCAGAGCTTGGTTTTACCCATTTTCCTCCAATAAATAACTCGTATTGTTTTTTCAAGGTCACATGGCTCGTGCTCTCCAAAGAAGGAGCTAATTTCCAGTTGCTTTTTAAGTTTAGTTTTTGTTTAGTCATTAGTAGTTAGTCTTAAGTCTTTAGTATTTGCTTGTTGATTTATTGTAAAACAAACTTCTAAAAGAACCTATAGTGAAACTTGTAAATATTGTAGGTGGTATGATTACAAACCACGAAATTGAAATAAAAGAAATGAATGCAAAAAAGATTAACCCAAATAGTAATACGAAAATGAAAACGAAAAAATTAATTTCATACAGAAGGGAGATTGTAGAGAAATAACTCCAAATACCATCAAGGAAATTAAATTGATCATTTATAAAAAATATATAACCAAACCAAACTCCAAAGTTTAAAAATTTTATAGAATTACTTTTTCCTTTTAATAAAAATAAAAGGGCATAGTTTATTATTCCCAAAATTATCGAGATATAAAATATGTATTTAATTAAATCTATCATGTTTTTTTTAATACTAAAGACTATAAAATCAATCCTTAGAAAAATAATCTTTACTTTGATACACCCCACTTCTTTGTTTCTCCAATTGCATCAATACATCATTAGCAAGGCTACTCGCTCCAAAACGGAACCATTGGTTGGTAAGCCATTTGTCGCCAAGCGTTTCTTTTACCAACATCAAATATTGCAAAGCCAATTTAGCATTTGAAATTCCGCCTGCAGGCTTCATTCCTATTTGTATTCCTGTTTCGTAGTAATAATCTTTTATTGCTTCCAACATAACCAAAGTAACAGGCAAAGTGGCTGCAGGACTTATTTTTCCTGTTGAGGTTTTGATAAAATCGGACCCAGCGTGCATGGCAATGTCGCTGGCTCTTCGCACATTATCCAAACTACCCAATTCTCCTGTTTCCAGAATGGTTTTCAAACGTACATTCTTTCCGCAAGTTTCTTTTATTTTGGCAATTTCATCAAATACATAATTATATTCTCCTTGGTGAAATTTTCCTCTAGAAATAACCATATCTACTTCATCTGCTCCGGCATCCACAGCCATTTTGGTGTCGGTGATTTTCACGTCAAGCGAAGAATTTCCTGATGGAAAAGCAGTAGCCACCGAAGCTACCTTTATTCCGCTTCCTTTTAGCTGTTCTTTGGCCAACCCTACAAAATTGGGGTAGACACAAATAGCCGCTACAGTGGGTAAATCTGGATACGCATCATGCAAATGCATTCCTTTGTAGCACAATTGTTTTACCTTGTTTACAGTATCAGCGCCTTCGAGAGTGGTAAGGTCAATCATGTTCAGAGCCAGTTGTAATCCGTAGATTTTGGCTTCGTTTTTTACGCTCCGAGCAGTAATTCTGGCCACACGGTCTGCAATTCCGACTTGATCAACTTTGGTATTGGACAATGGATAATTGATAATAGATAATTTTTTGTCCATTTCTTATAAATTGATAGTTGACAATGGATAATGGATAATTATTTGATTCATATTGTATTATTTATTGTTTTTAGACGATTTGATTATGGCTGTAAGTAACTTTATTAATTCAATTACAGAAACTGATAGTTGTTCATATTGTTTGTCGTCAAGATAATCAGATTTGTGTAACAACTCTATCCAATATTCTGTTTCGTTTGCCTCTTTTAAAGAAATTGAAAGTTTATGAATAAAGTCTGCTTTGCTTTGTCCTTGTTTTGATTCACGAATATTTGCTCTAATTGAAGTTCCACTTCTGAGCAACTGTTTAGATAAAACATACTCTTTCTTTTCTGAAATTAAAAACTTATAACAATTGACAATTACCAAAGCAAATTCAAAACTTTTATCTTTTACAACATTCTTTTTCATAGCCTTTTCATCTTACAAGTTTTCATTTGGCAATTATCAATTATCCATTAAGAAAAATACCTAAAATCGTGTCCATCCTCAATATTCTGCAACACTTCAATATAAAGCTTAATCAAATTCTCTACATCGTCTCTGTGTGCCGTTTCAACAGTGGTGTGCATGTATTTCAATGGCAAAGAAATTAACGCGGAAGCAACCCCTTCGTTAGAGTAAGCAAACGCATCTGTATCCGTTCCAGTTCGGCTAGACAATGCCATTCGTTGAAAAGGAATCTTGTTTTTCTGAGCCGTATCAATTATTAATTTCAACAAATTATTTTGAACTGCTGGTGCATAAGAAAGAACAGGTCCGTCTCCAGATTTAAAATCTCCTTGTTCAATTTTATCAATCATAGGAGTGTTGGTGTCGTGACACACATCATTGATAATCGCCACGTCAGGTTTTATTCTGGCAGCAATCATTTCCGCTCCTCTCAATCCTATTTCTTCTTGTACTGAGTTTACAATGTACAATCCAAAAGGCAATTTAATGTTGTCTTCTTTCAGTTTACGCGCCACTTCTGCAATGATAAATCCACCCATTCTGTTGTCAAGTGCTCTTCCAGTAAAGTATTTTTTGTTCAAGACCATAAATTCGTCAGGGTATGTGATCACACACCCCACATGAATTCCCATTTTCTCTACTTCTTCTTTGGAGTTTGCTCCACAATCCAAAAAGATATTCTCCAGTTTTGGAGTCTTTTCTGTAGCATCTTTTCTGGTGTGAATTGCCGGCCATCCAAAAATTGCAGGTACAATTCCTTTGTCAGTATGAATGTTTACTCTTTTGGAAGGAGCAATCTGGTGATCCGATCCTCCATTTCTCCTCACATAGATAAATCCATCTTTGTTGATGTAATGTACAAACCACGAAATTTCATCGGCATGTGCTTCAATTACAACTTTGTATTTTGCTTTGGGATTAATAACCGCCACAGCAGTTCCGTAAGTATCTACATAGTGCTCATCAATGTAAGGTTTCAGGTATTCCAACCATAATTTTTGCCCTTCACTTTCAAACCCTGTGGGAGAGGCATTGTTTAGGTACTTTTCTAAGAATTGAATGGAGTTTTTTGTAAGAATTTTTGACATAATGTTGTCTTTAAGTTTTTGTAATTATTTTTATAATACTTCTCGAATTGATTCTAGTTTAATTCCCCTAGATCCTTTAATCAATATCAACGTGTCTTGTTTTTTATTGGTTCGTAAGAATTTTTTTGCTGCTTCATTATTAGAAAATGTCAGGTATTCATTTTGTTTTACAGTTTCAAATAATCTACCAACCAAGATTCCTTTTAATTGATGGTTGATTAGCAGTTCTACTATTTTTTCATGTTCTTTTTTGGATTCTTTTCCTAATTCAAGCATGTCTCCAAGGACAAAGAATTTTTTTGACGCTTCGGTTTTCACAAGGTTTTCTATTGCCTCAGTCATACTCGAGGGATTGGCATTGTAAGCATCCAAAATAATGCTATTGCTCCCTTGTTTTATAAGTTGGGAGCGATTATTCGAAGGGACGTAGTTTGCGATTCCTTTTTTTATTTGTTCGTGAGTTAAATCAAAGTAATCTCCTAGAGTTGCCGCGGCTAATATGTTGTTAAAATTGTACGTTCCAATTAAATTGGACTGTAATTCGAGTCGCTGATCGTTGAAATTTACAGAAACTGATAGGAAAGGAGAGGTTGAAGTAATCTTCCCGAAATACTCACAATTTGCGGTTCCATAGGTGATAGCTTGTAGTTTGTTAGCGTAGGGCATGAGCCTCGTATCATCTACATTGATAAATACTTGTTTTTTCCTTGAGTGTAAATTTTCAAAAAGCTCAGTCTTCCCTTTTTCAACCCCTTCTATTCCACCAAAACCTTCTAGATGTGCTTTTCCAATATTGGTAATAAGACCACATGTTGGTAAGCAAATATTTGCTAAAAACTCAATTTCCTTTTGGTGATTGGCACCCATTTCAATAATAGCTATTTCGTGCTTTTCGTGAATAGAAAGCAGGGAAAGGGGAACCCCAATGTGATTGTTTAGATTGCCGTAGGTGGCAAAAGTGGTGTATTTTTGCTCCAATACACTTTTAATTAGTTCTTTGGTAGTTGTTTTGCCGTTACTTCCGGTAATTCCAATCACGGGAATTGAAAGTGTGTTTCTATGATACTTAGCCAAGTCTTGAAGGGCTTTCAGGGTATCATCAACGAGAATATAGCGCGAGTCTTTTTGATAAGAATCGTTACTGATAACCGCATATGATGCTCCTTTTTGGATGGCTTCCTCGGCAAATTTATTTCCATCAAAGTTTTCTCCAGATAAAGCAAAGAATATCGAGCCTGGCTCAATGTTTCTTGTATCCGTAGAAATGATTCTGTGAGTTAAATAAAGGGAGTATAATTCTGTTGTAGTCATGTATAAATTGTTGCCTAAATATAAAAAAGCCTTGATAGATTTTTCTATCAAGGCTTTTAATTTTATCAAAAGTTCAGATTATTTTTTACCACCGTTTCCTACTGGGCTACCTACTCTAGTCATGGCACATCTAAATCCAATGTAATCCGTTGAACGGAACTCATCGTAAAATCTTCTGTTTCCTGGTGACAACCAGTAAGCTCGGTCTTTCCATGAACCACCTTTGTATACTCTAGATTTGTCTGTTATGAGAGTAGAGGGCTGGATAGTTTTTCCTTTATCGAATGTAGTAGACTGATACACTAAGTTTTGAGGGTTTTTTCCAGTTCTATTTCTAGCAGCTCCTGTTTGTTGTTCAAACTCGTTTACTCCTGCAATAGTTTCTTCTTTGTTGTAGTAAATACTTGATTGTAAATCCCCATCAAGGTAGTCTATGTAGTTGGACTGCTCGTAGTTTCTTCTATCCAAGTTTTCTTCCTTTGTCACAGTACGAACTTTCAAGCTACCTGGTTCGTTAATCACGTAATCAGAAATCCCAACGATTAACTTTGGAATGATTTCGAATTGAAATTCTTCTAATCCAGGAATACCTTGTACTCTAAATGCAATATCCAATAGTTTTTCATCTACAATGTCTCTTACATATCTTGATGCTTCTAACTTTCTTCCGTCATTAAACATTCCGTTAGCGATATCCACCATAGAGTCTAGTTCTGTCAACAGAACATTGTCTAATGAGTCGGTAATGGCTCCGGCACGTCTTCTTTTTCTTTCTGCAGTGAAATCTACCAAGTATTCTTTAATACCATTGACATCATACATTGCTTCGTCTAGTTTTTCATCAATACCTCCTTCTGAGTTCAATACTTTTGTTTTAAACACATTTCCTCTAAAAGGACTGTACTCATCAAAATCTTCAGAAGAAAGAGGTCTGTATACATCCATAACCCATTCGGCTACGTTACCTGCCATGTTGTACAACCCGTAATCGTTCGGCCAGTAGGCTGTTACGGGTGCGGTTACATCTGCATTATCATTTAGTTTTCCTGCAACTCCCATGTAATCACCTCTACCTCTTACAAAGTTGGCTTGAATTTCACCTTGGAATTTATCATCTGGATTTCTTACCCAATGACCATCCCACGGATAAATTCTTCTATTGGTAATTCTTTCGTCTTCTGAATTTCCAATCAACCCGTAAGCTGCAAATTCCCACTCCGCTTCAGTAGGGAGCCTGTAATTAGGCAAGGTTATTCCGTCCTCCAATTTAACGATTCTGGTTGCTAAGTCTTTTTTCTTAATTCTCTTTTTTCCGTTAGATCCACTTCCATTACTTGGATCGAGGTCTAGCAATTGTCCGTTAGGGTTGTCGCTGTTGCTAAATTTTCCTGCCAAGTAAGCATCGGTATTGAATGGTTCGTTTTGTTGGTCATTGTTCCACAACAAGATACCTTCTCTAATGAGGATCCATTCATTTACTCGATCACTTCGCCATGCACAGTAATTGCTTGCTTGCAACCAACTAACTCCTACAACCGGATAATCTTGGTAAGCAGGATGTCTTAAGTAGTATTCTACTTTTGGTTCGTTGTATCCAAGTTTACTTCTCCATACCAAGGTATCTGGTAAAGCTTTTTTTACAATCAATGGGAAATCCGTGTACGTTCTGCTAGTCCAGTGTAAGTAATCCACCCAGTGCTGATTAGTTATTTCAGTTTCGTCCATGTAGAAAGAAGCGACAGTTACTCTTCTTGGTGTATTATCCCAGTCAAAAGTTACTTCTTGCTCTGATCGACCCATAGTGAATGTTCCACCCTCAATCAAAACTAATCCCGGTCCTGTCTCTTGTTCTACATAGTTTGTCTTTAAATATCCTCCGTTTTGAGGGTCATTGTAATTCCAACCAGTAGCTGTCGATTGTTCTTTCTTTTTACAAGACAAAACCAACATACTCATTGCCATCCCGGCAACAAATACTTTACTTATGTTTTTTCTCATCTTCATATCGTTTCTTTTTCTTCTTTCTTCAAAATTACTAATAGTCTATAACTAAAATGAAGGACAACTTATTGTCCTATATTTCTTTTTTGGTGGCTTACATTTAAAGTTCATCGAAAACGAAATTTCGTGCGAACCAGCAGTGGCCAAAGTTAATTGGTTTGTAGTTACATCGTAACTATATCCCAAGCGAACTAAATCTGTTTGGATACCGAGCAAGACAATAAAGGCATCGCCATTTCTATACCAAACCCCCGTCCATATCGGGCCTTTATTCACGTATACTCCCAGGTTTAATTGTTGGAATGTTCCTTGATTTCGATATAAAATGTTTGGAGATAGCTTGGTGTCACTTTTTCTATATTTACTTTTTCTCAAAGGTATCACCGCTCCTGCATGACCTGTCATTTTCATTGGGAGTTTACTCTCTCCTAAAACCAAAGATTCATTTGGCTCGGTAACATGATGCGCTGCAAATCCAAAGAAAAACTTTTCGCTGAAACCCAAAATTCCTCCAGAGAAATCTATTCCAGTTTTTTTTCCATTCCCATTAGGAACATCGTTGGTGTTGTATACAAATCCTCTCCTAGGATCAATCATATCTCCAAAAGTAAGTTTACTCCAATCTAAGCTTTTTTGAAAATAAGTAGCTTGAAATCCCACCCGTATAGCAAATTTCCTGGTTACAGGCAGGTGATAGGAGAAAATGGCACTAGCATTTAGCGTATTGAGAGTTTTGGCTGCTTCGTCATTGGTAACTAAAAAACCTATACCAGCCCCTTTGTTGTATCCCAATCGCTGATCGTAAGAAACACTTTGAGTAACAAATGACCCTGATAATCCAGGCCATTGGTTTCGATAGTTTAGTGCAACTCGAGGACAATTATTAGAACCAGCAAAAGCCGGGTTTAGGTATAGTGGATTGGCGTAAAATTGGCTGAATTCTGGGTCCTGCGCTAGTGCAGAAGTGCTCAGAAAAACACCAAAAATAGCCGCAAATGTTTTCAACAAAAAATTGTTCATAAGGACGAATTAATTTCAATCAATACGGTAAAAATATAAATAAGTTTCATAAAAACGGCATAAAATAGCAAGAAATTATAGGGTACTATTCTAATACTTAGATTAATTAATTGTAATTTTCCGGTGCTAAATACGTTTTAATTGATGCTCTCACAATAAATCAACCCATAACTCACGTTAATATGGCCGAGAATCATTTTTTTTGAATAAAATAATAGTTGTACTTATGAAATTTTTCCTGAATGTTTTATTCATCTCACTCTCTTGTGCTATTGCTGCACAAGGCTTTCAAGAGATATCGCTTGAGTGGAAAACTGAGAGTCTAGATGGGTGTAAGGTTATGGGGATCAAGGGGTTTGGTATGGATGCTGCTCGAGTATCACAATATACGGAAAAGGTGTCGCTCAGCTCCAATCAGGTTCTTACAGTTACTGCCAATATAGTAGAGACTCAACCTTTGTCTTCTAAAGAATTGACAGCTATTCCAGATTCATGGAAGAATGAATTAGAGGCTGGCTTAAAAACGCAAATCAATTACTCAACAGCTGCAAAGAAACTCAGTGCAATTGTGAGTTATACTCCGCTAATTAAAAAAAATGGTTCGATTCATAAGGTAACCAAGTTTACTCGGGAATTAAGAATATCGAATTCACCTAGTTTTAGGAAGGTTGGTCGTTCTAGTTCTAGTCGATTTGCGTCTTCCTCTGTTCTGGCCTCGGGCTCGGTGTATAAGTTTTCGGTTCGTGACAATGGTGTTTATCAATTGACCTACGAAGATTTGTTGAGTAATCAATGCATCACAGGGAGCGTTAATTCTAATCTTATCAACGTGTACGCCAATCATGATGGAATGCTTCCCGAAGAAAATGGATTGGATCGGATAGATGACTTGAAGAAAAATGCCATAAAAATGGTGGACGGTGGAGATGGTTCGTTTGATGCGGGAGATTACTTCCTTTTTTATGCAGAAGGTCCTCACAAGTGGAGATTCAACCAAGCAACTGGGCTTTTTGAATATGAGACTCACCTGTACGAGGAGAAATCATACATTTTTATCAAAACGAATGATGGTAGTGGACCAAAGCGTGTTTCGACTTTGTCTAATGCGAGTTCTGCTGGGGGAATGAGCGTCACTAGTTTTAACGATTTTCAGGTGAAAGAGGATGAGAGAGTAAATCTGCTAGCAACCAACGGCAGAGGAGGTTCGGGGAAAAATTGGCTCGGAGATGTGTTTGATGTGAATTTGACTTATTCTTATGGGTTTAATTTTCCTAATATCGACCAGGCTTCTGCTGTAACCATCAAGTCTTCTTTGTTTGCTCTTACTCCAAACCCCAATTCGGCTTCTTTTACTCTATCTGTGTCTGGCTTAGGTTCAACTGTCGTTTCTATTCCTGGAATCACTCCTAGTTCACATTCTTCTTTTGCTCTCCAAAGGTTCGGTAATTTGTCTTTTTTGCCTACTTCCAATTCTTTTTCGGTCGGATTGACTTACAACAAACCGATAGGAATTAAAAGTGTGGGATATTTAGATTATTTGGAGATTAACTGTAGGAGAAATCTAAGAATGACACGAAATCAAATGGCATTCAGAGATATAAATTCAGTAGGCTCAGGAAATGTGGGCAAATTTATCCTTCAAGATGCGGCTTTAGTGGAAGAAGTTTGGGACGTAACGAAGGCATGGGATATAAAAAATATTGGATTTACCAGAACTGGAAGTTCTCTTGAATTTGACCAATCAACAGACTCGCTTAGAACCTTTTGTGCTTTCAAATCTTCGGGATTTTTAAGCCCGTTGTTTGAAGAGAAAGTGAATAATCAAAATCTTCACGGAGTATCAGTGCCCGATATGTTAATTGTTTATCACCCTCTTTTTTCAAACCAAGTAGATCAATTAATTTCTTTTCATCAATCAAATGGATTGGAAGTGTTAAAAGCAAGTGTTGGTGAAATTTACAACGAATTTTCGGGCGGAAAGCAAGATGTTTCTGCGATTAAGACTTTTGCAAAAATGTTGTACGATCGAAGTACATCAAATAAATTCAAATACCTCCTTTTATTTGGTGATTGCAGTTATGACTACAAAGCAAGAGTAACTCCTAATCATAATTTTGTTCCGGTATGGGAGTCTTGGAACTCCGAATCGGACATTAGTTCCTTTGCCACAGATGATTTTTATGCTCTGCTTGATGATGGCGAGAGTATGGGAGATTATGAACAAATGGATATTGCTGTGGGAAGATTTACGGTTGTATCAGCTGCTCAGGCTCAAAATGTGGTAAACAAAGTCATCAACTACCAAAAAGCTGGTTCTTCATCAGAACTGGCGAGCTGCAATGATGCTGGGTCGGGATCTGCTTTTGGAGATTGGCGGAACAAACTAACCTACGTGACCGATGATGTGGACGAAAATTGGGAATTGGCTTTTACCAGACATGTTGAAAGGATTATAGATTCGATAGAAAAGAATTATCCCACGTTTAATCACAATAAAATTTACATGGACGCTTTTAACCAAACCTCGTTGAGTGGAGGCGCGCGGTATATTGAAGGTGCCGAACGATTAAAGAAATCAGTTCAAGAAGGTACTTTGATTACCTCTTATGAAGGACATGGTGGTGAAATTGGTTGGGGAAATGAACGATTTTTGGATGTGCCAACCATCAATGGGTGGACCAACAAAGAAAGGTTGACTGTAATGCTTACTGCTACGTGTGAATTCACCAAATTTGATGACCCGGGGAGAACCTCTGCTGGAGAGCTTTGCTTTTTGAATCAAAATGGAGCGGCAATTGCTTTATTCACCACGACAAGACCAGTTTTTCAATTCTCAAACGAACGATTAATTGAAGCTTTTTTTGAAGAAGCTTTTGTGAAAAAGACAGATGGAACCCCCAGAACAATGGGTGAAATTTACCAACAAACTAAAAATAGTAATCGGGTTATTGGGGACAACAACGTGAGACGTTTTGGATTAATTGGAGACCCAGCACTGAAATTAGCTTTTCCGCAACACTCGGTTGTGACCACCGAAATTAACAATAAACCGGTTGGCTCTCCTGGCCTCGACACTTTGAAAGCCTTAAGCAAAATCACAATAAAAGGATACGTAGCGAACAATTCAGGAACAAAACTTACCGGGTACAATGGGGTGGTGTTTCCCACGGTATACGACAAACCACTTCAGCTCGCCACTCTTGGAAACAGAACGCCTTCTGATATCATTCCGTTTACACAGCAAACCAATGTATTGTATCGTGGAAAAGCTACCGTGAAAAATGGAGAGTTTGAATTTACTTTTGTTGTGCCTAAAGATATTAATTATCAGTTTGGGCTGGGTAAAATTAGTTACTACTGTTTTGATGGAAACGAAGATGGGGCAGGCTACTTTTCAGAGGCGGTTATTGGAGGGACCGATCTTACCGCTATCTCTGATAATTCGGGGCCAGAAATAGGCTTGTATATGAATGATGCGAGTTTTGTTTCGGGAGGAATGACGGATGAAAATCCAATGATCTACGCAGAAATTTTTGACTCAAATGGTATCAACACCACCGGAAACGGAATTGGACATGATATTACTGCAATTTTGGATGAAAAAACAAACAATCCAATCATCCTGAATAATTATTACGAAAGCGATATTGATTCTTACCAAAGTGGTAAAGTAAATTACCCTCTGGAAAACCTTGCAGAGGGACCACACTCTCTAAGTTTTAAATCTTGGGATACGCAAAATAATTCTTCTGAGCGAACGATTGACTTTGTTGTCGTACAAAAAGCAGAATTGGCGATTGATCATGTGTTAAACTACCCAAATCCTTTCACGACTAGAACAGAGTTTTATTTTGAGCATAACCAACATTGCGACTTTTTGGAAGTGCAAGTTCAGGTGTTTACCATATCTGGAAAACTAGTAAAAACAATTAATCAGCTAGTGCGAACGAAAGGGTTCAGAACAGAAGGAATTGTATGGGATGGAAGAGATGATTTTGGCGATAGGATAGGAAGGGGTACTTATGTATACAAAGTAAAAGTAGAGGACAATCAAGGAAACAAAGTAGAGAAATACGAAAAACTCGTCTTGTTGAAATAATTTTTCTTGAAGTTTATCTTATATTTGTTGCTCATAAATTTTATAGACCCAGAGTATTCGATTAGAAAATTACTTTTTTTGACTTAATTTAACCAATCACTCGCCCGAGCTACCAGAGCCGGGAAGAGAAAATTTATGTATATTCAACTCAGCATGACAAGAACAACTAATATTCTATCGTTTTTATTCCTAACAACCGGTTTGTTTATAGGAAATAAAGCAGTTTCACAGAGCACGGCAAAAGGAAGTTCTAACTTTGATTTGCAGTTAAACACCATCACTACGGCCGTTCCGTTTTTGTTGATATCACCAGATTCAAGAGCAAGCGCAATGGGTGATTTGGGTGTAGCAACTAGCCCAGATATAAACTCTCAACATTGGAATGCCTCAAAGTACATTTTCGCTGAGGAAAAAAGTGGTGTTTCGTTTTCCTATTCTCCTTGGTTGAGAAGCCTGGGAATTAACGACATCAATTTAGTTTACCTTGCTGGATACAAAAAATTGAATAGAAACTCCTCCATTTCAGGAAGTATGCGGTATTTCTCATTGGGAGAAATTAACTTTACTGACAATACGGGGTCACCTATCAAAACAGCAAACCCGAAAGAATTCGCTTTTGATGTAGCATACGCAGCAAGATTAGGAAAGAATTTGTCGGGATCGATGACAGCGAGATTCATCAACTCAAACTTGACCGAAGGATTAACAGCAAACGGTGTGGATACCAAGCCAGGTCGTTCCTTTGCCATTGATTTAGGAATGTTTTACTCTTCCAAAAAATTTGACATTGGAGACTACAAGTCCACGTTAAATGTCGGGATGAATATTTCGAACATTGGAGCAAAAATATCTTACACTAACTCAGCTACTGAAGATTTCCTTCCTGCCAACCTGAGGCTCGGAACTGTCTTAAATATGGATATAGATAAATACAATGATTTCTCAATTGGGGTAGATTTTAATAAGCTTTTGGTGCCAACTCCACCTGCATTGTTGAGAACTGATCCAAATGAAATTGCGGCTGGAAGAAGAGGAAATATAGGTGTGGCTCCGGCAATTTTTGGTTCTTTCAGTGATGCTCCAGGAAATGTATTGTATGACGACAATGATGTGCTAATAGGAGTAGAAGAAGGAAGTGTGCTAAAAGAAGAGCTACGAGAAATTAATATTTCACTTGGAATGGAATACACTTATGCCGAACGTTTTTCTGTGAGAGCGGGATATTTTCATGAGCATTTTACCAAAGGAAACAGAAGGTATGTAACGATGGGAGTGGGATTGAAATACAGTAGGTTTTTGCTCGATTTTTCTTATTTGGTAACGGTTACCAACCAAAATCCATTGGCAAATACCATACGATTTTCATTGGCATTTAATCTTGGAGAAGACGCAGCTTCAGAATAAAATCTTACTATGTTAAATATTCGAACAGGAATAGGTTACGATGTGCATCAGTTAGCCGAAGGAGAAGAATTTTGGTTGGGAGGAATCCTTCTCGATTACCACAAAGGTGGAGTAGGTCATTCCGATGCCGATGTGCTTATTCATACTATTTGTGATGCGCTATTGGGAGCTGCCAATCTTGGAGATATTGGAAAACACTTCCCCGACACGGCTCAAGAATATAAGGGGATAGATAGTAAGATATTGCTGGCAAAAGTGGCAGAATTGATTGAAGAAAAAGGGTATTCGATTTCTAACATCGACTCTACGGTTTGTTTACAAAAACCAAAACTAGCTCCACACCTCGAAGCCATGAAAAAAGTAATGGCTGATATTCTCAAAATAGACATTGATCAAGTATCTGTAAAAGCTACAACGACAGAAAAATTAGGTTTTGTAGGGAGAGAAGAAGGAGTAAGCGCCTATAGTTCGGTGTTGATTTATAAATAACTGACCTTTCATAGAAAATCATTTATTAACTCTTGGAGGAACACAAAAGAATTGAGCGCGCCTAACTCGGGGTTAAGAATTTTTGTTAAATTTGCATTCTTGTTTATACAAGAATGTAAAAAAGACAAAAACAAACAACCAAATGGCTTTAAATATCCAAGAATTATTAGGAAACAATAGCGAATTATTGTTGAACCATACTTGCAAAACAATTGATAAGAGTATGTTAACTTTACCAAGTCCAACTTTTGTTGATGAGGCATTTTCGATGACCAATAGAAGTCCTCAAGTTTTGAGAAATCTTCACGCAATATACAACCACGGAAGATTGGCAGGAACAGGATACGTGTCTATTCTTCCTGTAGATCAAGGAATAGAGCATTCTGCGGGAGCATCTTTTGCTCCAAACCCCATTTATTTCGACCCAGAAAACATTGTGAAATTAGCGATAGAAGGAGGATGTAATGCAGTTGCTTCTACTTTTGGAGTGCTGGCTTCTTGTTCTAGAAAGTATGCTCACAAAATTCCTTTCATTGTAAAGTTGAATCACAACGAAATGTTGACTTACCCAGAAACTTATAGTCAAATTTCTTTTGGTTCTGTAGAGGAAGCTTGGAACCTTGGAGCTGCGGCTGTAGGAGCTACCATCTATTTTGGTTCAGAAGATAGCAACAGACAAATAGTAGAAATAGCGCAAGCATTTGAAAGAGCACACGAACTAGGAATGGCGACAATCTTGTGGTGCTACCTACGTAACTCGGATTTCAAAAAAGACGGAGTAGATTACCACACCGCAGCAGATATCACGGCTCAAGCTAATCATCTTGGGGTAACTATCCAGGCAGACATTATCAAACAAAAACTACCTACCAATAATGGAGGTTATACCAATATCGACTTTGGAAAAACTCACCCCAAAGTATATACAGAGCTGAATACTGACAATCCTATAGATTTGTGTAGATACCAAGCAGCCAACTGCTACATGGGAAAAATAGGATTGATAAACTCTGGAGGTGCCTCCACAGGAAGTAAATCGAGCGATATGAGCGATGCCATAACCACGGCAGTTATCAACAAAAGAGCAGGAGGTCATGGTCTTATTTCAGGAAGAAAAGCATTCCAAAAAGACATGGCAGAAGGAGTGAAACTATTGACTTCTATCCAAGATGTGTATTTGGATGATGCCATTACAATCGCATAAAGCAAAAACAGCGGGGAGAATTCCTTGCGTACACTCAATAAAATATTTGAACTATGGGATGGTTTACAAGAAAAAATAAGAATATTGTTACCCCAACCGAGCAGAAAAAGGAAACTCCTGACGGATTGTGGCACAAAACACCTAGCGGAAAAATTGTAGATAAGGACAACTTAGAAGAAAATAGTTGGGTAAGTATAGAAGACGGCTATCACTTTAAGATAGGGTCCAAAGAGTATTTCTCAATTCTATTTGATGACAATAAATTTACCGAATTGGACGCCAATATGACGGCCAAGGATCCTTTGAAATTTACCGATACCAAGTCTTATCAAAAAAGGTTGGAAGCTTCACAAAAGAAATCTAACCTGAAGGACGCAGTACGAACAGCTTATGGAAAAACCTCGGGGCAGCCAATAGTGGTTGCTTGTATGGACTTTGCTTTTATTGGTGGTTCAATGGGTTCTGTGGTGGGTGAAAAGATCGCAAGAGCTATAGACTATGCAATAAAAAAGAAGTGTCCGTTTATGATGATTTCAAAATCTGGTGGAGCACGAATGATGGAAGCTGGTTTTTCTCTGATGCAAATGGCTAAAACTTCCGCAAAATTAACGCTGCTATCCAAAGCAAAACTGCCTTATATTTCTTTGTTGACTGATCCCACAACAGGTGGAGTTACCGCTTCTTTTGCAATGTTGGGTGATGTGAACATTGCTGAACCAGGTGCACTTATTGCTTTTGCTGGTCCTCGAGTAGTAAAAGAAACCATAGGAAAAGATTTGCCAGAAGGATTTCAAACTTCTGAATTTTTATTGGAGCACGGATTCCTTGATTTTATTGTAGACAGAAGAAACTTAAAGGAAAAGTTAAGTCTGTTGATACAAATGTTTTAGTCGCGAGCGAAATAAGCTTCTTGATTTCTCGTGGTAAACAAGTTATACTTTTATGTTATGGGCAATTATTTGACAGTTTTTTTTCTTAATTGGACTTCTTCTATCTCAACCATTTCAAATCTTACCTTGGGATATGGATGCTACTTTTGGAAGAAATCATAGAGGTGACGAAATATCTGGCTATTCTCTGGTTTCTAATAATTTATTTAATAGAGTGTTGACTCTAAATATGGGAGATTTTAAAACAAAACTAAAAGCAAAATGGAATAGTCTGAAGAATAATGAATTGTCTCCTGCTAGCCTCAAAGGATTGTTTCAAGACAATTTTTATTTGATGCAAACTTCGGGTATTGTAATTGTAGAAAACACTGTGTGGGGAAAAACCGTAAATCTTCTTCAAGAAAAGCGTTATATCGAGCAATGGATTGATGGAAATTGGACATTTTTGGACACGAAAATTAATTCTCTTTAGTAACCTCCTCATGTAGCCGGAATGTTTGTAATACATTTGATACTAAGAGTTTTGTCAACCAAGTAAAATTTTACAAAATCTTACCCCTGAATTAAGGAGTGAGTTTATAAGAATAAAAGTAGCGAGTTTTGACAAATTTTTCGCTATCCCGAGAAATCGAGAATCTCTCATCTAACATCTATTATCTAGAATCTAAAACCTATCCTCTTCGGTGGATGTATTTTTCCATTTGAGCAATTTGGTCTTTGAGTTCGCGGGTTTGGGGGTTGAGCGCCTTGGCTTTTTTGAAATAGTTGTTGGCTGGTCCAAATTTTCGTGATTGCATCTCTAGTCCTGCCAATTGTAAGTAGGCTGTGGCTTTGGTTTCTTTATCTCCCAGACCTTTGTCCAAGGCTATTCTCAAATTCTTTTTTGCCTCGGTCATTTTGCCATTTTGTGCCGCAATCATTCCCAGTTGCAAGTATGAAGAGCCTTCGCCAGCACTTCCTAAAGTTTTGCTTTTGCTTTTTATACTCTTGTTCATGAGGGATTCTGCCGACTCAAAATCTTTGTTTGCCATCGCCATATTGGATTGTAGCATGTAAAAACCTTGCCTCACTGGCTTGAACAACAAACGAGGAAAATACACTTGATTGATGTATTTTTTGGCAGTTTCCATATCGCCTTCCTGAATGGCTTCTTGAATAAAACGGATAGGCCCAAAAAATACGTGGGAACCAATGGCAATGAAAGCCATGATAAGGCTAAACCAAAACCAACCATCGTAGCGAGTAAAAGCCAAGGCAATGGTGATAGCCACCAAAGCAAGACCTATATAAAGTCTAAATTGTAAGAGTTTTTTATAGATAGACAACCAAATCATAGTATCTGCGTGTTTTAAATTATCTGCAAATTTAATGAAAAATCGAGGATTCGAGGGTAAATAAACTCCCTTAAAACAAAAAATATTTATTTGAGACGGAAAGAGTAGTAACCGCCTTTTTTCTTGATTTCTTGGTACCGCTTGTTGGCTTCTTTTTTGTTGCCTAGGTTTTCGTAGCTATTGGCAATAAACCACAGCGCATCTTCCTCAAAAAAATCGAAACCATTGTTGGCGGCTTGTTCAAAAAAGGGAATGGCTTTGGTGTAGTTTCCTAATTCGTAATGACAATACCCCAAGTAAAACTCGGCATTTACATCTTTTGGGAATTGGTCCAGAATAATGGAAAAATTTTGGATTGCCTTGCCAAAGTTTCGCTCTTTCATAAAGTAACACGACTGTTTCAAAAACTCTTTGTAGGTGTACACATTTCGGGTAAATTCTGTTTCGAGTACCGAGTTGGTTTCTTTGAGATTTGCTTGGCTTGCAGCAGTTCCAGTAAACTCTCTTTCGGTTTCGAGGGTAGAGGTGTAGATCGTGGAATAATCTACCGCCAAAAACCCAAAAAATCCAATCGCTTTGGTTTTGGCTTTCTTTACCGAGTAGTCTATTTTTTCTTCAAACTCTCGGGGCGACAAATCCATTTTTGGCAATTCTATTTGTTCTGGTTTTGCGTTTTTTCTGGGTTCTACGGTTTTGTGTTTCGTTTGCTTTGTGGTTTGGTCGATGACCGATTTGGGCAGACTTTTTTCTTCCATTTCGTTGTCCATTCCCACAAATTTTTCTACCGTATCTGCCAGTGTTACGACAGGTGTTTCCACCACTTGATTTGCAATGTTGGGTTCGGGGATGGGCTTGTTTTGGGTGAACAGCGAAAACACATACACCAGTCCGATGGCTATCACAACCACGCCACCGCCAAGCGCCCATTTCAAGCCATTGGCAGCCGAAGTTTCGAAGGAAGGAATCTCCGAAAGTGCTTCGGGAAACTGATCAAATCCTTCCATGGCATCGGCCAAAAACGGATCGGATTGGGCATGTTCTTCCAGCAATTGCCGTTGTTGTGAAGACAACGAGTTGTCGTAATAGGCCGAAAGTAAACTGCCTATCGATTCTGGTGATATGGAATTGGTTTCTTTCATTGTTTGGGGTTAGCGCTGCGACAGCGATTTGTTCATCATTATTTCGAGGTTTCGCTTGCCGTTTTGGATGTTGCTCTTCACTTCTTTGAGGCTAAACTGGGTTTGTTCGGCAATTTCGGCATAGCTTTTTTTGTTCAGAAAAAACAACTCGATGCAGAGTCGTTGACTCCCTTTGAGGTGGGGAATCAGCTCTTCGAGCAGGGCAAGCAGTCGTTCTTTGTCTTCTAGTTCTTCGGTGTGGTTTTCTTGGGTTATTTCCAGATTTTCTATCTCGGTATGTGTCGTTCTCTTTTTCTTTCGGAGAGTCATCAGGCACTCGTTTTTGGTGATTTGGTACAACCATGCTTTCACGTTTTTTACCTCGCTGGATTGTTTCAGATTCATCAGTTTTTCAAACACCTTCATCAGGTTGTCTTGGGCTTCGCTTTTGTGTTGCAAATACTTGAGACTTGCCCCCAAAACCAACGCAGAATAACGAACATATAGCTCCCCGATATACGCCTTGTCCTGGGATTGGCCGTATTGAAGAACTAGTTGTTCGTCACTCAATGAATGGATATGTGGTTTGCGTTTGTTCACTGTTGGAAGTGTTTCTTTTCACCAAAAGGGGGCAATCTAAAGTTACAATTTACCCCTTAATCTCTCTTAGTTTTTGCTCTTATTTTTGTTTTTAGGGATAAGTGGTCCCTAGCTCAGCCATTTTTTGGTTGTACAAATCAAAGTAGCTTTTTGTTTCTATTTCGATTACTCCGCCCGAGGTATCGCCATATTTGGCTGGCAATCCGCCTGTAAATACCGCATAGCTTTTTATCGATACGGCAGGCACACTTGGCATAGCTCCTTGAATTTTGAGCCCATCGAGGTAGGTCGATATTCCGTTGCTTCTAGACCCTCGGAAGTACACTTCTTGAGTACCTTCGTTTATCGTAAAAGCTCCTTCTCCTATCACTTTTAGTAGGTTGGCAGGATTTCTCAATTCTGCCATTTTGCCCAATTGTTCGGCTTGCAAAGTAGGCTTGGATACTTCGTATGGGTCGATCAATGGATTCACATACTCTACCTTGGTGTAAGTAGTGAGCATCCCGGCCGTGTCGTACAAAAATACCGTGTCTCGATAAGCCACTTGTCCCGATTTTACGGTAATTGATTTACGAGCGGTAGCCTTTCCCATGTACGATACTTCTAGGAGGTAAGTCCCAGGTTGTATCGAACCTATCAAGAATTTTCCTTTTTCGTCCGAAGTAGAACCTTGAGTATTTCCTACATGGGTTATTTTGGCAGTAGCAAAATACAAAGGATCTCCGTTGTCTCCGTCATAGATGTATCCTTTGATAGAACCAACATCCGATTGGCCCCGAGCTAGTGTTCCGCCCAGAACTGCAAGTCCCAGTGCGATTAGTTTTAGTGTTTTCATGAGTTTTGTTTTTTTGTAAAGTGTAATTGATTTGCCGGCTTTTGGTAATAAGATGCCGCTTCCTACCAAATTCCATAAAATTGGTGTAATTATTTTTTTACCTCAAATAATCTAGCCTCAAAAAAAGGCAAAAGTCTGGGATGATTGGGGAGTTGGAGGAGCTAAATTGGGCTGATATAATTTGATTGAAAACTTGTTGGGGGTTGTAAAAACAGATAAACTTATGATATAGCGATTGCTGGCTGCGTTGTATGCGCAATTGTAATGCCTATTTAATTTCATCCTACTCGATAGTCAAGTTGAAAAACATATCTTCACAATCAAATTCTTTGACTTCCTTTTGTATCTCTTGTTTTAGATTGTGAAAGTAGTCTGAATCATTTCATTTAAAATCAGGTATTCCAACAAAAACAACTCCCTTCCTTTTTTCTCACACAAAATCCTGAATTAGGCTCAGCAATTCGGCAGGTTTTTCTGCGTGCACCCAGTGGCCTGCATCTTCTA
>JALRIS010000035.1 GCA_023255335.1 Flavobacteriales bacterium | reverse complement strand
GCTCCGGCAATCAGTGCTCCCATATCCAACGAAAATATCTTTTTGGACTGAAGATTCTCTGGCACATCATTGCTAATAATTCGATGAGCAATTCCCTCTGCAATGGCGGTTTTTCCAACTCCTGGCTCTCCTATCAAAATAGGGTTGTTTTTTGTTCTTCTAGACAATATTTGTAAGACTCTCCTGATTTCCTCATCCCTTCCTATTACTGGGTCCAACTTGCCACTCTTGGCCAGTTCATTGAGATTTTTGGCGTATTTTTCTAGCGATTGGTACGTGTCTTCTTGTGATTGTGAAGTTACTTTATCACCATCCCTTAATTCTTCACTATACTTTTTGAGTTGCTTGGTGGTCAACTTGTACTTTTTTAGCAACTCTGCCACTCGATCTTTCCCTTCGCTCAGGGCAAACAATAAGTGATCTAATGCCACAAACTCATCTGTCATTTTTGAAGCATAGTGCTGGGCATTCGAAAGAGTTTTTCCGGCAGCAGAAGAAAGTTGAATGGTTCCTCCGGAAACTTTTGGATACGTGTCAATCACTCGGTCTACCTCGCTCTCAATCGTGCGTAAGTCTATCCCTTCTTCTTTCAACATATAAGGAAAAATAGTGGTGTCCACATTCATCAATCCTTTTAAAAGATGACCATTCTCTATTAGCTGTTGACCTCTAGATTGAGCCAATTGGTTTGCCTCTTGAATAGCTTCTTGTGTTTTTATTGTAAATTTCTCTGGATTCATTTTCTTTTCTTTTTGAATTCATATATCCTCTATCAAATCCGAAACCAATAAGTTAATTCACTGAAAACAAGTAAGTTTGTCATAAACACATCCTAAATTCTGCCTTTTTGACTGAGTAAAACCAACCAAACCGACTTTTTTACCATTATTTTAGGCAACAGGCCTAAGAAGAAAGAAAGTATTTTAGTAATTTGGTGGAATAATTGAGTAATACCGAAATACACCTATTATGAAAAAAATAATCTTATCAGGGATCGTCTTCTCTGCTCTAGTTTCTTGCGATATCGCCCAACAAGTGGCAGGAGAAATTCTACTTCCTACCGAAAGTTCAGAAACCAAATTAACAAATACCGAGGTAATCTCTGGATTGAAAGAAGCACTAAATCTTGCTATCAAGAACTCTTCTTCCTTGGCTTCCAAGGTTGATGGATTCAATGGTAACTCTCTTATCAGACTGCCCTTTCCGGAAGATGCGATTCGTGTAAAGGAATTCTTAAACGACAAAGGATTATTACAAAACCAATTGGCTACCTTCGAAACTACCTTGAATAGAGCCGCTGAGGATGCCTCTAAAACCGCTGCCCCTATTTTTTTGGACGCTATAAAAAATATGAGCATTCAAGATGGTTTTGCTATTTTGAAAGGCGGTGAAGGAGCTGCCACTCAATTTTTAAAAGAAAAAACTACGGCTCAACTTATTGCAGCATTTTCTCCCATTGCAAAAGCTTCCATTGATAAGGTGGAACTGACCAAGCAATGGAATCCGTTGGCAGACTTGTACAACAAATCTACTCTCTTAACGGGAAAAGAAAAAGTGAATCCAGACCTAGATCAATACGTTACCAATAAAGCAGTTGACGGACTTTTTACCCTAATGGCTCAAGAGGAAAATAAAATTAGAAAAGATCCTGCAGCTCGTGTTACTGATGTGCTCCAAAAAGTGTTTGGCTCATTGGATAAATAGATTCTAGATGTTAGATGAAAACGAAAACTTCTGAGGAGATTGGATTATTCGGAAATAAATTCTTTACAAAACAGTGAACAATGAAGGCAAGATTAAATGAATCGGAAAATCCACTTGAGGAATCGGAATTAGTGATTAACCGAGACGGAAGTATTTTTCATTTACACCTTCTGCCTCATCAGCTTGCCGAAACGGTTTTACTAGTAGGAGACCAAGGAAGAGTAGAGCAAATCTCCAAAAATTTTGATTCTATTACCCATAAAACGGCTAACAGAGAATTTGTGGCTCACACAGGCACTTATAAAGGCAAGGAAATTACTGCTCTTTCGACTGGAATTGGAGCCGACAACATTGATATTGTGCTCAATGAACTAGATGCTTTGGTAAACATCGACCTACAAACTCGTTGTATCAAGAAAGAAAAAAAATCGTTGAACCTCATACGAATTGGAACGTGCGGTGCCTTGCAGCCAGACATTCCGGTTGACTCTTACATCGTTTCAGAATTTGGTCTTGGTTTCGATGGCGTTGCAGGATTTTACAGCCACTTGTCTAGCGAAGAAGAGTTGGATTTTGAAAAGGCTTTTTTTTCACAAGTGAATTGGAGTGTCTCTACCGTTAAGCCATACGTGGCAAAGGGAAGTGATGAACTCATCACCCTATTAAAACCTGAAGCCAACACCGGGATTACCGTAACAGGAAATGGATTTTATGGCCCACAAGGAAGAGTGCTCCGAATAAAAACCCAACAAGAAAACCTAAACGAACAACTGGCTCAGTTTGAATTTAATGGTACAAAACTGGTAAACTTCGAAATGGAAACTTCCGCCTTGTACGCGTTAGGCTCCATGATGGGACACAAAACTGCCACCATTTGTGCGGTTATTGCCAACCGACATCTGAAAGAATACAGCAAGGATTACAAAAAAACTGTGGACAAAATGATTGTGTATGTGTTGGAAAAATTGGTGGAATAAAAGTAACGCTTACTATGTATTCTTTTTTTTGACCTGAATTTATCCCTTTCATTTTACTGAATCATCAATCACTTGTTTATATTTGTTTCAGAAACCTAATTCTCCTATGAAATTTTCAATCGTAGTTCCTGTTTACAATCGTCCAGATGAAATGAAAGAACTACTGGATAGTCTCGAAAAACAAGATTACAAGGATTTTGAACTGGTCGTGATTGAGGATGGATCTTCTGTTACGTCAGAAGACATTTGCACTCAATATGCAGAAAAGTTCCCAATTCATTATCATTTCAAGAAAAATGAAGGTCCTAGTATAGGAAGAAATATGGGAGCTTCCTTAGCCAAAGGAGACTACCTTATTTTTACAGACAGCGATTGCATTCTTCCGCCAAACTACCTCTCACTTATTTCGAATTCTATTACAGACGAATACCAAGGTTATGGTGGACCAGATGAGTCTCATCCGGATTTTAATAACATGCAAAAAGCCATCAGCTACTCTATGACTTCGTTACTAACAACAGGTGGAATTAGGGCTCGGAAAAAGAACGAAAAAAACTATGTGTTGCGGAGTTTTAACATGACTATTTTGAAAGCGGCTTTTCTGAAAATGGGAGGATTTCCTGCAACTAAATTGCATCCAGGAGAAGACACAATTTTTGGAATAGATTTTCTACAAGCCGGTTACAAAACCAAAATTATTCCGGAAGCTCACGTCTATCACAAACGAAGAAATTCCATTCAGAGTTTTTACAAACAGGTTTCAAATTTTGGCAAAGTACGCTACCTCATTACAAAACTATATCCCGAAACTTTCAAGATTACTTTCTTGTTTCCTTCGGTTTTCTTTTTGTTTGTGGTTCTCTCTGCGCTTCTTTTGCCTTGGACAAGAATCCTTTTCGTTCTGGTAGTTAGTTATTTATTAGCTATTTTTATTGACTCCAGTAAAAAGAATAAGTCCATTTCGGTGGGAGCCTTGTCAGTGTGGACTACTCTTGTTCAATTTACTGGCTACCACCTTGGCTTCTCTCGAGCAATTTGGAAAGTAGAAATCAAGCAAGAAGACGAATTTAATTTAGGAATTACAAAAAAATAATTATGAAACTAAAAGACTTAGCCCAAACCATTAAGCCTGTTCATTTAATCGCGATAGGCCTTATTCTTATTTTTAATTTGGTTTATTTCTCTCCCCAATTAGATGGAAAGGTTGTGAAAGCACATGATGCAATTTCTTCTACCGCTTGGACAAAACTACCTGCCGACTATCACAAACAAACAGGGGAACCCTCTCAGTGGAATTCTTCCATGTTCAGCGGAATGCCTTGGGGCTTTTTGTCGAATGGCATTGAGTATAATTATGCGCGTAAACTGAATGAAGTGTCACACAGTTTTTTCTCGTACCCCGCTGGATACATGATTAAAGCAGGACTGCTTACCTACTTGGCATTAATCCTATTGGGTATTTCTCCTTGGCTCAGCGTAATTCTGGCTCTAGGTTTTTCCTACAACGTAAATTACGTTGTCCTGATTGAAGCAGGACACGCCAATAAACTAGAAGTGCTCGCGGGATTCCCCCTACTCATCACTGGACTTATTCTGGCTTTTAGAGGGAAGGGATTATTAGGGTTTGTCATCGTGAGTTTGTCTGTCTCAATAGCACTTGTCAGAAATCACCCTCAAATGGTGTATTATTTATTCCTATTGCTTTTTGTGTTTGCACTAGCCTATTTTGTTTTTGCCATTAAAAACAAGCAGATTATTCATTTTTTAAAGGCATCAGCGGTTGTCTTATTGGCTGTGGCACTAGGAGCCGCCTCCAACATTAGTCAGATCTTATCGTCCAAAGATTTTTCGGATGATACCATGAGAGGAAAACCTATTCTAGAGAAAACTACCGAAACTGCCAACACAAGTAGTAGTGTAAGTGGATTGAATTGGGAATATGCAATGGGCTGGAGTTATGCCAAAGAGGATGTCTTCAGTATTTTAATACCCAGAGCTGTAGGTGGCTCTTCCAAAGAAGAGGTGGGAAAAGCTGAACCCGGAAAACAGACTCTAGCAAATGCCCTCAAAGGCGATGGAAGATTCAGACCCAAAAAAGACGGAAACTACATTTTTGGAATCTATTTTGGCGGGATGGGATCCACTGGAGGATCGGCTTATTTAGGCGCAGGATTACTCTTTTTGTTTGTGTTCTCTCTCTTTCTACTGAATTGGAAAAATAGAATTGCATTTGGTGCAACCGCCATAGCATTAATTGCCTTGTCCTTAGGAAAGAATTTTGAGGCGTTAAATTTATTCCTCTTCGAAAACCTTCCATTCTTCAACAAGTTTAGAGCTCCTAGCTCAATCATCAATCTATTGCCCGCTTTCTTGGTGATTGCGATAGGAATGGGAATTACCAAATTCTTGAAAAAAGAGGACAAATCTGTTTACCTAAAACCTCTCTTGATTAGTGGAGGAATAACTGCCGGGATTAGCATCCTCTACTACTTGTACGCAATGAATGGGTATGACAAAATAAATGAAGGACAACCCCTAATTGTAGAAGCTCGAAAAACATTACTGGGACAAGACGTAATGAGAACAGTCCTCATTGTAGGATTAACTTGCCTCGCCTTTTATTTACATCTCAAAAACAAAATAAAGCCTTCCTTTTTGTTTGTTGGTCTCGCAGCATTGGTGCTGTTAGATTTAGTATTGGTAGGAAAACGATACTTGGATGACGATAGTTTTGTAAATGCCTCCACCTACCAAAGTGAGTTTAACCCGCGCCCTGTAGATCAACAAATATTCTCGATGGAACCCAAAGGAAGAGCCTACTACCGAGTATTTGACCAATCTATTCCTACTTTTAACGATGCAAAAACTTCTTACCACCACAATACGATTGGAGGGTATCACGCAGCAAAACTTCAGCGATATCAAGATTTAATTGATTTTCAAATTGCGAAAGGAAATATGCAAGTATTGAACATGCTGAATACGAAATACTTCATCAACCAGCAGCAACAACTTCAGGTGAATAACCAGGCTAATGGTGTTGCATGGTTCATAAAAGAAATTACAGAAGTGACCACCCCATTGAAAGAAATCAAGGGACTCGACTCGCTCAATACAAAAGAAAGAGCTGTAATTTTGGCTACAGAATTTAACAAAGAAGATTACGACCAAGTAGGAGACGGAACTGGCACAATCAGCTTGGAACAGTACCTTCCGAACAGAATGACCTACTCTGCCACCAATACAACCGATCAGTTCGCAGTATTCTCGGAGATATGGTACGGAAAAAACAAGAGTTGGCGGGCGTACATTGATGGAAAAGAAGCCAATATCGTGCGGGTGAACTATGCACTGAGAGGACTAGAAATACCAGCAAATGCCAAAGAAATTGTCTTTGTGTTAGATCCTCCTGCCAAATATGCTGCAGTGTCAGGATTTACTTCCGGATTTTTACTGTTGATGTTAGTGCTACTTTTTGTACTCCCAAATAAGTGGAAGGAGAAACTAAATTTTGTACCTAAAAAAGTCGCGTAACTTCCATCGATTTCCGGTAACAGCTCTATACGCTGTTGCCCATTTTTTGAACTGAAATAGGTATCTTACAGCCAAAAAGAAAGTGGAAGGATACCATTTCCTTATGCGCTTGCCTTTGAAAGTGGAATTGTTTAAACCTTGGTAATCAAAATATTTGGTTTTGATTCCGTAGGTAGAAAAATAATAGCCGTAAGGTAAACAAGCCTCTTGAGATTTTGGGGGTAAGTCAGGAGTAATAATTAATTCGAACAACTCCTCATAGGATTGAGGTTTGTAACACGTATCCTCTAAATAAAAGTAAAATGATTTACCTAGCAAAATAGACGATTTACCCCAATAAGTTGCCTCAATTCCCGATGTTGAGCCAAAAACTATAGACTTATCGCAAGCATCCATTAAGGCGTATGTATCAATGGGGTCGTTCGGACCTATCACAGTCAAATTTGGAAATTGAAACTGATCGATTTCCTTCATTTGTACATTATCCACTTTTCCAAGATTTGGATGAATCCTCAAATAAAAATGAACTGCCTGATTTCCCTCAAATTCTGACACAATTCTTTGTATCGCTTCATTTTGAGTATCAAAAAGGTCAGTAGCAAACTCCTCAATTACTTTCATTTCGTCCTCCGAAGAGTTCAGAATCAACACGTTGTTTAGTTCCGTATCAAAATTTG
>JALRIS010000219.1 GCA_023255335.1 Flavobacteriales bacterium | reverse complement strand
AGAATAATTCAATACGCCCATTCCACCTTTCATAAAATCAAAAGTGACAAGACCTGAATCCTCGAACGAGGTAGACTCTTGGTGGGTAAAATCTTTGAAGTTCCCTTGGATATTCTCAATATCTCCGCATAACCAATACATGATATCAATAAAATGAGAAAACTGGGTAAACAAAGTTCCTCCGTCAAGATCGGGGGTTCCCTTCCATCCTCCTTTCTTATAGTAACGATCATCTCTGTTCCAATAACAATTTAGCTGAACCATGTGAATATTTCCTAGCAGTTTGTTTTCCATTACCTCCTTCAACCAGGCTGAAGGAGGAGAATACCTGTTCTGCATTACACAAAAAACCTGTTTGTTGTTTTTCAGTGAAACATGCATAATTTCCTCACAATCTGCCTTAGACAGTCCCATCGGTTTTTCACACACAATGTGCTTTCCAGCCTCCAGCGCCAGCAAACTGTGGGCGGCATGAATTCCATTTGGCGTACTTACCGTTAATACATCAAATTCTGTATCGCTCGCCAGCAGCTCTTCTATTGATTGGTAAAACGGAACTTGATAATTCTCAATTCCAAGTTCTTCTTTTGGTCTTATATCGCACAAAGCAGCTAACTCAGCTCCTTCATTCCTTGTGATCATCTCGGCATGTCGTTTCCCGATATGTCCGTTTCCAACCACTGCAAATTTTACTTTCTTCATTCTTTCTATTTTATTGGAAAAACCTTCTTGTTTTCCAATTTATATCTTTGATTTGATTCTTTACATAGTGCCTCTCCTTGGGCATCAAATTCTAACCTATGGCCATACTCGCTTACCCATCCAATTTGTTTGGCGGGATTGCCAACCCACAAACTATAGGCTGGAATTTCTTTGGTCACAACCGCTCCTGCTCCTATGAAGGAATACTCTCCTATGTCATTACCACAAACGATCGTTGCATTTGCACCAATGGAGGCTCCTTTTCTAACTTTAGTTTGCAAATACTCTTCTTTTCTTACGATGGCACTTCTTGGGTTTATTACATTAGTAAAAACCATGGAAGGACCAAGAAATACGTCATCTTCGCAAATTACACCTGTGTAAATCGAAACATTATTTTGAACTTTTACATTATTTCCCAAAGTCACCTCTGGTGAAATGACTACATTTTGACCAATATTGCAACGTTCTCCAATTACGCAATTGGGCATTATGTGTGAAAAGTGCCAAATCTTGGTTCCTTCTCCAATTCTACAGCCTTCATCAATTACGGCTGTTTCGTGTGAAAAATAGGTATTCATTACTTCTTTACAATTTTTTCTACGGATCTTTTCCCATCTGCCTGCACAACCAAGTAATAAAGACCTGTAGCACATTCTGTGATATCTATATCCAGAGATGTTAATCCATTAATTGATTGAGTCATTATTTGCTTTCCTAATTCATCAAACAACACAACAGTTCCCTGAGTTACCGAATTTTCGAAAGCCAAACGAACCGCACCTTCCGTTGGATTAGGAAATACTTTTACCTTAAACTGTTCTTTTTCGTTGATATGAATACTTGCTCGAGGATTAAACCTTACGGTGTATTGAAATTTATATGTTTCACTCGTGTCGTTGTTTGCATTTACAGCAAATACTTTGAAAAACACTTTCGTTCCCATCGGATAATTTGGAATAGGCGTACTAGACACATAAGTGCTGTCAGAGGTATTTACCATCCCTATTCGATTCCCGAAGCTTGGGGTATTTACAGACCACATGGCATATACGCTGCGTATCGGCAAATTACTAGAAACATGAGCATTAATATGCTGATCGATATCTTCTCGAGGAACTGATAGCGTTGGCATATCATCAATCCAAGTCTTTACAATTGCAGGGTAATTCTCTCTTCCCACCAATGAATATTCCCACAGTCCTCTTCCCCATATTGCCGCTCTCAACGTGTTAGAACCATTTACTACCTCTAATTCTTTAATGGTAGAGTTTGGCAATCCTGGCGTATACAAAGTCCAAGCAGTATCAGAAATTGTTTTTGTATACACACCAATTTCGGCACCTACGTATATATTTCCAGGTTTGGTATGGTCCACTACCACATTTCGTAAAGGCATATTTCCTATATTATACGTTATGTTTGTCCAGTTGACTCCTCCGTTGGTGGTCATAAATATCTTACTTCCGTCATTTTGGTATCTATTGTAAGTGACAAAGATATTATCGTCATCGTTAGGATTAAAAGCAATATCGGTTATGGTATAGTTGGGAAGGTTTGTCTTTATGGAAGTGAAAGTTGCACCAGCATTAGTCGATTTCATGATAGCGGCTCCTCTTGCTACAACAATAATATCCGAATTATTCTCGGCTATTGCAGCTTCACTTATTGTATTCCCAAATGGATCTCCACGATACGTCCAGTTTCCACCAAATTCTTTACTTACGTAAATATCCTTTGCAAAATTGTACACACGCATTTGGTCATTTGGGTCA
>JALRIS010000069.1 GCA_023255335.1 Flavobacteriales bacterium | reverse complement strand
ATACGTTTTTAACGCTTCTAAGCCTCGAATTAAAGGTGTTAGAGCTATCCGAAATTGAAACGCATGACTTCGTTATCGTATCGTTTGAATACTGGATTAAAAGCGTTAAAGAATATAAACCTTATACACCTGAATCATATGAGCAATTAACCTATCCGGAAGCTCTCCGTTATTTGGCCAATAAGTACTCAATAGAAATTGAGGAGAAAGAACAAACTCCTGCTCAAAAAGAGCAGCAATCGGTCAGAGAATCACTTCAAATAGTTCATTCGTTTGCTCAAAAATATTACACAGAACAACTTTTGGAAACCGATGAAGGGAAATCAATAGGGCTTTCCTATTTTATTGAACGAGGGTATTCGATGGAAACTATTACCAAGTTTCAGTTAGGGTATAATCCGGACTCTTGGGATGGATTTACTTCCGAAGCCCTAAAAAAAGGGTACAAAGAAGAGTATTTATTAGCCGCTGGTCTTACCAAAGGAGAACCAGGAAAAAGATTCGATTTTTTTAAGGGAAGAGTCATGTTTCCCATCCATACGATTACGGGACGAGTAATTGCATTCGGTGGTCGAACTCTCAGGAATGACAAAAAAACAGCGAAGTATTTTAATTCTCCCGAAAGTGAGTTGTACAACAAAAGCAAAGTCTTGTATGGTTTGTATTTTGCAAAAAAAGACATTGTAAAGAAAGATGTTTGCTACTTGGTAGAAGGATATACAGATGTCCTGTCGCTCCATCAAAGAGGAATTGAGAATGTTGTAAGTTCTTCCGGTACTTCTCTCACAACTGATCAGATAAAATTAATCAAGAGATACACACCCAATATTACCATGTTGTTTGATGGTGATGTTGCCGGAATCAAAGCTTCTTTTCGTGGAATTGATATGATTCTAAAAGAAGGGCTGAATGTTAAAGTGGTGCTGTTTCCTGATGGAGAAGACCCCGATTCGTATTCGAAAAAACTGAGCCAGCCTGAATTAGAAGATTTTATTGAGACTAATTCGAAAGATTTTATTCGATTCAAAAGTGATTTGCTCCTCTCGGACGCTAAGAATGATCCTATAAAAAAAGCTGAATTGGTGAAAGATATTTTAGGAACGGTATCGGTGATATCGGATGAGGTGAAACGATCTATCTATATGTCCGAAGTTTCTTCGATGTTCGAAATTAGTGAGAAAGCACTATACAATGAATTGAATAAAACTCTTCGAAAGACATTTAATCAAGAAAGAAGAAGTCGTAATGAGCCGGAAGAAGAAATTCCTCTGCCTTATTACAAGGAAGAAACAAAGCAGCCCAACTATTCCGAAAGTGGGTTGAATCATCTGGAAAAAGACATTATCCGATTGTTGTTGAATTATGGCGATCATGAAGTGGTTTTTTATCAAAAAAATCCAGAATCAGGTGAAGTGGATGAAATCGTTACAACTGCTGCGAACTATATTGTGGTGACACTTGCTCAGGATGAGATAAGATTTGAAAACGAAACTTATCAGCACATTTTTGATCATTACGAAAAACTTGTTACTCAAGAAAATGAGATAACCAACAAACCCTTAATGCTACATACAGACCCATAGATTGTTGAAACTGTGGTGTCTCTCGTTTCTACCAAATACGAACTAAGTGAGAACTGGAAAGTTCAGCACAAAATCTATGTATCAACCGAAGACATGAAGTTGAGGTTTGCGCTTGAACATGCGGTATTGGCTCTTCAGCTAAAAAGAATAGAGCTAGATATCGAGGAGATTCAGGTGAAATTGAAAGAAGTCCCTGAAGAAGAAGAGATGGTTGATTTACTTACTTCTCAATTGACTTTGATAGAGCTAAAAAAAATTGTATCGGACAAACTGAACAGAGTAATTCTGAAATAGAAAAAAGTGAGAGGAGAGTTGGGTGAGAAAAGACACAGAATCGAAATAAAATTTAGAGACAATATCCCTTGTTTTTTCCCACAAAATGAGAGGAATCAAAAAAAAGATTCTTTTTCCACAATTAAATGTTAATCAAAGTTTGCGCAAAAATAAATTTGTTTTACCTTTGCAGTCCATAAATTAAGAACAATACTAAACCCTATACACAAGTGGATACACTAAGTTATAAAACAATTTCGGCCAATAAAGAGAACGCAAACACAGAATGGTTTGTGATTGATGCTGAAGGACAAAGACTAGGAAGACTTGCTAGTAACGTAGCAAAACTGGTAAGAGGAAAGCATAAAGCAAACTTCACTCCTCACGCAAATTGCGGAGACAAAGTGATAGTGATCAACGCAGATAAAATTGAGTTGACAGGTGCTAAGTGGGACAACAAAACCTACATCCGTTACACAGGTTATCCAGGCGGACAAAGAACTGCTACAGCGAAAGAAGTAATGGAGAAAAATCCTATTGCTTTGGTAGAAAGAGCTGTAAAAGGTATGCTGCCAAAAAACACTTTGGGAAGAGATATTTACAGAAACAACTTATATGTTGTGGCTGGAAACGAACACAAGCATGAGGCTCAAAAACCAAAGACAATCAAATTAGAAGACATTAAATAACAAATAATAGAATGGAAGTTATTAATACAATAGGAAGAAGAAAAACATCTGTTGCAAGAGTTTATCTATCTGAAGGAAAAGGAAATATTACAATCAATAAGAAAGATTATAAAGATTATTTCTCTACTGATTTACAAACAGGAAAAGTAGACCAAGCTTTTATCTTGACCGATACTCTAGGAAAGTACGATGCTACTATCAATGTAGATGGTGGTGGTTTTACTGGACAAGTAGAAGCAATTAGATTGGGAATCGCCAGAGCTTTGGTAAAGGTAGATGCTGAATTCAAGCCAATGTTAAAAGCGGAAGGATTGATGACAAGAGATTCTAGAATGGTAGAAAGAAAGAAGCCAGGACAGAAAAAAGCAAGAAAGAAATTTCAATTTAGTAAACGTTAATATATACACATACAAATTTTGTTTAGTATCTAAACTTGTTGGACTGTTTCTATCACACCCTAGGCGAATGTCAAGAGTAAATAGAACGCTACCAGCAATGTTGATTGAATAACAGAATGTAAACAAACACAAAAAAAATGAGAACAAACTTTGACGAGTTATTAGAAGCAGGTGTACATTTTGGTCACCTAAAAAGTAAATGGAACCCAAGTATGGCTCCGTACATTTTTTCAGAAAAAAATGGAATCCACGTAATCGACCTTAACAAAACTGTTAAGAAAATCGAAACAGCTGCAGCTGCCATGAAGCAGATCACAAAATCAGGAAAGAAGATTTTGTTTGTAGCGACTAAAAAACAAGCTAAGCATGTAGTGGCTGAGTTAGTGAAAGAGACCAACATGCCTTACGTTACAGAAAGATGGTTGGGAGGAATGTTGACAAACTTCTCAACTGTAAAGAAGTCTATCCGAAAAATGCAGGCTTACGACAAAATGTTGGCAGACGGTACGATTGATACGATGTCAAAAAGAGAAAGATTACAAAGATCTCGTCAGAGAGAAAAGCTAGAAATTGTATTCGGTTCTATCGCAGACATGAATAGAACTCCGGCAGCAATCTTTATCGTAGATGTGAAAAAAGAAAATATTGCATTTGCTGAGGCAAGAAAACTAGGAATCCCTGTTTTTGCAATGGTAGATACAAATTCAAACCCTAAAAACGTAGATTTTGTAATCCCATCAAACGATGATGCTTCTAAGTCTATCAGTAAAATTGTAGGAATCATGACTGATGCAATTAAAGAAGGGTTGGCAGAAAGAACTGCTTCAAAAGGAAAAGAAGTAGCTGAAAAAGCTTAAATAACAGAATTTAAATCAGATTAGAATGAAAATTACCGCATCTCAAGTAAATGAGTTAAGAAAAAAAACCGGTGCAGGAATGATGGACTGCAAAAAAGCCTTGGTTGAGGCAGAAGGTGATATGGAAGTAGCAATTGATGTTCTTAGAAAAAAAGGACAAAAAGTAGCTGCCAAAAGACAGGATAGAGAAACTTCTGAAGGACTTGTTTTTGCAAAAACAAATGAAAGTTTAACGAAAGGATACCTAGTGGTATTAGGTTGTGAAACTGACTTTGTTGCAAAAAACGAAGATTTCGGAAAATTAACTCAGTCTTTTGTGGAAATTGCAATGAATAACAATCCAGCAAACTTGGAAGAATTCAAAGCACTGAAGTACGATGACAAAATCACAGTAGAGGAAAAAATCACTGAACAAATTGGTGTAATTGGTGAGAAACTAGCACTTGATTTTAAAGTAATTGAAGCAAATAGTGTTGTGGCATACAACCACCCAGGAAACCAAATTGCTACATTAGTAGGATTGAACAAAGAAGGAGAAGCAGTTCAGGTAGCTGGAAAACAAGTAGCTATGCAAGTAGCGTCTATGGCGCCAGTAGCATTGAACAAAGATTCTGTTTCGGAAGAAGTAATCGCAAGAGAACTAGAAGTAGGAAAAGAATTGGCTATCCAAGAAGGAAAACCAGCTGAAATGGCAGACAAAATTGCTCAAGGTAGGTTAGGTAAATTCTTCAAAGAGAATACTTTGATGGAGCAAGCTATGTTTAGCGATAACAAAAAAAGCGTTTCTCAGTTTTTGAAAGAAACTGACAACGATTTGACTGTGACAGGATTCGAAAGAATTTCTTTGAGCTAACAATAATTTATTACATAAAAAAGAAGAGAGAATTTATAGTTCTCTCTTTTTTTTGCCTTATTTTTAACGAATAATTTTTTGGTAAGACTTCGTCAAATTGTAATTGGCTCTCGCTTACCTTACATACCAACAAATAACTATGAAATTTAAAAGAGTTTTATTAAAACTGAGTGGAGAAGCTTTGATGGGAGATAATCAGTTTGGAATCGATAATAAACGATTGGCAACTTACGCTTCTGAGATAAAAGTAGCGCACGAAAAAGGCATAGAGATAGCGATTGTAATTGGGGGTGGAAATATTTTTAGAGGTGTACAAGCTGAAAAGGGAATTATGGAGCGAGTGCAAGGCGACTATATGGGAATGCTCGCAACAATGATTAATGGTCTAGCTCTTCAGGCAGCTCTAGAAAGCAACGGAATGAAAACTCGACTCATGTCTTCCATCAAAATGGAACAAATAGCAGAGCCCTATATCCGGAGAAGAGCCATAAGACACTTAGAAAAAGGAAGAATCGTTATTTTTGGGGCAGGTACCGGAAGTCCATACTTTACCACTGACTCTGCAGCATCACTTAGAGCAATTGAAATTGAAGCTGATGTAATTCTAAAAGGTACTCGAGTAGATGGTGTCTACACAGCCGATCCGGAAAAGGATCCAACAGCAACCAAGTTCGAAAGTATCACGTTCGATGAGGTATACGAAAAAGGACTAAATATTATGGATTTAACTGCTTTTACTCTCTGTAAAGAGAACGATTTACCAATCGTAGTGTTTGATATGAATAAACCAGGAAACTTGAACAGTGTGGTTTCTGGGAATAGAGAAGGAACACTTGTAAAGAATTAAACACTTCTATAAACACAAGATTATTTACTTTAAATTATTTTACCTATGACTGAAGAAATTAACATGGCCTTAGAAGAGGCGAAAGATCAAATGAGTCAAGCTATCTCTCATCTAACAACTGAACTACAAAAAATTCGGGCAGGTAAAGCCAATCCCTCCATGTTGGATAGTGTTACTGTGGATTACTATGGTTCTCCAACAGCTTTGTCTCAAGTAGCCAACGTAAATACCTTAGATGCGAGAACAATTACCGTACAGCCTTGGGAAAAATCTATGTTGGATGAAATAGCAAAGGGAATTATCAATTCCAATTTAGGGTTGAATCCTCAAAATAATGGAGAGGTAGTGATTATAAATATTCCTGTTTTGACAGAAGAGAGAAGGAAGGATTTGGTGAAAAAAGCCAAAGCTGAAGGGGAGAATGCAAAAGTTTCAGTCAGAAATCAACGGAAAGAAGCGAATGACTATCTGAAAGGATTGAAGGATGATGGATTGGCGGAAGATCTTGTAAAAAGGGGAGAAGAGGAAGTTCAAAAAATTGTGGATACTTACACCAAGAAAATTGATGACCTTATTGCTCTTAAAGAAAAGGATATTATGACCGTGTAATTTCATTTTAATAGCTAAAAACTGCATTTAGAGCAAAGAAAATGAGGTAGTTGAGGTCCTGGTTTAGTGGTTGTTTAATTTTAAAAATTAAACAACTTTAAACAACATGAACAAAAAATTATCTTTAGCTTTATTCGTACTATTTACTATCTGTTTAACCAATATTGAAGCGCAAGTTTCTATCTTAATTGACACTAATTTTCCTGCTAGTTGCATTGATGATGGTTCTTTTGTTTTAAGTCCTGGTAATCTACCTTCTGGGCAGCCCTATCAATGGGACTACACTAGCTGGCCTGCGAGTTACACGGGAACTACAGCATCTCAAATAAGTGACACTTTTAGTAACTTAACTCCAGGAGTTTATATTATCAGACTTGCGTATATGGATACGGGTAGTCCTTTTACCCAATTTGTTTCTCGAGCAATTGCTGTTGATAATTATGTGATAGATTCAAAAGATTCTTCTGTGTATATTAGTTCCGGAGGAATTGTATATTTTGACACGAGTTATTTTTTAACTTATCTCGCACCTTCTTGTATGTTTGATTCGGTTTGGATGAGTGCTGATTCAGCATTTTGCTCTCCTAGTTCTATTTTATTAACTATTAGTGCTCGAGCTTTGGATGGAACAATTTACACATCTAATTCTAATGTTACTGTATTAGACACCTTGTTGCCAACTATTAGTTGTGTAGATACAACTGTTTATTTGGATTCGATGGGTTCAGTAACAATTGATACCTCATTTGTACAAACAGGATTTGCTGACAATTGCGGGGTGGATTCAGTATGGATTACTGAAACTAGTTTTGCTTGCCATTCAAGTGCAACAATCCAAGTTTATATAAGAGATAACTCGGGAAACATCGATTCATGCGCATCAGTTGTTACAGTGTTAGATACAATCGCACCAAATGTTGTAACAAATGATACGGCTTTTGTGTTCAATGATGTAACAGGTATGGTGACAGTTGACACCTCCGTATTGGTTATCTCAACATGGGACAACTGTACGATTGATTCGGTATGGAATACATCCGTTCCTCAATCTTGTTTTAATGATACAACTCTTGTGAAAACTTACATAATGGATGAGTCTGGCAACATGGATTCAGCTAGTACGGTGGTGATTGTGATGGATACGTTACCACCAGTATTAGTTTGTAATGACACAGTATTGTATTTGGATTCAACAGGAAATGTATCGTACGACACTTCTTTTTTCATCCACAACTTCAATGATGCATGTATCGATTCAGTATGGATGAGTTCAACAACTGCAACTTGTGCAAACGATACAATTGATGTAACAGTTTACGCTAGAGACTTAAGTGGAAATGTAGATTCATGTACTTCAATAGCTTTGGTGTTTGATACTATTTCACCTTATTTATCTACTAAAGACATAACAGTGTATTTGGATAGTATGGGTATTGCGTCTTATGACACCTCTATGTTGCTAGGTTTCGGGGAGGTAGATTCATTGGTTTATACTTTTGGTGGTACATCAATGACAGTAGCCTACAACCCACTAAAAGGAGTGTATTATGTGTTACCTGGAGGAACATCGTCACGAAGAATTGCAAGTTATCAAGCTGATGGAACGTTGATTTCTGATGTTGCAGCAGGTTGGGATACGAGAGGAATGTGGTGGAACAAGAATACGAATCAGCTAGAGGGTGTAGCATTTGCTTCGGGAGGAATAAGAGTAGTAGATTTGGATCCAACGACTGGAGCAGCATTGGGAACTGGAACGAACATTTCATTAACTAATTCAAAGCCAAATAGTCAATCTATAGGTTCTTATGATTATAATAATGATGAGATTATCTACACAAATGGATCAGTGTTATACAGGTATTCTAGGTCGACTCACACGTCATTGGGAACGGTAACGATTACTGGCCTACCAGGACCTGTTAACTCAAATTTTGCGGGTTACACCGGTATTGCTGGAAGTGAGATAGCATTGTATGACTATAGTAACAAACGAATTTATTTGGTAAACATAACAACTGGTGCTTACGTAAGTACGCAACAGTTGCCACTTTCTGCGCCAGCGAATTCATCTTGGGGAGTTAACGATGCAAATGGCTACATGTGGTTATGGAATTCATCAGGAAATTACTGGAAGGGATATAGTATAACTGCAGGAGGATTATCTCAAGCAGTGGATGATAACTGTGGTTTGGACAGTGTATGGCAAGATAGTTATGACACTACTTGTGTTGCTTCGGGAGTTGCAGTAACTGTAACGACCTTTGCACAGGATTTGAGTGGAAACACCACTTCATCCACTTCTCAAGTAACTATCCTAGATACGATAGTTCCTAATGTAACTACTATTGATACTTTGGTTGTGTATAAAGATGCGTCTGGTTTAGCCTCTTATGACACGAGCGATTTGGTTGTTTCGTCATGGGATAACTGTACAATAGATTCAGTATGGAATACAACAGTTTCAAATTCTTGTCAAGACGATACAAATGTTATCTATACGTTTATTACGGATAACAGTGGGAACAAAGATTCTTCGGCAACCGTATTAGTAGTATTGGATACGTTACCACCAGTATTAGTTTGTAATGACACAGTGCTATATTTAACTGATTCTGGAAAAGTGAGTTTTGATACTTCCTATTTCCTTGCCAACTTTACTGATCCTTGTGTAGATTCAGTATGGATGGATAGCTACGATACTATTTGTGGAATTGATTCAATAACAGTAACGATTTACGCAAGAGATTTCGATGGAAATATTGATACTGCAACTGCAACTGCTGCAATACTAGATACTATTTCGCCTTATTTATCTACTAAAGACATAACAGTGTATTTGGATAGTATGGGTATTGCGTCTTATGACA
>JALRIS010000047.1 GCA_023255335.1 Flavobacteriales bacterium | reverse complement strand
TCTGTTTTGGTGGCATTGTTGTCGTAGTATCGTTCTCTGATGTCGGTATTGTTGGCAAATTGTGCCCAAATCACTTCTCCAAAATGGTCGCCATCGTAGAGGTTGTAGCCACCACCTAGAATGGTTTGGAGTTTTGTGTTTGGGTTGTATTTCAAAGAAAAAATCCCCCCATAAAAATCGTTGTCGAGCCATCTTCTTCGAATCAAATCGGTGGTGCTACGGGTGATGTTTGTACTGTCGTTGATGTACTCCACAAACGGACTGATTCCGTAGTCTGCCATGTCATCGTCTTCTCGGTATTGTTCAAAAAAACCAGCTCCGCGAGTGTAGTGCAAAGCCGTATTGAGCATGAGTTTGTTGCTAATTTTTCGGTCAAAAAATAATTGATAATGCGTTTGTTGGTAATCATCCACTTCGTTTTCGTAGGTGTAAGGATTGTAGGTGCGGTTGGTTTCGAGCGAATCTTTTGGGATTCCTGCCCAAGCTTGGTAGGTTCTTTCTTTTCCCGAAAAGGTAATGAATTTCAGGTTGTTTTTGCCCGAAGCATACTGCCCAGAAAAGTAGTAAGATTGCAAATCTGCGGAGGCTCTATCCACAAAACCATCGGACTGTATGTTGGACAATCTTCCATCAAAAGAAAACTTACGATTGATGACTCCTGTTCCGAATTTCACTGTGTTTCTAATTGTTCCGAACGACCCAATCGAGTTGTTGACTTCGCCATAAGGAGTTTCGGCCCGAAAATCGGTGTACAAATTGACCGATGCGCCAAAAGCACCCACGCCATTTGTGGAAGTTCCGGCACCTCTTTGTATGTCTACACTCTCTACCGAGGAAGCAAAATCGGGCATATTCACAAAAAACACTCCGTGACTCTCAGCGTCATTTACGGGAATTCCATTGATAGTCACATTGATTCGCGATTGGTCGGTTCCTCTTATTCTCATGTAAGTATATCCCACGCCTGCACCAGCATCCGAAGTTACCACCATGGAAGGAGATTGCTGCAAAAGGTAAGGAATGTCTTGCCCCAAATTGTTTTTGGCAATTTCTTCTTTGTCGATTGTGGTGTAAGTGGTGGGAGTAGATTCCTCTATACGCGTTCCATTTACTGTAAACTCGTCAATCAGTACATTTTTTCGTCTCATTCTCACAGAAGCGTCAAAGTTTTTGTTCTCAATCTTCACATTGTATCTAAATTCATAACAACCTACATAGTTGTAAATCAACACATAATTTCCGTTTTTTAAATCTTTGAATTCAAAATATCCTTCTCCATTGGTAGTAGCAACATATTTTGTCTCTTCCATTTGGATAGTTACCCAAGGCAGAGGTTGGTTGTCTTGATCGGTAACGGTTCCTGTGATTTTGAACTGGGAAAATGAAGTGGCTACAATAAGTAGTGAAGTAAAAATTAGGGTAAATTTTCTCATGGTTTTGTTATTGATGGTTAATAATCTTCCAAGAGATGCACCTAATTTTTTAGAGGGGTAGACATAGTCTTCCTTAAAAATCCCTTCCATGAATTACCATAGCAGGTTCGATGGGTATAATCTCAGCCCGAAAATTGTTAGGGCACCCCTTAGTTGTGTCAAAGGTATATTATTTTTAGTTAAGTTAAAAAATTATATCTTTGATTTATTCAAAATAAATCTCAAACTATGCGACTTACATTAGGATTATCAATAGCTGCGATATTTTTAGTTTCCAGCTGTGGAATAAAAAAAGAGCTTGCAGAGAAAACAGCAACAAATATTGAGCTTGTGAAGGAAAATACAGAGCTGAAAAGTGAACTTGCTGGAATGAAAGAGCAAGTAAAATACTTGTCTACACAGCTTGAAATAGCCACAGGAAATCAAGTAGTAGATGGGGTAGAAAGATTTGATTTGACTCCTTCACAAATAATAGTGAACGCGGCAGAAATAATGCCTCAGTTGGCGGGAGAGTTTACCTTAGCACAAGTGATTGAGGAGACACTAAACCGAGAAGGGTCAGTTGCTGAGCCTGGCACAGTGTACACAGAAATGGTTGTTTTGGAGGACGGAACCTTGACAAGTTTCGCTCCCGTTGGAAAATCTACCATCAACCAACAAGCACAAGCTGTAAAATTATTGAAAGCCACGTCTCCCTGGATACCGGGTGAGGTGAGTGGAGAAAGAGTAAAAGTAAGAATGGTAGTGCCAATTACCTTCAAATAAAACAAGCATGTACGGAAAATTAAAAGATCACCTTCAGCAAGAATTGAAGGAAATTAAAGAAGCTGGTTTATACAAGTCCGAAAGGGTAATCGTGAACCCACAATCAGCTGAGATTTCGGTTAGCACCGGGGATAACGTGTTGAATTTTTGTGCCAATAATTACTTGGGACTTTCGTCTCATCCAGAAGTGATAAAAGCAGCCAAAGATACCTTAGATTCGCACGGATTTGGGATGTCCTCGGTGAGATTTATCTGTGGAACACAGGATATTCATAAAGAATTGGAAAAAAAGATAGCCGATTTTTATGGCACGGAAGATACGATTTTGTATGCTGCGGCCTTTGATGCAAATGGTGGAGTATTTGAGCCGCTTTTTGGGGCAGAAGATGCCGTTATTTCGGATTCGCTGAACCACGCTTCCATTATTGATGGAGTAAGACTATGCAAAGCGGTAAGATACAGATATGCTCATAGCGACATGGCAGATTTGGAAGCGCAGTTGATAAAAGCACAAGACCAACGTCACAGAATCATTGTGACCGATGGAGTGTTCTCTATGGATGGAGATTTGGCCAAAATGGACGAAATATGTGCCTTAGCGGAAAAATATGATGCCTTAGTAATGACTGACGAGTGTCACTCTGCCGGATTTATCGGAAAAACAGGTAGAGGAGTGCCTGAGCATTTTGGAGTGATGGACAAAGTAGATATCATTACTGGAACTTTAGGAAAAGCGCTAGGTGGAGCTATGGGAGGTTACACCACAGGTAAAAAAGAAATTATTGACATGCTACGGCAGCGTTCTAGGCCTTATTTGTTCTCTAATTCCTTGGCTCCGGCAATCGTGGGTGCATCAAACAAAGTATTTGACATTTTATCCGAAAGTACGGAATTAAGAGATAAGTTGGAGTCTAACAAAGATTACTTTAAAGCCAAAATTCAAGAGGCAGGTTTTGATATAAAGGAAGGTGATTCCCCTATCGTTCCTATAATGTTGTATGATGCTAAATTATCGCAGGACTTTAGTAACGAATTGTTGAAAGAGGGAATTTATGTTATAGGTTTTTACTATCCTGTTGTTCCGAAAGGTCAAGCGAGAATAAGAGTTCAACTTTCGGCAGGACACGAAATGGAGCACTTAGATAGAGCAATAGAAGCGTTCATTAAAGTAGGTAAGAAATTGAAGGTGATTTGATTCTGTTAACATCGACAGTACAAAAAAAGGCGATTTCTGATGAAATCGCCTTTTTTTATTTCGTTTCAACAAGTCCGTTTAATAAATTTTCACATTCGTCAAAATAGGTTTGAATAAGCCTTTGTGAGGTATAGGTAATGAACTGTACCGACCCATTTTCGTTGGAGTAATAGTATCCATAATAAGAAAATTTAATTCCTTGCGTGGTGCCGTTCATTTGAAGTAATAGGACTTTGATACCATTCACGGTTCGGTATTCTTCCTTTACAATCTTGAGGTCAGGGGCGGCTGCTTTTCCATTTTCTACTGCTATAGCTTTTAATGTTTCAAGTGGAACCTCTACTTGCTCTGTAATGATCATTCCATACAAATCGGAGTTTCTTAATTGAAATTGATACTCTGCAACAGGATTGTCTGTGGCTTTCTGAAAGCTCCATTTTTTTGGGTTTAACCAAACTCCAACGTTCAATTTTTTACTTTTAAGAAGAAAAGAGAAAGTATTGTTTTTTTCAAAAACTTTCCTATTCGTTGGTATTGTTGTTTCAACTGGCGCCTCTCCATTTTCATATTCCCAAGTACCATCATCAAACAAGATTACCTCTTCACCAGTTTCGGTAATTGCTTTTTTTTGTGCATTGACCGAAATACACAACAAACTGATTACGGGTATTAGAAATAGTTTTTTCATTCTTATTTGGGAGTTTTATCGTTACAGGTCTCAAGATAATGAAAATAGTAGACCTTGAAAAATTTGGGGAGAAGAATGCCGTTTTTTGAGGTCTTTAGAATATCCAATATATATTTTATTGAATTTAGAGCTATATAGGACGTAAACATGAAACATTTTAACAAAAAACAAAAAAGACCACTAGCAGTCTAGTGATCTTTTTTCTTAGTAGCGGGGACAGGACTCGAACCTGCGACCTTTGGGTTATGAGCCCAACGAGCTACCAGCTGCTCTACCCCGCGATGTATCTTAAATATTATTTTGGAGCGTTCTTGCTGTATTTAGCTACAGTTTTTTCAGCTTTTTGTACTTGACCTTTATTATAGTTCAAATTCTCTTGATTTTTAACTATTTTTTTTGCAACTCTAATTTTCATCGTTCTTGTTTTTATCGGACTGCAAATATAGGAAATTTATTTTAAAATAAAAGAATAATCACAACTATTTTTCTCTTTATTTCCTGAATTTTTGACTCTCATTGTACACAAATTCTAGGATTTCTAAATCCTCTTCTGTCAACGAAATATTTCTTCGTTCCATTACTCTTTTGGCAGTGTCCATTGCTTTTTCAAATTTATATTCTAGCGGTTTTCGTCCGCCCCACGAATAGGAGGGGATGAATTTGGAGGGAAAGTCCGCTCCGTATATATTTGCGCTTACTCCCACAACTGTACCTGTATTAAACATGGTGTTTATTGCAGACTTAGAGTGGTCTCCCATAATGAGTCCACAAAATTGTAACTCAGTATCCACATATTTTCCCTCGGGATAATTGTACAAATCAACGGATTGATAGTTGTTTTTAAGATTCGAGTTATTTGTGTCGGCTCCAAGGTTACACCATTCACCTAAGACCGAATTACCCAAAAATCCATCATGACCTTTGTTGGAATATCCTTGAATCATGCAGTTGTTCACTTCGCCTCCTACTTTAGAATAGGGTCCTATCGTGGTAGCGCCATATATTTTTGCTCCCATTTTGATTACTCCATTTTCACACACTGCAATTGGTCCACGTAATATACTTCCTTCCATTACTTCTGCTCCTTTGGCAATATAAATGGGACCTGTGGTAGTGTTAAGAATAGCGCATTCTACTTTTGCTCCTTCTTCGATGTATATATCATCTCCTATAAGTTGATTCGTCTGTGAGGGAGCGACAAATGTTCTGTCGTTTTTTATTAATTCAATGTCTGAACGAATAGCTTGGTCGTTTAATCGGAAAAAATCCCACACATTTTCAATTTGCATAAACTCAGCTTTGGTCTCTACCATTTTGTATTCACTCAACTCTTGTTCTAGGTTGGAAGAATCTAATGGCAAAGGATTAATCGCTATAATCTTCCCTTTTGAAGTAAGTATCTGCCTATTCTTGAGCTCCAAAAGACTACTCATCAAATCATCTGAGGGAAGTACAGAGGCATTAATACCGATGGAGTTTTCCATTGTAGGTGACCCAAATTTTTTGGAAAGGTATTCCTGAGTTTTAATTTGAATTGGGTTTTCTATATACTGTTCCCATTTTTCTTTAATAGTAAATAGTCCAATTCGAAGTTCGGCAACTGGCCTTGTATAAGTTAAGGGCAGTAAATTTTTGTGGTAGATTCCGTCAAATAATATGATATTCATACTGAGTTAGTTTAAGACATTAATTGAGCCATTTCTGCGTGAATTTCTTTGGCTTTGGCTTTGGCTTTTTCCGCAAAATCTATTCCATTTCCTGCATAGATTATTCCCCTGGATGAGTTTACCAAAAGGCCAATGTTATCATTCATTCCATTTTTCACAACCTCTACTAGACTTCCTCCCTGCGCTCCAACTCCTGGAACGAGTAAAAAGTGATTGGGAACTATTTTTCGTATCTCAGCTAGTAGAGCAGGTCGAGTGGCTCCTACCACATACATAGTGTTTGTTTCATTTCCCCATTCCTTTGAGGTAGAGAGTACTTTTTCGAACAAGTATTGTCCGTTTTCAAGTTTTTGTAATTCAAAATCATCCGCTCCTTTATTAGAGGTTAAGGCCAATACAATCGCCCATTTGTCTTTGTG
>JALRIS010000225.1 GCA_023255335.1 Flavobacteriales bacterium | reverse complement strand
ACACTGAGGCCATTACCAGCAATGGCCACCAAAGAGAGGTAAATGACGGTCATTTCTTCGATCTCACTCGGATTTAACAAACGCTGAACAGACTCGTAGATTAGCCAGAGGGCAATGAGGATGAGAGAAATTGCATTGATGAAAAAACTTTTTCAAAAAAAACCGCTATTCCAAATAAATGAGAATAACGGTTTTCACTTTTTACAAGAATAGAGAATTACTTTTTTTCCCAAGCCTTGACATTCCCTTCAATATAGTTGGCCCATCCTTTTGATTCTGCCTTATTAGCTAATTCTAGCGCTTCTTTTCCGGCTTTGATAGCACCTTTTATGTCTCCATTGGCTTTTAAGATTCCTGCCTTGGTAAACATCGCTTGGTGTGTTTTTTTTACTCCAAGAGATTTGTCGGCATACATCAAAGCAGTTTTATAGTCTTCCATGTTGCTAAAATATGAAGCGGCACTTGCATATACTTTGTCCAGGTCTTTCCCTTCTTTGATAGCAGCTTCAATATTTGCTTTAGCAATCTTATCCGTATCCACCGTAAACGGCACTTCAACTCTTAATTTTTCCCACTCGATAGCAATTACCGCTGAGGTAGCCGTTATTTTATCAAATCCCATCGTGAAAGTTTCTGTGTAAGAGTTTACCATCGCCTTCGCAGTCAATCTCACTACATCTTTCTTTTCGTCATATCCGCTCAGTCCTCTCAACCCCGCGTCAGAGTTGATGATGATTGTCCAGTCTCCGTTTTCGGCAGGAATTGCTTGCATGGAGTATTCTCCTTTCGCAATTTCTTTCCCTCCCACAGTTATCGGGGTCGAAATTTCCAATTTAGTGGCCATGTTTGCTCCTAACCTCCATATTTCGTCATATTTTACCAATTCTCCAAATATGGTTCTTCCCTTTGCCGATGGGCGTGAGTATTCTATTTCTACTTCGGTGAGTCCTACTTTTTGCTCTACTTCGCCTAGTGGGCTTGGTACTGGCAATTCTTGGGCTGTTGCCGATAGTGCAAACAGGGCAGTGGTCAATGTTACTAGTGTTTTTTTCATGATGTTTGTTGTTTTGTTAATTCTTGTTTTACAATGGTTTGGAAAATTATTCCCATGATGATTACTGTTCCACTTCCTATGACGTTGTACAAGAGGTATCCTAACTCCAAGTATCCGTAAACCGACAGAAAGTGACATGAAAGTACAACTATTTGTCCAAAGATTCCAGCGGCAAAGGCAGCAGTTCCTCCAATCCATTTGAAGAAAAAAGCTAAGAGAAATACTCCCAGAATAGTTCCGTAGAACAACGACCCAAGGATGTTGACCAATTGGATAAGGTTTTCGAACAAGCCGGCTGTTAAAGCAATGACTATCGCCAGTATTCCCCAGCCAACGGTCAAGAGTTTACTTATTCTCAAATCTTTCTTTTCGTCCTTTGAGTCTTTAAAAAATTTCTTGTAAAAATCTATGGTAGTAGTGGATGCTAGGGCATTTAGTTCTCCCGCGGTAGAGCTCATGGCAGCCGAAAATATAACCGCCAATAACAATCCAATTAATCCATGTGGCAGAAAGTTGAGCACAAAAGTCAAGAAAATGTAATCACTGTCTTTGGGTTCATAAAGTGGGTCAATATTGCTCATTTCGACTTTGTAGCTTTGTCGGAGCGAATCTTGCTGCGCTTGCAAAAACTGAATGTTTTTTGTGTCGGTATTGTCAGACAATAATTCTTGTTTTTTTTGTTCAAAAACAGT
>JALRIS010000211.1 GCA_023255335.1 Flavobacteriales bacterium | reverse complement strand
AAGGAGTACAGGGTCCGATTGGGTTAACCGGAGCAATAGGCCCACAAGGCCCACAAGGTCCGCAAGGGTCACAAGGAATACAAGGAGTTCAGGGTCCAATTGGATTGACAGGACCTCAAGGTCCTATCGGCCCAAGTAATTCAGGATACAAGATCATTACTAATATTTACAATTATCGAATGACAGTTTTACCTAGTACAACTGTATATGATACCATTTATAATGTGGAAGAGGACCATGTTTATTTTGAGTTTAATCCATATTATAATGATTTTAATGGTGTAGATTTTCGGTTTAAATGTGCTGATTCTTTAGGGAATATCTTAGATTTATACATCGAGAATTTGACGGTTCAGAGGGATCGGAAATATTCCACAAGAACGGATAAAACAGATGTTGTTATGAGCTATTTTAATACTAATTTTTTTGGTCAAGTCTATCGTAATTCACTCGAAGAGTCTGAAGGAGCAATGGGATATATTCATATTTGGTCAAATGGAATTATCAAAAATATTTTTATTGAGTACGAACATAGAAATTTTAACTATAATAACCCATCTAATGTAAGGCCTTTGTTAAAAGTTTTTAAATTTGATTAGATTAGAGAATTATAATTCTTTATCAAAAATGACAAATAGTAGAGTTAATTATAATGTTACTTTCAAGCGAGTTTAAGATGAATGTGAAAAAATCATTAATCTCCCAATGTGGTAATACAAATGGATAGTTGGGTGAAATGGTTTTTAGCGAGAGACAGAGTTGGAGTAAGGCCGAAATTTCTTTTTTTTTAAAATCAATGTTGAGAAATGTGCAATTAAGTCATTCTAACTCATTTAGTATTAATCGCTTTTTAGCATTCACAATAAATACTTCATAAAAGGCTCGATTTATGGACGTTTTTGTGCTTTAGATTTCAATCGACTTAGTCACTACAAAGCTACTACATTTTGAAGATTATGGAGAGCAGAGTTCTTTCTGAATTGTATATTTAGATATGAAAGTTAATTTTCTATCCATAAGTTTATTAAGTCAGAAAAAGATCGTAGTTTTTCTTTTTATTTTTCTACAATCTTTTTTATCAAATTTACGAGGTCAATGTACGGGAGCATCCGTTCTTTTAGAAGACAAAATTTCTGTCTGTGACAATCAAAATGTTGTCGTAAGGCCTGTTGTTACTCTTGTAAATCCATCTCATACAATTGATTCTGTGAAGTGGTTTTATAATGGTAGTGTTGTTTCAACAAATATGGACTCGCTTGTCATTCTTCTGTCGGCATCTAATCAAGGTTATTATTACATGAACATGTGGATAGACTCTTGTTTTACAACAGATTCTATCTTGCTCGGATTTCTAAATCCCGGTCTTATATTGGGTAACGATACAATTTGTTCTGGACAAGTACCCAATCCATTTTTTAGTACTTCAGTTGCTTCTATAATGACTGGTGATACTCTAAAATATGTGTGGGAGTATTCTACAGATAGTGTAAATTGGACGTCTATTCCCGGCACAAATTTAGCGACATACAATTCAGGTTCTTTGACTCAAACTACTTATTTTCGGAGGAAAGTAGAGCTTATTCAGAATGGAAGTGTTTTTTGTTTCTCTTATTCAAACGGAATAGCCGTGGAGGTTGTCTCTGGAGTAACTGTTCATGCAGGACAGGATACAACAATTTGTCCAGGAAATCCCTATACTTTTTCTGGGTCTGTCTCGGGAATCGGTTCTTATCAACCTGTGTATCAATGGTCGGGGCCGGGAGGTTTTTCTGACACCACTTTAACTCCAACCATTTCCTCTGTTTCTCAAGCGGATGCGGGTACTTATGTTTTGTCAGCCACGATAGGAAGTTGTGTGTTGTATGACACAGTACTCCTTGATGTTTATACTATCTCAATCAATAGTGGGCAATTTAATCCAGGTAGAACTCAATTGGTTGAATGTATTGGTCCAGGATCATCAACGGGGCTCATCGGTTTTTTTCCAGTGTTACCCTCTCCAAGTTCATCGATTCAATCCGTCACTATTGATTGGGGAGATGGAGTAGTTCAGACAATTCCCTCGTCCGGTTATTCTGCTCTTCAGACTCATAATTATCAGGCAGGTTCATACTCGTTATCAATAACAGTTGTTGTTTCCGCAGGCTGTACCACAGTGTTAACTTACTCTGTTTTTGTTGGGAGTTCTCCCTCACCGGCCAGTTTGGCCCTGTTTGTAAATCAAGCAAATGGATGTTTGCCTCATGCTACGAGTTTTACCTTTAACGTACCTTCTGCTAATGTGGATGGAACAACCTATGAGGTGGACTGGGGAGATGGTTCACCTACTGTGACTTACACGCATCCGAACACCCCTCCTGTATTGAATCATGTGTATAGTCAATCTTCTTGTGGTAATTCGGTGGTCACCTCTGGAACGACTTACACAAATGTTTTTCAGCCTTTTGTAATTACAAAAAATCCTTGTTCTGTCCAGCCACAACCATCGGCAGCGGGATTGATTTCTGTAGGGGTTCCTCCAGATGCTTCTTTTACTGTTTCCAAAGAAATTATTTGTCCTGATGATGAGATTCAACTGGACAACACCTCAGATTTTGGGTTGTCCATTCCAACAGGAAGTGGTGCTAATTGTGATACAGTTTCATCCTATTATTGGACAATTACTCCAGATAACTCAACAGGTACAACAAATTGGTCAATCGTTTCTGGCTCGTTAGGCTCGAATAATGGATTTCCAGGAAATCCTGGTTTCTGGACAGTCGGAACTATGACTCCTAGAGTTAAATTTTTGGTTTCTGGAACCTACGTGATAGATCTATTTGTTGAAAACGATTGTGGATTAAGTCAGTACTCTGATACGATTTGCGTCATAGTGCCTCCTGTTTGTTCTATTGAACTCGCAGATACAGCCGGCTGTTCTGTCTTAACTACAAGTGTTTCAAGTAGTTCTGTCTTTCCAACTTGTGACTCATTTGTTTTACCTGTTCAGTATGCTTGGTCAGTTAGCAATCCTCCTGGATGTTCAGGATGTTCGAGTTCATTGGCAAGTACATCTTCTGATTCTAGTGGATTAACCTTGATAAATAATTCAAATTCAATTCAATATTTCACCGTAGAATTAACAGTAACAGCCATAGATTCCTCTACAAACTCGCTGCTCTCAAATTGTGAATCAACATGTAGCAAAACCATTAAAGTTTATCCGCGAGTTCAAATTAGTCCCTTAACTTCTTGTACTGGTCAATTAAATTGGAATTTGACCAATCAAGTAAATGTTCCTTCCAGTATTACATGGCAAGCAACCCAAAATCTCAATGTAAGCGGGGAAACTACAAGCTTGCAGTCTTCCAGTTTAATTACGGATAGCTTAGTTAATAATTCTTCTTCATCTCAAACGGTCATTTACACTGTGATTGCCACTTCCATCGATGGTGGATGTTCAGATACGCAGGTGTTTACAGTTAATTTGTTAGCTCCCATTGTTATTCAACCACTTTCGGATGATACCCTATGTGTGGGAGGTACACTTTCTTCTCCATTGGTGCTTAGTTATACAGGAGGAAATAATCCGCCTTCTTATCAATGGCGTTTGGGAGGATTGGTGGTGAGTAATAGTGCTAGTTTTACTCCAAATACATTTACTGCTCCAGGAAATTATTCATTTGTTGGTTCCGTTACTTACGGCCCACCTGGATGTCGTATTTCAGAGAATGATACAGTCGTAATAACGGTTGTTCCAGATCCAGTAGTGACGATTCAGCCAGTTTCGGATACATATTGTTTAGGAGCTTCCGGTGTAGATACCTTGGTTGTTTCCGCCTCAGGAGGATTGGGCAGTTATAGTTATCAGTGGTATTCT
>JALRIS010000201.1 GCA_023255335.1 Flavobacteriales bacterium | reverse complement strand
TAATGCAGATAGTTTGTTGCATTATCCTGATTTCAGATCGTTTGAGCGTTCATTTCAGTTGCTTACCCAAGTTGCGGGGAGGGCAGGAAGAAAGACGAAGCAAGGAAAAGTAATCATTCAAACTTATTCGCCAGATCACCCAGTAATTGAACGGGTAATCGAAAACGACTATGTAGGAATGTACCATCAAGAAATTGAAGAAAGAGAAAAATACGGGTACCCTCCGTTTTATAGATTAATAAAACTCACCGTGAAACACAGAGAACGCGAACGTTCGGCCGAAGCTGCAGAAGAGTTAGGTAGGCTACTGAGAAAGCAACTTGGCGGAAGGGTGTTGGGACCAGAAACGCCAGCAATTTCGCGAATAAAGAACTTGTACATCAATCAGCTTATGGTCAAGTTTGAAAGAAAAATTTCCCCGGTAAAACTCAAAGAGTTTATACGAGAAACAGTAGGTTCATTCACCAATCAACCTCATTTCAAATCTGTGAGGATTGTGGTGGATGTGGATTTTTATTAAGGAATTAGTAATCGGGTAGTCAATCAGTGCGGATAATGTTGGTTTTACAAGTCATTAATTGTAATTTCATGATTCATAATTCGTCAAAAAGAAAAAGAACATACCATGAATTTTCACATAAAAAAAATGAATACCTCATACCAAAATGAGGTGGTAGATTATTACTTAGGAGAAGAGCAACTTCATGTAAATGAGTTGATTGGAAGTGAAGTAGAATTCAATTATTCGGGCGAGATTAATTGCATCGTTTGCGGAAAGCGAACCAAAACAAGTTTTGGTCAAGGATTTTGTTACAACCATTTTATGAACGCTCCACAAGCATCCCCGTGTATTATTCGTCCAGAATTGTGCGAAGCGCACTTAGGAAAAGGAAGAGATGCAGAATGGGAAGAAAAACATCACAATGTGCCGCATTATGTGTATCTGGCGGTTTCGAGTGCAGTAAAAGTAGGAATTACCAATGGTAAAAATTTACCTTACCGATGGATTGACCAAGGAGCCAGTTCGGGAATTATTTTGGCTGAGGTTCCTTACCGAAGATTGGCAGGAGAAATGGAGGTAGCACTCAAAGAGCATTTTACTGACAAAACAAATTGGCGAAAAATGCTGACCAACCAAGTAATAACGGACATAGATTTGGAAGAAATAAAATGGGAATTGGAAGAGTCATTGCCCAGTGATTTGAGCCAATATTTATCCGAAGAAGATGAAATCACGGAGATTAACTATCCCGTGTTGAAATATCCCTCCAAAGTAACAAGCATAAACCTCGAGAAAGTTCCTCAATTTAGAAAAAAGCTGATGGGGGTGAAAGGACAATACTTTTTGTTTGATGATAATTCGGTGATTAACATCAGAAAATATACGGGTTACAACCTTGAAATAAACTTTTAGGAATGCCAAAACTAGAAATCTCTATTGATATACAGAACCCAGTTGAGATAATTGCCAAAGAAAAAGGGGCGTTTATTGGGTTTGCCTCCAAATTGCTTTCGAAAGAAAAAAGAAAAGAAAAGGTAGAGCAAGAAATCTATTTGGCCCTGCAAGAAGAGCTGGGAACCAGTTTGGCAAAACAATTGAAAGAGCGAGGAATTGAATCTGAGGTAAAAGTAGAATTAAAAGGTTAGAAAGAAATGACCCCTGCGAAACAATCCGATAAAAAATCGGAAGGCTCAGGGTTCAGATATAAGAGTAAAAATTGCGGTCTGAGGAATTTTACAAATCAAAATTTTCTTGAAGACCCATTCATGAAACACAAGATATTATGTCACATTTATCCCCAGATTTTTTAGAATTTTTTAAGGAATTAGCTCCTAACAACAACAAAGATTGGTTTGATGAAAACCGAGCGCGTTACCACGAAAACGTGAAAAAACCTTTTGAGGATTTCGTAACGGCAGTGATTAACGAAATGCGCAAAACGGATAATTCGTTAACCATCACTTACAAAGACTGTATTTTCAGAATTAATCGGGATATCCGATTTTCGAAAGACAAATCACCCTATAAATTAAACCGTTCGGCTTTTATTTCTAACAAAGGGAAAAAAGAAAAGGCTGTGCCAGGATTATATTTTGAATTAACTCCAGAACATGCCAGAGTGTACACTGGCGTTTATCAACCCGACAAAGATCAATTGTATGCAGTGAGAGAAGAAATTGCAGAGAATCTAAAGAAATTTGAAGCGATCATTTCTGAGAAGAAATTCAAGAAAACCTTTGGTGACATTTTGGGAGATAAAAATGCCAGAATCCCCAAGGAATTTCACGAAGCAGCCGAGAAACAACCGTTGATCTACAACAAACAATTTTATGTGTACACCACTTTTGAACCCGAAGAAATGTTGAAAGAAGGTTTTGAAAAGAAGATAGTGGAAGCGTATAAAATTGCCGAACCTTTGGCCGATTTTTTAAAGAAGCCTATTGAGAATTTAAAGGGGTAGTCAATCGTTTTT
>JALRIS010000151.1 GCA_023255335.1 Flavobacteriales bacterium | reverse complement strand
GATTCTCTCGATACTTAGTGCTAAACCTAAAAGGAATACCAAAAATACAAGTGACATAAATGCTGGTCCTCCATCAATGAAGTACTGCTTTACTTGTTGGATGATTCCAACTGTCTTTTTTGCTGGTGCTTCTTCCTCAGTTTTGGCAGGAGTTTCTTCTACAACTGCTGGAGCAGCTGACATATTTGTATCTTCCATTTCAGCTTCCATTGCCATTGAAGATGAATCTACATCTTCTGCAAAACTCACTGAGTTCATTCCGAATGCAAAAAGACCGATTAGTGCGAATAATGATATTACTTTTTTCATGGTTATTTTTTTTGTCTTGTTTTGTTTTTTTTGTTGGTTATATACAGTTGTTTTTATACTCAATATGCAGAGAGGAAGGGATTCGAACCCTCGATATAGTCACCCATATACACGCTTTCCAAGCGTGCGCCTTCAGCCACTCGGCCACCTCTCTAAAATCCTGCTCTACCGAACAGATGAACTATCGTTGTTGTCTCTCAATTCTCAAAAGACACGGCAAAATACGAAAAATATTTTAGTACCAAAAGAAAATTAATCAAACGGCTCCAAATTTAATATTAACGGTTTTTATTTTACAATTTTTTAAACACTTATTTTGAAATAAATCAAGTATTTCCGACAAGTGAAAATTTAGAATTGTTGTATAATTGTGTAATTATTGATTGATGAGTGCTGTAGCTAAGTTTTGAGAACTCCTAAAGAAGGAGAAACTAAGCAAAAAATATAACCTAATATGATGAAAGACAATTATTGTATCCTTATGGCTGGAGGGATAGGAAGTAGATTTTGGCCAATGAGTACGGAAGAATACCCGAAGCAATTTCACGATGTGCTAGGACTAGGAAGAACCTTGTTGCAGCTATCCTTTGACAGAATGCTGATGGTTTGCCCAAAAGAAAACATTTTTATTGTAACCAACTCAGACTATGTAGACTTGGTAAAAACCCAATTGCCAGAAATAGGGGAGAATCAAATTTTGCAAGAACCAAGTAGAAAGAATACAGCTCCTTGTGTAGCGTATGCCAGTTATAAAATAAAGACACTCAATCCAAATGCAACTTTAATTGTGGCTCCTTCGGATCATATCGTAATGAGTGAAAATTCATTTAAGTCAACGATGGATATCGCAATTAAGCAATCTAGTTTGGAAAATTGCTTGGTGACTCTAGGAATAAAACCAAATAGACCCGATACTGGCTACGGCTATATTCAGTTTTTGGATAATGTGGAAGGAAGTCCAGAGGATGTGAGAGAAGTAAAAATGTTTACGGAAAAACCAAATTTTGAATTGGCTCAACAATTTATCGAAAGTGGTGACTTTTACTGGAATTCGGGAATTTTTATTTGGTCCGTAGATTCGATTATCGAAGCTTTTAGCAAGTTTCTTCCCTCTATGCATGACGCATTTAGTGAAGGAATGAAAGTGTACAACACTGAATTAGAACAGGAGTTCATCAACCACACCTATGCAGAGTGTAAAAATATTTCCATCGATTACGGTATTATGGAAAAGGCCAAAAATGTGTACGTAGTTCTCTCAGATTTTGGATGGAGTGACCTCGGAACATGGGGAGCTCTTTATACTCACATTGACAAAGATCCCAACCAAAATGCCATAATTGGGGATAAGGTGAATATGTACGACTCAGAAAATTGCGTGATCCGTCTCCCAAAAGATAAGCTTGCCGTAATTCAAGGTTTAGAGGATTTTATTGTGGTTGAAGAAAAAGGTGTGTTATTGATTTGTAAAAAATCAGAAGAGCAACGAATCAAACAGTTCGTTACGGATATAAAACAAAAGGGGAGCTAATACAGGAGTTTATTCTTGAATAAAAAAGCCTGTCTTTCTAGTGAAGGACAGGCTTTTTTGTTTTAATCAATCGTGGCAATACATTTTAGCTCTATTGCGATAGGGGTGGGTAAGCAATTTATTTCACAAGTAGTACGGCACGGTAGGTTCTCCTTGAAATATTCGGCATAAATCTCGTTGTAAATCTTGAAATCTTCTTTCATGTTAGTCAAAAAAACTTGTACATCTACAAGCTGCTCCCAAGAGGATCCACTTGCTTCCAAAATGGTTTTTACATTATTAAAGACTGAGTGACATTGCTTGGCAATATCGTACGATTTGATTGTTCCGTCTTCATTCAATTCTACTCCTGGAATTACCTTAGTTCCTCTTTCTCTTGGTCCAACGCCCGAAAGAAATAGCAAATTGCCAACTTTTCTTGCATGAGGATACATTCCTACTGGTTCTGGTGCTTTGTCTGAGTTGATTTTTTCCATTATTTATTTGTTATTTTTATTTCTATTCTTCTATTTTTATCTCTTCCCCATCGCTGTCTGTTGGGAGCTATGGGGTGTTTGTCTCCATATCCCTTGTAGGTCAATCGGTGTTCTTCAATTTTATTTTTAATAAAATAGTGATACACAGCTTTGGCTCGTTGTTCCGATAAACTGTCATTCTTGGACGGAATCCCTGAGTTATCTGTAAATCCACCTATCTCAATTTCCACCGTTTTATTTGTATTTAGGTACCGAATAATTTGCAGTAAATCCTCATTTAACGAATCTGTTATCTGAGTAGAGTTAGGCTCAAAAGTCAATCGGTCTAGCACCAATTTGTCACCAATGTTGAGCGGGTGTTGAAAATTGTTTGGCAGTTCTTTGGCAGTGAAATATTCTTCATCATACGCTGCTTCATCTACTAAGCCAGTTGCGCCAAAATCTTTCTTTTGAAGTATTTTTACTTCTATTCTGCGGTTATTTTCCCTGCCGGATTTGTATTTGTTGCTAAAAGCGGGTCTGGAAGAACCATACCCTTTGTAAGTGATTTGCTCTGAGGAAATTCCTTGTTGAAGTAAATAGTCGTATACAAATTTAGCTCGTTGTTTAGAAAGAAGTATGTTTTTTGCTTCAGAACCAGATCTATCCGTATGTCCTCCAATTTCTAGTTTTAGCTCGGGAAATTTTTCTAAAGCTTCCAATAGTTTCTCTAAATCTGGATTACTTTCGGGGTTGGCAATAGTCGTACTTCCTGGGCCAAATTTTACTTCGTACAGAAGAAGGCTGTAGTTTAACGGTATGGCTTCAGGAACCACAACCAGATGTTCAATTTCTAAATGAATATCAGAGCTGTCAATAATTGTGGGCATTGGAGGACAAATTTTTTCGCCCATTCCGTCTTTCAGTATAAATTCCGGAAAGGGAACAAATTCATTGATTTGCGTTCTTATCGTTCGGTATCTTGGGCTTTGGTTTGCTCCGTCCGTGGCAATATCCCAATAGCTCGTGGCTTCTAAATTGGTGTATCCGCAAAACTGCTTTAATAAAATGGCTGAGATATATCCAGAGGCATGCCAGCCGTTCCAACAATGAAGATACACTGGGCCAATAGAATCATTGGTTGCACTTTCATACACCATTTTTATCATTTCATAAATGTGAGAAGAATCGAAATAATCTAATTGCACATATTCGAATCGATTGGATTCCCCGTTGATGCAATTACAACCTGTTTGGTCAATGATCGAATCAGCATTTCTTTGGTAGAGGTAAACAGATTTTGAAAAACCCTCTTGACAAAGATTGACAACTCCATCTTTTGGCAGCGGATTTTGATTTTTTCTTTTGTTGGTTTTGTGGTAATAATTATTTCCTCCACCTCGATAAGCGATTCCGTGTAAGATGGGTCGCATATTTCGAGTACCGTACAATTCCTCAAAATTATTTCCGTAATTGTCTGTAATCTTATGAAGTAAATCAGTTTCGTTGTACCGGTTTTTATAAAACAGTGGGCTTAAGCTATCCGTTATTTTAGTTACTTTATTGGAATCTTCCAGAAAAACAGAGGTAGACTGAAACTGAGCAAAACAGCCAAGATAGGCGAGTGAAAATAACAAGAGAAGAGTTTGTTTCATAAAGAGCTTTTTGATTAACCGACCAAAGATAAAAGTTATTGTGGCCAATTGCAGTTAATCGTTGAGTGTATTTTTAAGATCTCGATAGATATCTCCCATAAATAGCTTTACTCCTACGGTATAAGTAGGGGAGTTGAAGTTTTCTTCAATGTATCTATTTCCAACGAGTAACAAACGAAAGCCTACTCCAGCACTTATTCCAATGTATTGAAAGATTCGATAGGTGGCTTTCATTGAGGGTTCGTAGGTAAGAATAAAATGTGAGTTGGATTTGTCGTTGTTTTTAGTTTGGTAAAAAGTTTGTCCTGCTCCCAAATAAACAGGAATAGAGAGTTGTAGATTGTTTTTTTCTAAAAAAGAAAAGGAAACAAAGGGGGCTACGTATCTCATTTTCAGAGCTGCCGTATCTTTTTCGGCAGTAATGTGGTTAAATTCAGTTGAGAGCCAATTGTAGCTCAAGGCAATAGTGAAGTTGTCATTGAAAGTTACTCCACCTAATACACCTCTTACTTGCGCTCGATAATTTGCAATAAAGGAGTTGCGAGTGTTGTAATCTCCATAAAAAGCAGGCCAGTGGGTTAAGCTCTCCTTAATGGAATCAAACATTTGGCTGTTCCCACTTAATGGAAGCAGAAAGAATAGTATGTAGAGTGATTTTTTGATGAAGTAAATTTATTAAAAATGACTTTTGATTCAGAGATGATTTCAGAATCTCTATTCATACTGAATTGTTTATTACAAATAAGTGTATGATTCTCCTTCCTTCCTTCGCAGGAATAACATTCCTTTTAGAGTGATAATTCCACATTCGGATCCCAAAATATTTCTTTGAATCGGACAATTTTGTCCTCAATTACCTCAATTCCCTCTTTTTCTAGTGCATGTTGCATGGCGGTTGGGGTAGGGAAGTGCATTTTTCCTGTGAGCATACCGTTTCGGTTTACTACTCGGTGAGCTGGTACAGGGTTTTTTTGCGAGTGAGAGGCGTTCATTGCCCATCCTACCATTCGCGAAGAACTTGGAGTACTCAGTGCTTTTGCTATAGCTCCGTAGTTGGTTACTCTACCTTCGGGAATATGACGGACAATTTCAAAAACAGCTTGAAAAAAATCTTGGTGTTTTTCTGAGATTGAGGTCATGGGAGAATAAATAAATAAGATTGTGAAGTGAAATTAGTGAAAATTTATTACTTGTTTCATTCCAACATAGAGGCTTTTTCCCCTCAAAGCGTTTCATGAAAATTCTCAATCGGGTTTCGAATGATGTCGCTGTATTCTTTTATAAGTCATTCCGAATTTATTTCGGAATCTCTATTCATTCAAATAGGGCGAATTAGTCATTCCAAACTTGATTTGGAATCTAAAGTTATGCATTACTCACTTTAAATATTTATGTAATTCGATGAAAATGTATTCTTTAGAAGAAAAACAGAACCTCAAAGCAATTCTTTCTCCAACACAAGATTCCAAATCAAGCCTGCCTGTCTGCAGAGAGGTTTGGAATGACCGATGAAGAGGACTTCGACTCCGTTCAGGATGACGGATGAAGGAGTTTTTGAGATTAAAAGTTGGGCTTCGATACTTTCGCTTTCGCGAAAACTCAGCCCGCAGATTGAACTAAACCAAAAAGCACCCAAACCGAACCCTGAATGATTTGAACTTTGTTCAAATTGAATCAAAGGGTGACTTAACTCACAAAATCCTATCTCAACATTCCCAAAGCTCTGTTCAAAGCTTTTACCAAAATATCTACTTCCTCAATGGTATTGTAAAAACTAAATGAAGCTCTTGTTGTTCCTGGGATTTCGAAGAAATCCATCAAGGGTTGAGTACAATGATGACCGGTCCTTACAGCAACTCCCATTTTGTCTACAATCGTTCCTAAATCGAAAGGATGAACGCCTTCCACAATAAATGAAATAACACACGTTTTGTTTGCGGCTTCTCCAATAATTTTCAATCCATCGATTTTCAATAATTCTTGAGTGGCATACTCCAACAGTTCTTTTTCTTGTTTCTGGATAAAATCAAACTCAACCGACTGAACATAATCAATGGCCACGCCAAGGCCAATTCCTCCGGCAATATTGGGCGTGCCTGCTTCAAATTTATGGGGCAACTCATTGTAAGTGGTTTTTTCAAAAGTTACTGTTTTTATCATGTCACCTCCGCCTTGATAAGGAGGTAACGTATTCAGGATTTCTTCTTTTCCAAATAAGATTCCTGTACCTGTGGGTCCAAATAATTTATGACCAGAAAAAACAAAGAAATCGGCATCCATTTCCTGAACATCCAATTTGCCGTGTGTTACAGCTTGTGCTCCATCTACAAGAGTGAGTGCACCGTGTTTTTTTGCCATCTTGATTATCTCAGATGTGGGATTAATTGTTCCCAATGTGTTGGAAGTATGAGTAAATGAAACCAATCTAGTTTTGTCCGTTAGAAGGTTCGCATACTCTTCTAGTGTGATTTCCCCCTTTTGGTTGATAGGAATTACCTTCAGGATAGCTTCTTTTTCTTCACAAATCATTTGCCATGGAACGATGTTGCTGTGGTGTTCCATTGCGGTGATAAGAATTTCATCTCCTTTGTTTAGTGATTTGGATAGTGAACTGGCAATCATATTTATGCCTCCAGTGGTACCCGAAGTAAAAATGATTTCATGGGAGTATCTTGCATTCAAAAAATGTTGAATTTTTACTCTCGCCTGTTCGTAGGCATCGGTAGCTTCTTGACTCAAAGTATGAACTCCTCTATGAATATTACTATTCTCAAATTCGTAATATTTGCTGATTGCATCAATTACAATTTGAGGTTTTTGGGTAGTAGCTCCGTTATCCAAATACACCAAGGGTTTTCCATTCACTTCTCGCGAAAGGATAGGAAAGTCTGCGCGTATCTGGTCAATTGTTTTCATAGTTGAGTTCAATTCGGACATTGAGACATCCCGAGGAATCGAGACACTTAGTCCTTGGTTTTGTGTTATCAATTGTCATCGGACTTCCATTCGATTTATTGTTATTTTTACTTCAATTAAATCACCCAGTCCTCAGTTGTACATTCTCAATTATTAATTAAAAACCTACTCCATTCCATACATTTCAAGAACTTTTTCTTTCAATTCTGGAATTCTAATCTTTTCTACCACTTCGCCTAAAAAAGCTCCAATTAGAAGGGCGGTGGCAGAATCTTTACTCAATCCTCTCGATTGTAGATAAAAGACAGCTTCTTCGTCCAATTGTCCTGAAGTAGATCCGTGACTACATTTTACATCATCCGCGTAAATTTCTAGTTCGGGCTTGGAATTCATGGTAGCGTCATTCGATAACAAAATGTTGTTGTTGCTCTGAAACGCATTTATTTTTTGTGCATCTTTTCTCACAAACACCTTTCCATTAAATACTCCCGTTGCTTTATCAGTTACTGTTCCTTTGTAGTGTTCGTTGCTCTCGCAATTTGGCATTATGTGATCAATGATCGTGTGATTGTCAATGTGTTGTTTCTCTTTGGGCTGGTAGGCTCCGTACAAGTTGCTTTCGCAGTGCTCTCCTTTTACGAATACATTGGTATTGTTTCTAATCCAGTCTCCGTTCAGGGTATAATTGTAAGCAGAGAAAGTAGAGTTTTTTTCTTGAGTGGCAACATTTGTACTAATCACCTGTATTCCTTGGTTGTAGTTCTGAAGGTTGTAGTAATGCAAATGACTGTTTTCACCAATAAAAAATTCATTCACTGAATTATAGAAGAAATTGAAAGTATTGTGATTCATAGAACTTTTGATAATCGATAGTTCTGCGTTTTTTTGTGTCACAAAGAGGTTTCTGGGTTGAGAAATTACTTTGTCTCCTTCCGAATATTGGATTAAGTGAACTGGCTTGTCGCTTACTCCTTTCGCAATAATCATAATTCCTTCAGAAAAGTAGGCGGTATTGAGAGCTGAAAAGAAATTACTTATCGTATCTAGATTTTTAGAAAAATAAGAGGTTAATTCTTCTGTCGTACATTCTTCAAAAGACTTAATTTCCAAAACATCGTTTTTTGGCAAAGAAGATAATTCCTCGTTAAAGAACCCATTCACCATTACGATTTCGTAGGTGTCTAGTCCTGCAATTCGTACTTGTGAAAGATTTATTGATGGCGTTGGTATCGGTTTGAATTGATACTCGTTTTTTGTAATTTTAGTAGTCCTACTGTACTTCCAATATTCGTCTCTGGTTGTAGGAAATTCCAAATGACTAAGGGCTTTCAAGCCAGATTCCCGGATTGCAGTTAATTCATTCCAAAGAGACAATTTGTTTTCGGCAATATTCGAAACAAAATCCTGTGTTTTATTTGTAGTAAGTGTTGAACTCATGGTAGTTTTTTCAGAATGTGATTACGCGTTTACTTCTTCCTTTATCCAGTCATATCCTTTTTCTTCCAACTCCAGAGCTAATTCTTTAGTTCCAGATTTTACGATTTTTCCTTTGTACAATACATGAACAAAATCTGGAACGATGTAATCCAATAGTCTTTGGTAGTGAGTGATGACCACAGTTGCATTGTCTTTGTTCTTTAATGTATTTACACCATGAGATACAATTTTGAGTGCATCAATATCTAATCCCGAATCGGTTTCATCCAAGATTGCTAGTTTGGGCTCAAGCATCGCCATCTGAAATATTTCGTTTCGCTTTTTCTCTCCTCCACTAAATCCTTCGTTCACGTATCGCTTTAATAGCGATTGGTCCAATTCTACCAGCGCAGATTTTTCTTTTACCATTGCCAAAAATTCTTTAGCAGCAATTGACTCTTCTCCTCGTGATTCACGAGTTTCGTTGATGGCAGTTCTCAAAAAATTCATATTACTCACTCCTGGAATTTCGATAGGGTATTGAAACGCCAAAAAGATTCCCATTCTTGCTCGCTCTTCTGTGGAGAACTCCAGCAAATCTTCTCCCAGAAAATCAACAGAACCTTCTGTTATTTCATAGTCCTCGTTTCCTGCCAATACCGAAGAAAGTGTACTTTTTCCTGACCCATTAGGTCCCATTATTGCGTGAACTTCTCCCGCTTTTACCTCAAGATTTATTCCTTTTAGAATTTCTTTTCCGTCTATAGAAGCGTGTAAGTTTTTAATTGAAATCATTCTGTTTTGTTTCGTTATTTTTAAACATTCTAAATAATAGGCAAATGTAAAAAAAACTTTCCCAAAATTCCATATTTTGAGGGTTCTAAATAAAAAAAAAGGAAAGGTCAACACAAATAAGTTCAAACAGAAGTATTAGTGGAAGTTAATTTGTAATTTTGGCACAAATAATTTGGAGTATTAGTCTATGAAAAACATCAGAAATTTCTGCATCATTGCACACATCGACCATGGTAAAAGTACCTTGGCAGATAGGTTATTGCAAACCACCGGTACCATTAGCGACCGAGATATGCAAAACCAAGCATTGGACGACATGGATCTGGAACGTGAGCGCGGAATCACCATCAAGAGTCACGCGATTCAAATGAGGTACACGCAAGAAGGCGAAGAGTACATTCTCAACCTCATCGATACTCCAGGACACGTTGATTTTTCGTACGAAGTTTCTCGTTCTATTGCTGCCTGCGAAGGTGCGCTCCTTATCGTAGATGCCTCGCAAGGAATCGAAGCCCAAACGATTTCGAACTTGTACTTGGCACTTGAGCACGACTTGGAGATTATTCCTATTCTCAACAAAATGGACCTGCCAGGAGCCATGCCCGAAGAAGTGTCTGACCAAATTATAGAACTTATTGGATGTTCGCAAGAAGATATTATTCCTGCCAGTGGAAAAACTGGACTAGGTGTAGATGAAATATTAAAAGCCGTGGTGAGCCGAGTTCCTGCTCCGGTAGGAAAAGTGGAGGCACCTTTTCAAGCCATGGTATTCGATTCTGTCTTCAATTCGTACAGAGGAATCATTGCGTATTACAGAGTGCTTAATGGAAAACTAAAAAAAGGGGAGAAGGTAAAATTCATCAATACCGCCAAAGAATATTACGCTGATGAGATTGGCAATTTGGGATTGGGGCTCGTTCCCAAAAAAGAAATTAGTGCTGGAGATGTAGGATACATTATATCAGGAATAAAAGAAGCGAAGGAGGTAAAAGTAGGAGATACTATTACTACAGTACACAACCCAACTACCGAAATTGTCAAGGGGTTTGAGGATGTGAAACCGATGGTATTTGCCGGAATATACCCAGTAGATACTGATGAATACGAAGAACTGAGAGATGCCATGGAGAGGTTGCAGCTAAACGATGCTAGCTTGGTGTTTGTGCCAGAGAGTTCGGCAGCACTTGGCTTTGGGTTTCGTTGTGGATTCCTCGGAATGTTGCACATGGAAATTATCCAAGAAAGATTGGAGCGTGAGTTTGATATGACTGTAATTACGACCGTACCAAACGTATCGTACAAAGCATATCTCAAGAAAAACAATGAATTGTTGGAACTGAACAATCCATCGGATTTGCCAGATCCTTCCAAAATAGATTACATAGAAGAACCATTTATTAAGGCCCAAATCATTACCAAATCCGATTATGTGGGAGCCATCATGAATTTGTGTATCGAGAAAAGAGGGATGCTGACCAACCAAGTATACTTGACTTCGGATAGGGTAGAGTTGTCTTTTGAAGTGCCCATGGCAGAGATTGTATTTGATTTTTACGATAAGTTAAAATCAATTTCCAAGGGGTATGCTTCGTTCGATTACTTTCCTATTGGGTACAAGCAATCCAAACTTATCAAATTGGATATACTATTGAATGGTGATTCTGTGGATGCGCTTTCGGCCTTGGTGCACCAAGACAATGCCTACGATTTGGGGAAACGAATTTGCGCCAAATTAAGAGAGCTTATCCCAAGACAGCAGTTTGATATTGCGATACAAGCGGCAATTGGGGCAAAAATCATTGCCCGAGAAACTGTGAAAGCCGTTCGTAAAGATGTAACCGCCAAATGTTACGGTGGAGATATTTCGCGTAAGCGTAAGCTACTCGAGAAGCAGAAAAAAGGAAAGAAAAGAATGAGACAAGTAGGAAATGTAGAAGTTCCTCAGTCTGCGTTTATGGCGGTTCTTAAATTGGATTAGGGACGTTTGTTTGCTTTAGCTGCAATAGTTATTGTTTTAGCAGTATATGTTTATTTCAGCAACAACCTCACAAGTACACGAGATGAATCTCGATGGGAAGTTGTGGATATCACTTCTATTGCCAAAGAGGAGTTAGAATTGTACCCTCATACCTGCTTGATTTCCCAACGCGGTAGTCGATCCACTTTAAGTAGGTCAAATCGAAGAACAACCGAAACATTGAAAATGTATTCTGTTTATCTGGTTTCTGCCAGTTATAGAAAGAAGATAAAGGTGTTTAGTTCTCATTCTTTGTCAAGGGCTAAGTCTGAATTGGTCCGTATTTCTGAGAAATACGACAAACCAATTGTACGTTATGCACCACGGATATCCGAAAAAACTAAGAACAGAAGGAGGTGGTAATTTACTTTGATATTTTCAAAATCAAATCCACCAATCTACTCGAGTACCCAATTTCATTATCATACCACCCGCAAATTTTAACTGAATTACCAAGAACTTGAGTAAGTGTAGCGTCAAAAATACAAGAGGCTGGGTTACCTAATATATCCACCGAGACAATTTCGTCTTGGTTGTACTCCAAGACATGTTTCATCTCGTTGTTACTAGCTTGTTCAAAAGCTGCGTTTATTTCTGCGATTGATTTTGAGTTCTTGATATTGAGAGTGAGCTCAGTAAGCGAACCATCAGGCACGGGAACTCTGTTGGCACTTCCTATAATTTTTCCTTCGAGGTGAGTAAAAATTTGGGTAACCGCAGTGGCTGCTCCCGTTGAGGTAGGTATGATAGAGAGGGTTGCTGCACGACCTCTGCGAATGTCTTTGTGGGGTCCATCGTGCAAGTTTTGTACACTAGTATAGGAGTGAATGGTTGATAAAAATCCATTTTCTATTTCACAGAGCTCATCAATTATTTTTATCTATACTTAATCCAAAGTAAGAGCAAAGCGCAAACGGTACATGTGCTTTGCTCAGTAAATTTGAACCTCACTGTCACGGCTTGTATGTGGTTAGCCTAGTCACTGAGTATATCGGTAAAGCTATTCATTGGTGGCTACCCCAACACAAGCGCGAGAATGTAATTAGTTTATGAAGTCACAGTTTTTTATCATTGCTACCTTAATCAGCCAACAAGCAGTGGCCGCTGAGCAATACCCGACTGATTATAAAAGCCAACCTTCTCGCTTTTTTTCTCAGCAAAGTTACAGTGAAAGTACCTTATCCAACCAAAGCCTTTCGGGTTTAGCCGAGAAGTACGAGAATGACTTTTCCGTTCGCCAAGATGGGAAGCGTGGCATTTGGGTAGGCGCAAAAGTTACCGAGCAACTGTCGGGCAGTATGTATGTGTTAAGCCGTAGTTCTCGTGAGTATAAAACCGAGTTGCCTTTAGCATTTACCAGTTATCAAATTAACAATGCATTACGCCTACGGGCAGGTCGCCTACCTTATCCGCTTAAAATTTATAATGATTTTAGAGATTTAGGTTATATTTACCCTTCAAATAAAACCCCAAGGGCAACAACGTTTGCTCCCATGCAAACTATTCAGGGCTTAGATTTCCAGTACAGCTTTTCCACCGGTAGTGTATTGCATGAGTTGAAAGGCTACTTAGGGAGTGCATGCGATGACTATACGTTTTCTGACGGAACCTTTGGTTTATTAGCGTCAGACGCATGGGGCTTTTCGTACGAGCCAAAATGGAGTCATAACCGGCTCAGTATGGCCTATCATCAGGGTGAAACTGATTTTACCATGTCTGATGTGATCTCCATGTACGAAGGAATCTCTACCTACTCAAATATAGCGCCGTTATCTTATCTGCCTGGCTTGGCTCAATATATTG
>JALRIS010000122.1 GCA_023255335.1 Flavobacteriales bacterium | reverse complement strand
TCCAAAAGAAGTGATAGTTAGGACTCAGGCAAATTATCAAATCAATGATGGTTTCTCTGAAGCCTTAGGGTTAAATTTTATTATGTGGAATGCATCCATTGCTAAGAAACTATTCAAAAGCAAAAAAGGAGAAATTAGTTTGGGACTTTACGATGTGCTCAACCAAAACGATCAGCTTTCAATTACCACCAACAATACGTATGTAGAACAATTAAGATCGCGATCGCTTCAGCGATATGCGCTTGTCACGTTCAGGTATACGTTCAAGCAATTTGACAAACCTAAGGAGGATCCGATGGATCAATTTTACCGCAGAAGATAATTAAAATTCTTACCTTTGTAAAAAATGAATTAGACTATGAAACTAGCATTATTGGCAATTGGATTATTAGGTATTGGTATAGCAGGAATGGCTATCAAGATGTTTTTTAACAAAGGTTATTTGGAAAAATCATGTGCTAGTGCAAGCCGAATGTTTAATGAGGAGGGCGATGGTAGTTGCCAATTTTGTGGCGCTACTGAAGAAGAAAAATGCAAAGCAGAAGAGATGCCTACTCCCCAGCGGTAAGCTGATTGGCCGATTCGAGAAATTCTTCTTGAGGTAGGTCGAATCCCACCAAAAGAATATAAAAACCAACCGAAAGCATTATTAACCCAATGCTCATCCCGATTATTTGCAACACCTTTGGGTTGATGTATTGCTGAAGTTTGCTCGCAAAGTATATTTTCAATATATCTACAAAGAACATCATACCTAACGTGGCCGAAAAGAAAATAAAAATTCCTTGATTATCGAGGTGAAGTTTCTTGATGCTGGAGGTGCACACCACTATCCAAAAAACCAGCACAGACGGATTTAGTGAGTTAAGGGCGATACCTTTCATCAAATTTCCTATGTAGTTTACCTTGATGTTTTCCGAAATGTTCAGAGACTCTAAATTATCTAGAATCTCGTTGTCAGAGTCATTGTCAGCATTTTCGTTCTGTGAGTTAAATTGAATTTTTGGTGGCTTCAAGTTTTTGATGATAGAAAACACGCCAAATAAAATAAACACTCCACCAAACACATAGTTAATCCACGAATATTTGTTTAAATACTCCAATGCTTTGGAGGCGCTAAATAGGGCCAAGAACAAGTAGATAATATCGCTCAGTAAGACACCAATTTCCATTAAAATTGCTGCTCTAAACCCTTTTCTAAGACTTGTATTTATTAATTCAAAAAATACAGGACCGAGAGAAAAGCTCAATACAAATCCTAAAATGATAGCTGTGGTAATGAGATCAAACATTGGGTAAATTTAGGAAATTTTCCCATGTTTTGTGAAGTTCTCCCTTGATTACCCTAGGAAATTTTACTTGAGCTCCTTTTTTACCAATATGATCTAAGAAATTATAAAATTGATGGAGTGGTACTTGTTCTACAAATACCTCTTTTAGTGCAGAGGTTCTCTCAGTGGCGTAATCATCATTCAATTTACACAAGTGTTTGTCCAGCGTTGTTTTAAAAGTCTCTTTTTCGAAGGAGTCATCACTCCCAATGTACCATTTGTGGGCAAATAAATTTTCGTAAGCAAAAGCAGTTACACAAAATTCGGGCACTTTTATGCGTAATTCTTGACAAGTTAGTTCCAGAGCCTTGTTCATGTTATCTACAGAAAGATGCTCTCCGCAAATTGTGAGGTAATGTTTTGTGCGTCCGGTGATAATTATTTCAGCTTTTTCTTTATTCACAAACTGAATGGTATCTCCTAAAATGTATCGCCACGATCCAGAACAAGTTGAGAGCACGATGGCATATTGTTGATTTTCTTCTACCTCCTCAATTGTCAAAATTTCGGGGTAGCTTACTAGTTCGCCATCTTGGTTGAAATTTTGATCGGTAAATGGAATAAATTCGAAGAATATTCCATTGTTGAGCAGCAACTTAAGAGGGCTTCCGTTGCCTGAGCTAATGGCCATAAACCCCTCAGAGGCGAGGTAAGTTTCTAAGTATTCTACTTTTTTTCCAAGCAATTTTTCGAAATTTTCTTTGTAAGGACCAAAAGCTACTCCTCCGTGAACCAACACGCTAAAGTTTGGCCAGATATCATGAATCGAGTCTAGTTCGTATTTGTCGATAATTTTTTCGAGTAATAT
>JALRIS010000102.1 GCA_023255335.1 Flavobacteriales bacterium | reverse complement strand
TTCTTTCATGAAGGCAAAAGTAATAAAAGTCTCAAGTATTAAAGTAGCAGAGGCCGCTAAAGTAATAGAAAATACCCAAAGAGATGTAAATATTGCTCTTATCAATGAACTTTCAATAATCTTTAATAAATTAGGTATTGATACTGAAGCTGTATTGGAAGCAGCAAGCACAAAATGGAATTTTTTGAATTTTAAACCAGGATTGGTGGGAGGACATTGTATCGGAGTCGATCCGTACTATCTCACCCATAAGGCGAAGAAAACGGGTTATCACGCCAAAGTAATTAATTCTGGAAGGTATGTAAACGATTCGATGGGATTTTACATCGGTAAACAAACCGTAAAGAAAATATTGGCCCAAGGAACCAATATCATGGATGCCCGTGTGCTAGTGATGGGCGCTACATTCAAAGAAGATGTAAGCGATATCAGAAACTCTAAAGTGGTAGACGTAATTAGAGAATTGGAATCATTTTCTTGTAATGTGGAAGTAGTAGATCCACATGCTAGTTCAATCGAATTGGAACATGAATATGGGTTTGGGTTAGTGAATGAGCCATCAGGTAAATATGATGCCATTATCCTTGCAGTAAATCACCAAGAATACATCAACCTTAATGAGGAATACTTTTTATCCTTCTTGCCAGAGGGGAAAGGTGTCTTTGTGGACGTGAAAGGAATTTTGAAAGACAAAATTAAGCAAATAGAATACTGGAGTCTGTAAGTAGTGGATTCACTTCCGCTTGAGGGATTTTTTGTGAGTGAACTATTCAGGGCTCATTTTATGAACATCATCGTGGTCCATTTGTATTTGATCTTTTCTTTCCTTTATTTTTAGGGCCAAATGAGCAAAATCACGTTGGTTTATTTTAAGCCACACCAATGACGAACTCTCGCCATCTCCAGCTTTTGCAATGTGATATAAAGTGTCAAATCCATTTTTTTGGAGCCAATTAAGTGCTTTTTCATTTCGTTCTACTCCTTGTATCAATGCCATCAGGTGTGGGTACTTGTTTTTCATGAGCCACTCTCGGGCAGTTTCTTTCAAATTCAGGGCAAATACAAATGTGTACAACTCTGGATATCCATTTTTTCCGAGCCAATCCCTTATTTCAGAGTTTCCTGAAATAGCTTCGCCCCATGCCAAAATTATTTTGGCCGGATATATCAAGGGTTTATACTGAATTTTTTGTACCATGATTAAAAATCGATTCGATAATAGAACAAAGGTAAAAAACCTAACTGATTGGAATAAGTGATGCGCTGAGGATCATCAGGTGTGGGAGCGTAGGTAACGGCAAGTATATTTTCTATTCCCAGTATATTAACTAGGTCCAGACCAATTTCGTGAGTTAATTTTTTGGTATTCAATTTATAATTAATCTTGATGTCTGCTCGAAAATAATCTTTGAACTGTGACTCGTTGTATCCTTCGTCCAAAAAGATTACCTCTCTTGCTGCGGCTGAGGCAGTAGAATCAACAAGTCCAAACCTTCTTCCTCCAGCCCAAGTAATGTTAGCTCCCAGTGTAATTGAGTTCTTTTTGTTCAATTTAAATTCTTTACCAATCAAAAAGTTCGTGGCAAAATTTCCGTTAAAATCAGTGTTTCTCTCAATTCCATCACTTCCTCTGTACAAACTGTTGTAGAGAGCTCCAGTGAACATTGCGAAAAATGTTTTGTCAAAATTGTGTTTTAGTGTGAGTTCTATTCCGTAGTTTTTTCCAGTTCCCGTATTTTGTAGCGAGTCTGGGAAGAATCGAGCAAAACCAGAGCCTTGATTGACCATCGAAAAAGAAGAGGAAGCGACTTCTACTGGAATGTTGTACAAGTATTGAAAATATACTTCGGATTTTATCAGAGT
>JALRIS010000066.1 GCA_023255335.1 Flavobacteriales bacterium | reverse complement strand
AATAATTTCAAGATGACTTATGAATAAGTACACTCTTAAATTTGCTGAGTGAAATACTAGATTCCGGCTCGGAGGCCGGAATGACAGATGGAAAATTCTCGATACAATTTCATTCTCACTACCGCTTCACCGTTCGATTGAAATCACTCGAACTGACAGATAAAAAGAAGTCTGAATATCCGAGAATCAGAACATATGAAAATCTACTATTTCAACCCCTTCAACTTCTCTTCCAGGATAGCAATTTTTTGCTCGGCATCTTGTTGCTTGGCTCGTTCGTTGGCAACAACTTGCTCTGGTGCTCCGGCTACAAAACGCTCGTTACTTAACTTTTTCATTACCGTATTCAAGAAACCTTTGGTGTAGTTTAGCTCTTCTTCTAGTTTTGCTTTTTCGACTTCTACATCTATGGCATCGCCAAATGGCACAAAGTATTCGTTTCCTTTTACGATGAACGAGAAAGAATTTTCTTGCTTGTCTGTCACAAAATCAAAACGAGAAACATTCCCCATTTTCTGAATCACAGAATCAAAGGTATTGGAGTAGTGTTCTCCTTTTTTTACCAAGAGCTCAATGGCATTTTTCTGTGCCAAGTTGTTGTCTTTTCTGATGGTACGAATTCCCGAAATTACCTCAGCTGCTACCTCAAACTCAGAAAGTATGTTTTCGTCTATTTGGGTCATTTCTGGCCATTTTTGGTAGTTTATGGTTTCTTTTTCGTCTTTTTGTAGCAATAAATGCCAAATTTCTTCCGAAACGAAAGGTGTAAATGGATGCATCACCACCAATACTTTTTCGAATAATTGTACCAATCTGTCGTAGGTAGTTTTATCTATCGGTTGTTGGTAGGCTGGTTTTACCATCTCGAGCAACCATCCACAAAAATCATCATACACCAATTTGTACGTGCTCATCAAGGCTTCCGAAATACGGAATTTGTCGTACGATGTGTTGATGTCTTCAAGCGTTTTGGTTAGTTTATTTTCGAACCAGTCTAGCGCAATTTTGCTGGATTCTGGTTGGGCAATTTCGGCAACTTCCCACAGTTGGGTCAGCTTAAAGGCATTCCAAATTTTGGTAGTAAAATTCCTTCCTGTTTCGCACAACAATTCATCAAAAGGCAAGTCGTTTCCAGCTGGCGAACTCAAGAGCATTCCTACTCGCACGCCATCGGCTCCGTACTGGTGAATGAGTCCAATTGGGTCGGGTGAGTTTCCAAGGGATTTACTCATCTTTCTTCCTTGCTTGTCCCGCACTATTCCGGTGTAATACACATTCTTGAAAGGCAATTCGCCTTTGTATTCGTAACCCGCTATTATCATACGTGCCACCCAGAAAAACATAATTTCTGGTGCCGTTACCAAATCATTGGTTGGGTAGTAATAGTTTATTTCTTCGTTATCTGGATTGTTGATTCCATCAAACACACTGATTGGCCACAACCAGGAGCTAAACCAGGTATCCAACGCATCGTCATCTTGTTTTAAATCGGCAATGGTCAACTCCGAATTTCCTGTTTTTTCTTGAGCTAAAGGCAATGCTTTTTCGATGGTTTCTGCGACCACAAAATCTTCCATTCCTTCGCCATAAAAGAACGCAGGGATTTGGTGTCCCCACCACAGCTGACGACTGATATTCCAATCTCTCACGTTCTCCATCCAATTGCGGTAAGAGTTTTTGAACTTAGCTGGATGAAACTGAATAGTGTCGTTCATCACATTGTCCAGCGCTGGTTTTGCCAATTTTTCCATGCTCAAAAACCACTGAACCGAAATCTTTGGCTCAATCACGGCTTTTGTTCTTTCGCTTGTTCCTACTTTGTGAGTGTGCTTTTCTATTTTTACCAAAGAACCCACTTCTTTGAGCTCTTTTACTATCTCTTCACGTACCACAAATCTGTCTTTCCCCTCGTAGTGCATCCCAAAAGAATTGAGGGTGCCATCGTCATTAAAAATATCGATAACCTCTAGCTTGTGAGTGTCTCCAATTAGCTTATCATTAGGATCGTGAGCTGGTGTAATTTTCAGGCATCCTGTTCCAAATTCTACATCTACGTATTCGTCTTCTATGATAGGAATGGCTCTTCCCACGATTGGTACAATCGCCTTTTTTCCTTTCAAATGAGCAAATCGTTCGTCATTTGGGTTGATACAAATGGCAGTATCTCCAAAAATAGTTTCGGGACGTGTGGTTGCTATCATCAACGAGTCGTCCGACCCTTCAATTTTATACTTTAAATAGTATAATTTTCCCTCTTCTTCTATGTGAACCACTTCTTCGTCAGACAAAGTAGTTTTGGCAGATGGATCCCAGTTTACCATTCGATATCCTCTGTAAATCAGACCTTTGTTGTATAAATCCACAAACGTTTTGGTCACAGATTCCGACAAATCATCGTCCATCGTGAATTTTGTTCTGTCCCAATCGCAGGATGCTCCTAGTTTTTTTAGTTGATCCAGAATAATTCCACCGTGTTTGTGTGTCCATTCCCAGGCATGCACCAAAAACTCGTCACGAGTGAGGTCACTTTTGTTTATTCCTTCCTCTTTGAGTTTTGCCACCACTTTGGCTTCGGTAGCAATAGAAGCGTGATCGGTACCGGGAACCCAGCAGGCATTTTTTCCGAGCAAACGAGCTCTTCGCACCAATACATCCTGAATGGTGTTGTTGAGCATGTGCCCCATATGCAAAACTCCCGTTACGTTTGGCGGTGGAATCACAATGGTGTAGGCTTCTCTATCGTCTGGAGTAGAGTTGAAATGTTTATTGGCAAGCCAATTGGCGTACCATTTATCTTCTACTTCTTGCGAATTATATGTTGCTGGAATTTCCATAGTATTTCGATGTTTTAGGGTACAAAATTAAGGAAATTATTGGGTTTGTTCTCTCTGATTTTGGATTAATAAAGCTGTGGTCGTTCCAAACTCATGTACTGAATCAACTCAATGTATAATTTGGAAACTAAAGTTCTGGAGTTTTGGTTTCACACTTGCCTTTATCAATAATGAAATTCTGAGTAAAACAGTAGATCCCGAATCAAATTCAGAATGACAGAAGAGGAAGACTAATTATGTCCAAAAAAAATGACTGCTTTTTTGAGCAGTCATTTACTATCATTCCATGTTAAAGGTAATTTACAAACCAAAAGCAGCTTTTACTTTGTCTACGTAATCCAATTTTTCCCAAGTAAAAGTTTCTACTTCTTGGCTTACTGTTTCTCCATTTGGAGAGGTAAA
>JALRIS010000046.1 GCA_023255335.1 Flavobacteriales bacterium | reverse complement strand
CCAATAAGGCATTCTAAAACGGTTCCAACCCAAGTTTCCGATGTAGCCAGTCATCATATCTCCAAATTCTCGAACATACGAGGAAGCAAATACTCCAACAACAAACAGTTTGTTCTCATGGATAAATTCCTTTTGCAAATTCATATCAGCTTGGTATCCTAACGTAACATGATCTCTGTGCTGCTCGTTGTAATCGAGATAGGAAGTATAAAACGAATCTATGTGAGATTTCCAGGCACTGGCAGCGCCAAAGCCCATCAATAGTGACAATCCAATAAAAACTCCTTTTTTTACCTTAGAACCAAAACTAGAAAATGGAATCAGAAACAACAACAACACGAGAGGAATATACACTAATTTTGCAAGCCCAAGTAGAACAACAAGAACAATCAACAAAATCTTTTTCTTGGTTGAAACAAAGTCTTTTCGAAATGCCAGATTCAAGACAACTGCGAGGAACATCCAGCTAAGACCATTGCTCATCATATCGGCACTAAAAGACGAATTGATAAAGAGCGACATGGGCAACAGTAGCAAAACGGCAAAGAGTTTTTTCTTGATAGGAAGAAAATAAAACACAACGCGCATCATACTCATCCAGCACAAGAAAGAAATACTCTTTATGAAGTAAAACAGTGAATAGGGATTCAACTGAAACCAAAGTCCTAATCTCATACCAATTACTTGCGGAATATAAGACACCGGGGAATATACAGCCGTGTTAGGAAAATGCATAAACACTTTCTTTTCTTGATTTAATTCAATCTTCTTAGCGCTATCCAAGACTGATTTTTCCATTTTGTGATACGGATTATACCGAAATGGGGTAAAAGTCTCTTGAAAGAGATGAAATGATTCGGGAACATACCCTCCAACAGAGCTGTTTTCGGAGAGCGGAGAAATATTTCCTGTTGCCAGCTGATAGGTTCGAAAAAAATGATTGGGTGAATCGGGCACCTGAAAAGGTGGAACAACAGAAATGTAAATAAATCCCATGATGAGAGCAATGAGCCAAACTAGGTTGTCAAATCTCGATAAAAGTCGGATGATTTTATGTGCAATCATAAATCGAAGTTAAGGATATTTTCAAGTTTTTCTTAATCACTCCTTGCTTTGGACAAGCAAAATGTGATAATTGTCATTATTTTGGGAGAATTCTCATACGGAGAGTAAATTTAACTAAAGGATTGAGCTATGTCTGAAATTAATGTACGTCCAAGAATAAAATTTGAACTCTCACAGAATCCTGAGAAAGTAAGAGAAATGCTCACTGCTCATGAACAATTTTATTTAAAAGAATTACAATTCTCAAAGAAGCACAACCATTGTACCATAGAGATACATCCCAGCGAGCAACACTATTGGTCGCCCTACGCTACTTTTAATTTAGAAAAAACTGAAAACGGAACAATAGTGAGAGGAATTGTTGGGCCTCGCCCAAATTTATGGGCAAGCTTTATGGTTCTGTATGTATTTTCTCTGGCGAGTTTTACTACCACTGCTGTTATTGGAACAGGTATGATCTCACTAAACAAAAGTGGTATTCTTCTGTATATTTCTCCACTGTTTTTGTGTCTGTTTGTGGCAACCTACCTAGCCGCACAATTTGGAAAAGCGAAAGCCTCTTCACAAACAAAAAAAATAAAAGACTTCATTCAATCTGCGCTTTTTCCAAATGATTTATCCCCAAAATAAGGTTCATATCTCACTTCCTTTGCCCACATAAATTAAGGTCATTTTTTGTTATCTTTGTCAAAATCAGAAGAGACACATGACTTTAATCAAATCAATCTCTGGAATAAGAGGAACTATTGGGGGAGCTATCTCCGATAATCTTACTCCCATAGATATTGTGAAATTTGCTTCGGCATATGCACAATTTATAAAAAACAGAACTCAGAAAAAAGACATCAAATTAGTAATTGGTCGAGATGCCAGGTTATCTGGGCAAATGGTTGCCAATTTGGTAAATGGAACTCTAATAGGGATGGGAGTTGATGTGATTGATGTAGGATTATCCACTACTCCAACAGTAGAACTTGCCGTTCCGATGGAAAAGGCAGATGGTGGAATCATCATAACTGCCAGCCATAATCCAAAACAATGGAATGCGCTCAAATTACTAAATGAAAAAGGAGAATTCATCTCGGGAAAAGAAGGCGAAGAATTGATTTCTATTGCAGATGCTGGAACTTACACTTATGTACCTGTGGATGAGCTAGGAAGCGTAACAACAAACGACACTTATCTTCAAAAACATATTCAATCTGTCATCAATTTAAAATTGGTAGACAAGGAAGCCATAAAACAAGCTGGTTTTAAAGTAGTGGTAGATGCCGTAAATTCAACTGGAGGAATTTTTATTCCTAGCTTGTTAGAAGAATTGGGAGTAGAAGTAATAAAATTGTACTGTGACCCTACTGGTCATTTTCCTCACAATCCAGAACCGCTAGCTGAGAACTTAACCGAAATATCTTCTTTAGTAGTAGAACAGAAAGCAGATCTTGGAATTGTTGTAGATCCAGATGTAGATCCAAAAGCTGCTGATGCGCCTGGAGTTG
>JALRIS010000003.1 GCA_023255335.1 Flavobacteriales bacterium | reverse complement strand
ATCCTCGTCCGGCCTCATCACAGCCTGCTTCTATTTTTGATTTGTCGTAGTGTAACTCTAACATGCTAATCCTTTTAAACTCCTGCCTCTACGAGAATGAAAAAACAATAATTTATTGTTCATGAACCTCAACAATAGTTTTCCACACAATTTCAGCTGTTTTATCCCAACTAAACTGATTTGCTCGTTCTTTTCCGTGTTCTATAAGTTCTTCTCTTAATGATTCGTCTTTATACACGCGTTTCATTCCGTTTTTAATTTCCTCTACCGAAAATGGATTGACATAAATTGCCGCATCACCTCCTACTTCGGGCAGGGAGGTTTTGTCGGATGCAATTATCGGAAGCTGACATTTCATGGCTTCTACTAACGGAATTCCGAATCCCTCGAAGTACGAAACGTAGGTGAGGGCAAGTCCTGATCCATAAATAGTATTTAATTCATGGGAATGAATATGTCCGGTAAAAACAACCTCCGATTGAAACTTCATTTCGTCAAAAACCTGCTTAATTTCTTGATTCCACCAATATTTTTCTCCCACCATCAGTAGCTTTACCTCGCTTTTTGTTTCTTTTTTAAATTGATCAAAAGCTTGAAATAATTTCGTTACATTTTTTCGAGGGTGTAATGCGCTCACAAACAAAAAATAAGGCATTCCATTGGTATATTTTCTTCTGATATTTTCCTTTTCTTTTTCAGGAATTGGAGAAAAAGAAGCGCCCACCCCATTGTGAGCTACAACTATTTTGTCTTGCTCTATCTCAAAACTTTCGGCAATATCTTGCTTAGAATATTCTGAAACGGTGATAATTTTGGAGGCTTTTTGAGCAAACTTCGGAAAAAAATAGTTGACGTAATTTCTATTCCAGAAAGGAATATCATTGGGGTAATGTACAAAACTCAAATCGTGAATTACAGGAATTTGTTTTACTTGAGACTGAAGACTTAGATAGCCATCAGGTGAAAGAAAAACATCTATTTGGTGTTTTTTTAACGCTTTTTTTACACCAAATTCAAACCACAGGTAGTACAAAAAAGGATGTCGCGCCTGAGGATGAATCACTATTGGCGTAACGTTCGTGTCATATACAAACTTGTCGTCATAGGGTCTGTCAAAGAAAAAGAAGAATTCGTGTTCAGGGTGGTTTTCAACCAATCTTTTTGCAACTTCGTGAGTAAACCAACCAAATCCTTCAAGCTTTTTGGTAAGTAGAAATCGGGTATTTATGGCAATTTTCATCTTAGGGACTAAGGTAATTTTTTCTATTGAAATTGCCTAGTTACATTGCCATCAAAAGTAGGTCGATGTTTTTGTGAGGCAGGCTAAATGCCTCTCCTAGAGTTTTGCTTGTTAGCATTCCCTTGTACACATATACTCCATGTCTAAATCCTTTATTTTCTCTTACCATTTTGGCTATTCCGCCTTCTTCCCCTATTTGTATGAGCAAAGGAGAAAATATATTGCTCAAAGCAAAAGAGGCTGTTCGCGATACTGAGGAGGCGATGTTTGGCACACAGTAGTGAATAACCCCATGTTTTGTAAACACGGGAGATTTGTGATTAGTAACTTGTGAGGTTTCGAAGCAACCTCCTTTGTCGATACTCACATCCACAATGACCGCTCCTTCCTTCATGCTTTCTACCATTTCTTCTGAAACTACACAAGGAGTTGTCCCGTTGCTTGTTCTCAATGCCCCAATTGCCACATCTGCTCTCATCAAAGCTTTTTCCAATACTTTTGGATTGATAATAGAGGTCCAAATAGAAGTATTCAGGTCATTTTGTATTCTTCGTAACTTGTACACATCATTGTCAAATATCTTGACACTTGCTCCTAGTCCGATAGCAGATTTTGCCGCAAATTCTCCTACTGTTCCCGCGCCTATTATGACTACTTCTGTAGGGGAAACTCCTGCTATTCCTCCTAGTATGGTTCCTCTTCCGTTGTTGAGATTACTCAAGTAATGAGAAGCAATACCAATAGATTTTATCCCGGCAATTTCCGACATTGATCGAATTACGGGGTACACGTCATCTTCGTCTTTTACAAAATCCCAAGCAATTGCTGTGATTTTCTTTTTCATCAGCATCTCAAGCGTGTTCTTTGGGTGAACGGAGAGCTGTAAAGCAGCAAACAAGGTTTGATTTCCGGCCATCATATCAATCTCCTCTTTGCTGGGAGGAGCTACTTTAATAATTATGTCTGCCTTAAACACCTCTGACGTATCGTAACAAATTTCGGCACCCACCTCGCTATAGTCTCTATCAACAAAATTGGCATTGACACCAGCATTGGTTTCTACACACACTTTGTGTCCGTTGCTCACAAGGAGCGCTACTGCTTCGGGAACGAGCGAAACTCTGTTTTCTTGAAAACTTGTTTCTTTTGGAATACCTATGAATAATTTTTTACTTCTAGTGCCTACTAGCTGCAGTTTTTCTTGAGGCACCATAAGTGCTTCTTTTGCTAAGGATTTTAGTACATCTGAAGACATATCAATAGGTTAGAGTGATGATTCGAGTAGTATCTACTACCTCGATAGTTAAATTTACAAATTTTTCGTCTAAGTACGACAAGATTTTATCGGGCCATTCGAAAAAACAAATTGCCCCACTGCCTAAAATTTCCATTATTCCGATATCTAACAGTTCCAGCTCATCATTCAGCCGGTACAAGTCAAAATGAAAAACAGATTGGTTGTTAGTTGTTCTGTATTCATTTACAATTGAATAGGTGGGGCTTGAAGTGTGTTCGCTAATCCCTAAAGATTTACAAACTTCATTTATGAGTGTTGTTTTTCCTGCGCCCATAGGAGCCTCCAAACAAAAGTGGGAGTATTCGCTCGATAACTCTTTGATGAATTCCGCAACAGGCTTCAATTCTTCTAAACTTCTTACTTTAAACATTTTTTCCATAAACCAGCTCTTCTAAGTTTTGTGATATTTTCCTTAGTTCTCCAATCGCTTGAGAAATAGAGTGAATTCCACTAAAAACAAGCCTCAATTTATTATTCCTTTCACTCATTTTACAATTTCTTGGATTTGTTTGAATGAACATGAGTACTCGAGTAAAGGCATCCGACTCAAAATAAGCCGACTGTTGATTGGAAGGAAAATAACAAATCATTTTTTCTTGTTTCAAAATAATTTTTTCAAATCCAATGTCCTTGGATAACCATTTCAGCCGAATAGTTTTTAGTAATTCTGAGGTTTCCTCCGGGACGTCCCCAAACCTATCTTTCAAGTTTTTTCTGTATGCATCAAGTTCTTCTGTTGTTTTCACCTCATCTAAGTCTTGGTAAAGGGTGAGTCTTTCGGCAATTTGATTGACATACGAATCAGGAATTAACAGCTCCAAGTCCGTTTCTAACTGGAAATCTTCTATTTCAAAAAACTTATCGTTCTTCTCGTCCTTAAATAACTCTTTGAACTCGTTGGTTTTAAGTTCCTCTATGGTTTCGTTAAGAATTTTTTGATAGGTGGCAAACCCAATATCGTTGATATACCCACTTTGGCTAGCACCGAGCAAGTCTCCTGCTCCTCTAATATCTAAATCTTTCATGGCAATATTAAACCCGCTACCCAAGTCACTATGTTGCTCAATAGCATTGAGTCTTTTGGTAGCATCATCGCTCAGCATGTGACGAGGAGGGGTTATTAAATAACAAAATGCCTTTTTGTTGGATCGCCCAATTCTTCCTCTCATTTGGTGTAAGTCACTTAGGCCAAAATTATTTGCATTGTTGATAATCATGGTGTTTGCGTTGGGCACGTCAATTCCAGATTCTATGATGGAAGTTGCCACCAACACATCATACATTCCATTAATAAAATCCATGAGTGTAGCTTCCATTTTCTGACCCTCCATTTGACCATGAATAATCGCTACTTTGGCATCTGGAACCAATCTCTGAATCATGCCTGCTACCTCTTTTATATTTTGTACCCTATTGTTCACAAAATATACCTGCCCTCCGCGCTGCATCTCGTAGGAGACCGCGTTTCTAATTATCTCTTCATTGAAGGTATGAATTTGTGTATCAATTGGCTGTCTGTTGGGTGGGGGGGTATTTATCACGGATAAATCTCTTGCTCCCATCAGCGAAAACTGCAAAGTTCTAGGTATTGGGGTTGCTGTTAATGTGAGAGAATCTACATTCTCCTTCATGGTTTTAAGCTTATCTTTTACCCCTACACCAAACTTTTGTTCTTCGTCCACAATCAGCAGGCCTAGGTCTTTAAATTTTACACTTTTCCCTGCAATTTTGTGTGTTCCTATTAAGATATCAATTTCTCCTTTTTCAAGTCTCTCCAGAGTGTCTTTCACTTTTTTGGGTGACTTAAATCGGTTCAGGTAATCTACTTTGCATGGAAATTCCTTAAGCCGTTCATTGAAACTACGGTAATGTTGGAGGCTCAAAATAGTGGTTGGAACCAAAATTGCAACCTGTTTGCTATCGGCCACTGCTTTAAAAGCTGCTCTGATCGCAATTTCTGTTTTTCCAAAACCCACGTCACCGCATACCAACCTATCCATCGGGATATCCTTTTCCATGTCTTCTTTTACAGCCAAAGTTGCTTTGTGCTGGTCTGGAGTATCTTCGTACATGAATGAAGCCTCTAGCTCATGCTGCAAATAAGTGTCTGGAGAAAAAGCAAATCCCTGTTTCATTCTTCTTTTGGCGTAGAGCTTAATTAAATCAAACGCCACTTCTTTCACTCGCTTCTTTGTTTTCGCTTTTAGTGCCTTCCAAGCAGGTGTACCAAGCTTATTTATCTTCGGTTTTTTGCTGTCTTTGCTCGAAAACTTTGAAATTCGATGAAGCGAGTGAATACTCACGTACAAAACGTCCCCACCATCGTAAAGTAGTCTTATTGCTTCTTGTTCTTTTCCGTTGACATCAATTTTTTCCAATCCAGAAAAAGTCCCTATTCCATGATCAATATGAACAATGAAATCCCCTTTTTTTAGCCCGTATATTTCTTTGAGACTTACCGCCTCTTTTGATTGTTTGTAGCCTTCTTTTATTTTGAATTTATGATATCTTTCAAATATTTGGTGGTCGGTGTAGCATACAATTTTAAGGTCATTATCTATAAATCCCTTGTCAATACTGGTGTGAATAGGAGTAAATTCAGCTTCTTTTTCGATGTCGTCAAAAATATCTTCTAACCGTTGTACTTGATTGGGGTTGTCAGAAAATAAATAATTCTCGTATTCAGTCTGCGTATTTTCTTTCAGGTTTTGAGCAAGCAAATCAAACTTTTTGTTGAATGATGGCTGAGGTGATTGGTGAAAAACTACTGTCTCGGAACTGAAGTAAAGTTCGTTTCCAAATTCAACTCCGGTAAATTCGCTCAGTTCTTTTTCGAACTCAATAGAATTGATATACAGCTCATTAGGAGGAAGTCTTTTTAGTTCGTTTTCTAGTTGATTGTACGTGTACAGAGCTTTATCAAATCCTTGTTCTATTTTCTTTTTGGAGGTAGAAAAAGAATGTAGCCAAATGATAGATTTTTGAGAAATAAATTCGAAAAAAGAGGTTCTTGATTCCTGCAAAAGTTCGGCTTGAACATTGGGGGTAATGGTGATCTTCTTGTGTGTATTGATAGAAAGTTGATCTGCAATATTAAAACTCCTGATGGAGTCTACCTCATCGCCAAAAAATTCTATTCTGAATGGGTAATCAAAAGAAAAGGAGAACACATCCACAATTCCTCCACGAACCGAAAACTGTCCTGGCTCGTACACGTAATCCACTTTATGAAAATGACTTTCAATGAATAATTCATTCAAAAAATCAATTGAATATTTGTCTCCCACATGAATGTCTAATGTACTTTTACGAAGTGATTTTTTCGTTATCACTTTTTCTACCATTGCCTCTGGGTACGAGACCACCACACTATTTTTTCGGTTTTTTGAAATGGCATTTAACACCTCCGTTCTTAGCAACACATTGGCATTGTCCGTTGACTCAATTTGATAAGGTCTTTTGTAAGAAGCAGGGTAGAAGTAAAACTTCTTCTTTTTGTTGCCCGCATTTATATTCTCGAGTGTGTTAAAAAAATAAACCGCTTCCTCTTTATCCTGAAACATAAATAACTGCAACTCTTCAATTTCAGAGAAAATTGCGGAAGATATAAACGAGAGAGATGAACCTACCGTTCCTTTTATATGGGTGTAACCCTGCCTGTTTGATATCAAGTTTTGGAGATCAATTACGGGAGAGGAGGTTTTGTACTTCTCGATGATTAACGAAGAGTCTGTTTTCATTCTGGGTTAATTGTCGCAAAGATAGTAAATGCAACTTGGAAAAGTGGTTTAGGTCTGGTCGGTTTTTATGTTTCTCGTTTTTGGAATAAAATCCGTATTTTTACCTAACTGTAAACAAACTTCATGGGCAAGAACAAAGACATATTAATCCAAAAGCTGGATGAGTTTGTGAGGAAGTATTACAAAAACCAGCTGATTAAAGGAGCGATATACTCGTTTGCTATCGTTTGTATGTTCTTTTTGTCAGTCGTTTTACTCGAGTATTTTGGGAATTTTACTTCCACCTTACGAAGTGTAATTTTTTACAGCTTTCTAGTAATTTCCTGTCTCACACTTATTCGATTTATTCTCATTCCAATATTCAAGCTCTACAAGCTTGGAACGGTTATAAATTATGATACTGCTGCGAGTATAATCGGAGCTCATTTTGGAGAAGTTAAAGACAAACTACTTAATACTTTACAACTTATTGAAGCTGGTGAAGGTTCTGACAACGAGCTAGTTGAACACAGTATAAACCAAAAAATTGAAGACCTGAAACCTATTAAGTTTTCCACCGCTATTGATTTTTCTGGTAACAAAAAATACTTGAAATATGCTCTTGTTCCAGTACTTGTATTTTTCTTAATTCTCTTCGTGAATGCTCGTATTTTAAAGGAGGGAACCAATCGAATTGTTCATTATAATCAAGAGTTTGTACCAGAGGCACCTTTTGAGTTTGTGGTGAAAAATCCTGACATGACGGTGGTAGAAAATGAAGATTTTGAATTAGCCCTAGAAATGAAAGGAGACGAAATTCCCAACGAAGTTTACTTGGAGATTGGTGAAAATGAAGTGAAACTCCGAAAAATTTCCAAGACAGAGTTTAGGTATACTTTCAAAAATGTTCAGAACAAAAAATTATTTCGGTTCCGAGCTGCAGGATTTAATTCCCGCAGGTTTGAAATCGTACCCATTATTAAGCCTCTTGTAATGGGGTACGAAGTAACTATCAATTTTCCGGCCTACACCAAATTGCCTACTGCTTCTTATGATAATATTGGACAAATCTCTGTACCCGAAGGCAGTAAACTTTCATGGATCTTTACAACGAAAAATACTTCTGTCATTTCATTTCAACAAGGACACGAAAAACAAGCCCTCACAGAAACGACAAAAGGCCGTTTTAACGCTTCACGGGTAATAAAAAGTGATGCCTTATTCTCCCTGAAAGTAGAAAATGAGTTCATGAAAAACCCTGACTCTCTTACCTTCTCGATACACTCTGTAAAAGATGAATTTCCTAGGATTACTGCCAATGACAAAACTGATAGTCTGTCACAAAATTTGCGGTATTTTCAAGGAAATATCATAGACGATTATGGATTTTCCAAGCTCGTATTCAACTTCAGAAAATACCACAAGGATTCAAGCGAAAACAGAGGTAAATTTACGTCTATACCTGTTGATTTTTCTGCCGGATTTAATCAGTCCATGTTTTATCATAGTTGGAACCTAAATGAATTAAATCTTGAGCTCGGTGAAGTGGCTGAATACTTTTTTGAGGTGTGGGACAATGACGGAGTTAATGGAGCAAAATCTACGAAATCTGTCCTACAAAAAATAGAGGCACCTAGCAAAGAAGAGTTTGAACAACGGCAAGAAAAAGCCACTGAACAAATCAAAGATGAGCTGAAAAAGAATATTGACAAATCCGAAAAAATTCAAGAACAACTCAAGCAGTTGAGTCAATCTATTTTAGATAAAAATAAGGCAGACTGGCAAGACAAAAAAAGGATGAAAGAGTTAGTTCAAAAACAACAAGAATTAACCAATAGAAACAAAGATTTATTAAACCAAACCAAGAAAAAAAACGAAGAGAAGAATCAGTTTGACCAGCCAGATGAAAAGTCAAAAGAACGTCAAGAAAAACTAGAAAAGTTGATGGAAGAGCTCAACAGCAAAGAAATGGAAAAGCTGTATGAGCAACTCGAGAAAATGATGGAAAAACTCGATAAGAAAAAGCTTCAACAATCGTTGGAAAAAATGGACTTGGAAAACACTGATCTGAAAAAAGAAATGGAGCGGACGCTTGAGATTTTCAAGCAGATGGAGATGGATGAAAAGCTTGAAGAATTTGCAGAAAAAATGGAAAATCTTGCTGAAAAACAAGAAAAATTAGCGAACCAGGAAGGGGAGAAGAAAGAAGAACAAGAAAAATTGAACGAAGAGTTCAAAAAAGCAGAGAAAGAACTAGACGAGATTAAAGAGAAAAACAAAGACCTTGAAAATAAAAAACAACTAGACGAAATAGAGCAGGACAGAGAGGAAATCAAGGAAGAGATGAAAGAAAGCTCGGACAAACTCGAAAAGAACAAGCAAGAAAAAGCTAACGAAAGCCAGAAGGGGGCGGCAGAAAAAATGAAGTCTGCTGCTGCCAAAGCTAAAGAACAAATGTCTTCAAGTGCTGAGAGTTCGGAAGAAAACATGGAAGACTTAAGGGCGCTATTAGAAAACCTCTTATCTCTTTCATTTGACCAAGAGGAGGTGCTCTCAGAAATTAAAACAACAAAAGTGAACGACCCAAAGTATGTGGCATTGGGTCAAAGGCAAGTGAAACTAAAGGCAGATGCCAAAATGATTGAAGATTCTCTTCTTGCTTTGAGTAAAAGGATAGAGCAAATTCAATCTGTGGTGAACAAAGAGATGAACAGCATTAATCAAGGAATGGCAAATTCATTGAAATACATTGGAGAAAGAATGACAAGAAATGCGGCTCAGCAACAACAATTTACCATGACGGCTGTAAACAATCTAGCCTTGTTATTAGACGAAGCAATGAAACAACTTCAAAAGCAAGCTGCTGCGGAGAAGAAACCGGGTAGCGGGAGTTGTAACAACCCTGGAGGATCTAATCCAAAACCAGGACTTTTGCCGAGTCTCAAAGACGCACAAGGAAAGGCGGGAGAAGCATTAAAAAAATTGCAGAAAGCCGGTGAGAAAGGAAAGGGGAAAGGAGAGGGCGAAAATGGAAATAGCAAAGAATTGGCTAAAATGGCTGCCGAACAAGCTATGCTTAGAAAAGCTATCCAGGAATTGAGCCAAGAACTTAATGGCGATGGCAGCGGGCTTGGAAATGAGCTGAAAAAAATTGAGAAAGAGCTTGAAAATGTAGAAGAAGACATTGTAAATAATACGATTGATTCAGAAACAATTTCGCGACAAAAAGAAATTCTAACACGTCTTTTAAAATCAGAAAAAGCGCTGATGGAGAGAGAGTTAGACGAAAAAAGAGAATCACAAGGTGTTAAAAAACACTTAATAAGTAACCCAAATGAGTTTTTGGAGTATAAGAGACAAAAAGAAAAAGAAATTGAACTTTTGAAAACAATACCTGGTTCTTTATTCCCCTATTACAAGAACAGAGTAAACGATTATTTTAATCAAGTTAAATAAACCATGAAAGAAACACTTATTAAAGAAACATTAATCTTAGATTCCAACCAAGAAAGCATTAATAAAGTCAACGCCTACGTAGATGAAGTGTTCGCTGAACACAGCGATAAGCTGAACGATTCTTACGGAAACATGATAATAGCTCTTACCGAAGGGGTGAATAATGCCATCACACACGGAAATAAATCAAACGAAACTAAAAAAGTATTAGTCAACTACAAACAACTAAAAAAAGGGGTTTCTTTTACTATACAAGACGAGGGAGAAGGGTTCGATTACACCAATATTCCAGATCCAACAGCGCCAGAAAATCTTGAAAAGATAAATGGTAGAGGTATCTTCCTGATGACGCGGCTAGCCGATAAAATTGAATTCCAAGAAAATGGAAAAAAAATAGAATTGATTTTTAACTTTGCCTAATGCAAAATGAACACATTTCTTTTTTCTCGGAAGCAATAGATTTTACCCTTTCCGAAAAAGAATCTTATTCCTCTTGGATAGATTCCCTTATCCAACATCACAACAAACTTACAGGAGAAATAAGCTACATTTTCTGTTCAGATGACTACCTGCACAACATAAATGTCGAGCATTTGAATCACGATACGTATACGGATATCATAACCTTTGACTACACTCACGGAGGAATAGTATCTGGCGATATATTTATCAGTATCGATCGAGTGCGGGACAACGCTATCACATACAACGTTGAGTTTTTGCATGAATTACAAAGGGTTATGGCTCACGGTATTCTTCATTTGATTGGGTTTAAAGACAAAACTGACCAAGAGAAACAACTCATGAGACAAGAGGAAAATACAGCAATCCTTCTATATTCCTGATTCACCTGTAGGAATCCCATTCACTTTTTACATTCCCAATTCATTATTCTCTATCTTTGTAAAAAATAGATACAATGCACCCAACATACGACTTAATAGTAGTAGGAGGCGGACATGCAGGTTGTGAAGCTGCTGCCGCTGCTGCCAACCTCGGTTCTAGCGTTCTTTTAGTTACAATGAACATGGAAACTATTGCCCAAATGTCTTGTAACCCCGCAATGGGAGGAATCGCCAAAGGTCAGATTATCAGAGAAATAGACGCGCTTGGCGGATATTCAGGAATCATAACCGACCAAACAGCCATTCAGTTCAAATTATTAAACAAATCTAAAGGACCTGCCATGTGGAGTCCGAGAGCACAAAGCGACAGAAAAAGATTTGCCGAAGCTTGGCGAATGGCCCTGGAAAACACTCCAAATGTTGATTTTTGGCAAGATACTGTCACAGATTTACTTATCGTAAATGGAAAAATTGAAGGAGTTGTAACGGGAATGGGTATCCAGATAAAGTCTCACTCGGTTGTAGTGACTGCAGGTACATTTTTAAACGGAACCATACACTTAGGAGAAAAACAATTTGGTGGAGGCCGAGCAGGCGAAAAGGCTTCAACTGGTATAACCGAACGACTTATCAAGGAAGGGTTTGAGGCAGGCAGAATGAAAACTGGTACACCACCACGTGTAGACGGACGAAGTTTAGATTACTCGAAAATGGAGGAACAGCCTGGCGACAAGAATCCTGGGAAATTTTCATTTTCTCCTTCGACAAAACCTTTAGAAAAACAGAGAAGCTGCCACATCACCTACACAAATCCCGCTGTTCACGATGTCCTAAGAGAGGGGTTTGAAAAATCGCCTTTATTCAATGGACGAATCGTAGGTTCGGGCCCCAGATATTGTCCTTCTATCGAAGACAAACTAGATCGTTTTGCAGAACGGACAAGACATCAAATTTTTGTTGAACCAGAAGGTTGGGATACCTGTGAAGTGTATGTAAATGGATTTTCGAGTTCTCTTCCCGAGGATGTTCAATTCAATGCAATGAAACTAATTCCTGGATTCGAGAACGCCAAAATGTTTCGGCCAGGTTACGCCATAGAATACGATTATTTTCCTCCCACACAATTGACGTATTCGTTAGAAACAAAGCTTGTTGAAAATCTTTATTTTGCAGGTCAAATTAACGGTACCACTGGCTACGAGGAAGCTGCATGCCAAGGACTTGTGGCAGGAATCAATTCTCACCATAAAAAATATGGCAAGGAAGAGTTCATCCTGACTAGGGCAGAGTCGTACATTGGTGTGTTGATTGACGACCTAATCACCAAAGGAACTGAAGAGCCATACAGAATGTTTACGTCTCGCGCTGAATACAGGCTTCTTTTGCGCCAAGACAATGCTGACATCCGATTAACTCCCAGAGGCCACTCTATTGGTTTAGCTTCTGACGAACGAATGAAGAGAGTAGAAGAAAAACTAAAAGAGACCAACAATTTAATTCAACTCCTCAAAGATACGAGTGTCGATTTTGAAGCACTCAACCCTATTCTTGAAAACAAAAAAAGCGCTAAGATTTCTCAAAAAATGAAATTCGATAAGATTGTTTCTCGACCCAATATATCGCTCAAAGAAATTCTTGTAACCTCTCCTGCTCTCGTTTCAAAAGTAGAGTCACTAGACTCTCTTACCGAAGAAGTGCTAGAACAAGCCGAGGTACAAATAAAGTATAACGGTTATATTTCCAAAGAACAAAATGTAGCAGATAAAATAATTCGGCTTGAGGGAACAAAGATTCCCAACGACATGGACTACTCAAAACTGAGTTCTTTATCAAACGAAAGCAAAGAAAAACTGAACACTATTAAACCCAAAACAATTGGACAAGCTTCTCGTATTTCTGGAATCAAACCGACAGACATCAACATTTTATTAATTTCAATTAATAGTTGAATATAGTTTTAGAATAAAATTCAATAGTTCAATTAATAATATAAAAATTTTCAAAAATAATTTTTCAACTTTAAATTGAGGAAAATATTAACAATTTAAAATTACTAATTAAAAGT
>JALRIS010000002.1 GCA_023255335.1 Flavobacteriales bacterium | reverse complement strand
CTTTGAACTGTGACTCGTTGTATCCTTCGTCCAAAAAGATTACCTCTCTTGCTGCGGCTGAGGCAGTAGAATCAACAATTCCAAACCTTCTTCCTCCAGCCCAAGTAATGTTAGCTCCCAGTGTAATTGAGTTCTTTTTGTTCAATTTAAATTCTTTACCAATCAAAAAATTTGTGGCAAAATTTCCGTTAAAATCAGTGTTTCTCTCAATTCCATCACTTCCTCTGTACAAACTGTTGTAAAGAGCTCCAGTGAACATTGCAAAAAATGTTTTGTCAAAATTGTGTTTTAGCGTGAGTTCTATTCCGTAGTTTTTGCCAGTTCCCGTGTTTTGAAGCGAGTCTGGGAAGAATCGAGCAAAACCAGAGCCTTGATTGACCATCGAAAAAGAAGAGGAAGCGACTTCTACTGGAATGTTGTACAAGTATTGAAAATATACTTCGGATTTTATCAGAGTTTTTGCAGAAAGCGCATTTGCGTACCCAATCACCGAATGTATACTTTTCGAGAAATCCATTTGACTATTATGCTGTCTTTCCTCAGTCCCGTTTCCTGTGGGTATTTGGTAAAAGTAGGTATAGGAAGGCTGTAATTGGCTGTGTAATCCTACACCAGATGAAATTACTTGTTTCTCGTCTAGGTTCCATTTCATGCTAATTCTTGGTTCTATCAAAGAAATACTTTTACTTTGGGTAAAAGCCTGAGCGTGTAAACCAAAATTCATCACAAATCGTTCATTAAATTTATGCTTGAGTTGGGCAAATGGTTGGATGAGTGCCGCAGTTCCGTTGTGGTCCCAACGCACGTCCCAAGTGGGAGGGGTTAGGTTGTCGAGCAAAACACTGTCATGGAAATCATAGAAAAATATATCTGTATTAAATCCAAATTTTATTACACTCTGTTTGTTTAGTTTCTTATTGATAAAAGAGGAAGCTGAGGCTTTATATTGCCTGAAACGATAATCCAAAATGGTGTAAATGGTATCCAAGTTGTAAAATCCATCAGGAGTAACACTACGAGTAAAATAATTGTGAACTGCCTTTTGCTCTTCTACGGATCCAGCAATAGTCGTTTTCCAATATGCATTCTTTTTCAGAGGCTTGATATAGGTAAGACCGACAACTGCCATGCGAGTATTAAAATATTGGTCCCTGTCGTTTTCACCATAAATATTAAGTTCATCACTTGGTTTCTCTTCTGGACTAAATTCAATATCAATGTCACTACTTCCCGAGATTCCAAAAAGGGAGATTGACCCTCCTTTTTTTTGCGGAAAATTTAATTTAAAACTCAAGTCTTGATAGCCAGGAATGGCATCTGTTCCCACTTTTATTCCGAGTCCACCAAAAATTGCAAGAGTGGAATACCTGTAGGCAATGAGGTAAGACGAACCTTTCTTTTTATTCAAGGGACCTTCTGCCATTAATTCTGTTCCTAAAAATCCAAACTGTCCGCTAAATTCATGTTTTTGGTTGTTTCCATTTCTTAATTTCAGGTCAAATACACCCGCTATGCTATTTCCATACTCTGCAGGGAAAGCGGCAGTAAAAAAATCTGAGTTTGCCATAAGCTTGTTGTTCAGAATGGAAACAGGTCCTCCTGAGGTTCCTGCAATCGCGAAGTGATTGGGGTTTGGGATGTCAATTCCCTCCACTCTCCACAGAACACCCAGCGGAGAATTTCCTCTTACAACAATGTCATTCCTCGAGTCATCAGCTCCTTGAACACCGGCAAAATTCGCAGCCATACGAGCAGGATCTCCTCTGCTTCCAGCATACTTATCTGTTTCCTCTACAGAAAAACTGGTCACACTCACCAGAGCCATTTCATTTTTAACCCCTCCATTGTCATCCGCAGTTATTTCCACTTCTTTCATGGTAATCATGGATTCTTCTAGTTCAATGTTTAAGATTAATTCTTTTCCAGAATTTACTACGACCGGAATAGTTTTTTCGTAGTACCCAAGGTAGTTCACTTTAAGAGTATGTCGGCCAATGGCAACCTCCTCAATTCGGTAGTATCCGTCAATATCGGTTGAGGCACCTTGCGGAGTTTCTTTGTTCGTGACAAGTAAAACAGTTGCTCCAATGATAGGAGAAAATGTTTCTTTGTCTACTATTTTTCCTCTTATTGTTTGGGTAGTTTGGCTCAGTCCCAAAACTGTGGCTATCGAAAATACGATCGAATAAATAACTTTGTGCATGGCATAGTTTTGCAACTTCATTCTTGCGAATCAAGTAGTAATAGTTTACTAAATATAATGAATATTTTGTTTTTCGAAGAAAAGCTTGCGTGGAGACTAGTTAAACGTAGGACAAGCATATTTCGGATCTGCCCTGAACCCACAAGGATTAACCACCAGTGTTACCTCATGTGTATTGAATCCTCCAACTCTTAATTTAGACAACGTATAGTCATACGCGTAACCTACTCTAAAATAATTCAATAGATTGAAACTAATGAGTGCTGCAACTGCATCGGTGTTTCGGTAAGAAACCCCGATCGAAAATTTTCTTTTGAAATCTGCCATGGCATTTACATCTATCGCCCAAGGGGCTGCCTTCGAAAATTTGAACATCGTAGAAGGAATGATTGACCAATCATCCGTTATTGGAATATTTAGACCGCCCATGAGGGTTCCGTGTCGAGTAAGTCTTGTGTCATCCGTTCCTACGACTTTCTTTCGGTTGCCGAGAGTTTGTTGCAGTGTGGCTCCAGCAAACCATTTGTCTGACTGAAGAAATACTCCGGGAGTTATTTCAGGGAAAATGGTAGATCTTCTTGAGTTATTTACTGCATCGTCATTGTAGTTAATAAGCGTTACATTGCTTGCATCAAAATTCACTTGCTCAATCCCAAAAAACATTCCCATAGAGAATAAAATATCTCTCGTAAGAGGAAGGTGATACGCATAGGCAGCTTTTAGTTTCGAACGAGTAAAAGGCCCGTAAGAATCGCTTAAGGCAACTAGTCCGATGGCGTGTTTATATCCTAATCCAAATTTGTCTTGCTTCAACGTGGTATTGAAACTTCCGTAGGTAGTAACCGGTGCTCCTTCAAATCCACTCCACTGTGTGCGGTGACCTAAGGTAATATCCAAGCATTCTTTGCTTCCTGCAACCGCAGGATTATAGGCAAACTGATTGGTAAGGTAATTGGTGAATTGCGGAATTTGTTGACTAAAGCCCGTAACCGAAAATGCAAGGAAAAAAGCAATTGAAAGTTTTTTAATCATCTTAGTATATTAAGGTTACAGATCCTGTTTTTATTCTTTCTTCTTTTGAGTCAATACTCAAGCTAATTGTATAGTAATAGGTAGAAGCGGGCAATTGTGTTCCGTTTCTTGTTCCATCCCATCGTGCCGAAGTAGGATATCCAATTGTTTTAAAAACAATTTGCCCCCATCTGTCGAATACGGTGATTTCGGCCTTTGGGAAAAATTCGATAAGTTTTATTTCCCACGTATCATTCACTCCATCGGAATTTGGGGTGAAAGTATTGGGTACAAAAATAGAATCTAACACATTTACAATTACGTTATCAAAAAAGCGGCAACCTTCAATCGAGGTGGCTGTGAGCGTATAAGTGGTTGCCCCCAGTGGTGTGGCAATTGGATTGGCAATGTTGGGGTTGTCCAAAGTTTCGGTAGGTGACCAAGAATAGGTAACTCCACCAGTACCCTTTAATTGAGTAGATCCACCAAAAGGAATATTCGTGTAAGGTCCTGCACTAATTGTTATGTAGGGGTGTACACTCATCGTAAGCTGGTTCGACCCTGTATTTGGTCCACAATCACAAATTAATTCTGCTCCAACAATATCTCCGTCAACGAAATAGTCTCTTCTGAACGGATCTCCATTTGCTGTAGTTGCTTCATATCCTCCATTCACAAACCAGTTGATGGTTGGGTTGATACAGTTGGTAGTGGTGGAGGTGAACGTAACCACATCCTCAGGACAAATAGTGGTGGCACCGGCACTGCTGGATATTACAAGTGTACTTGCAGGAAGAACAACTGCTGGACCACTAATTGAGATATCAAAATCGCAACTACCCGCAGAATCGCTTGCAATGAGAATGTAATAATTCGTGTTGGCAGCCAATCCGGTCGCATTTAAAGTGAAGTTTCCTACGGAGTTTACCACACAATTAGAGACAGGAACGTAGGTGGAAGAGTTACAAGGTGCACCTGCTGCATACACAATTCCGCCCAAACCATTGGATCCTGCACTGCAATTAAGTCCAGATACATTGATGTCTGCGTTCCCTCCGGTGGCATTTGTGGTAAACTGATACCATACTGTTTTTACGAGTTGGAAACATGCAGACCCAACAACCATTGAACCGTCAGCGCAGGTTCCGCAAACCTCACTGGTTGCATTGTTGGTTGTTCCTGATTTCGTTTTGGAAATACAAATCTCTGTAGCGTTCGCACAGTTATTATTGGAAGGTTGCGAGAATGCCAGTTGGCAAAAAAACAACGTGGTTAAGAAAATTAAAGTTTGTTTCATCGTGGTATAAAATTACTATAAATCTAAAAGGTTCATTAAATTATCAAATCTATTTTTTAAGTCGTCAAAGTCGTCTTCTTTTTGATAAGTTTCTATCACTTTATAATCGTAGCGTTGAAAAGTTTGGAGAATCGCACCCAGTTCTTTTTTGTTTAATTTAATTGTCACATCTATTTCTGAGGTGTCGTCAGAGGAGGTGATATAAGAGCTGAGAATTCTGGCATTGTTGCTTTCCACAATTTGAGAAATTTCTGCCAACGAATAATCTTTAGAATTTACCCTAAGAACGATTACTCCCCCTGGCTCTTTAATAGAAGTAGTGTTTGACGCAATCGTCATAAGGTGAGAAAGGGTTGTACAGCCTACATACTCCTCATTTCTGTTAAGAATTGGCATCACCGTAAGTTGAAATTCCGACATTTTTCTCATTACTTCAAAAATATGTTGGTACTCGTAAATAAATACTGAGTCAAGCTGGATAGTGTTGGAAAGGAAGTTTACTTCAAACAAACTAGAATCTAAAATATCTTCTTCTGAGACGATTCCTAAAAAATTGTTCTTGTCTACCACAGGTAAGTGTCCCACCTTAAATTCGCTCATCCACAGCAAAGCCTTACCGAAGGTTTCGGAAGGTTTTAATGGAGGCAAAAGATCCACGATTAGTTGAGATGCAATCATAGTGTTTGTAAAGATGAGATTTGTTGAGTATTTTTTTTACCTTTAAATGTAACTTTTTAAAACAAAAAACTGTTCTTTCGCAGTTCAGTTTACTCACAAAAATATGACAAAATTAAGTGTAAATATAAATAAAGTAGCCACAATAAGGAACGCTCGAGGAAACAACGTTCCAAACTTGCTAAAAGTTGCGCTCGACATAGAAAAATTTGGGGCGGACGGAATTACCGTTCATCCTCGACCAGACGAAAGACATATTCGTTACTCAGATGTAGTTGAGTTGTCCAAGAACATTCGTACTGAGTTTAATGTGGAAGGATATCCGAACAAAAAATTCATGGAATTAGTGTTGACCACAAAACCCGATCAAGTAACATTGGTACCGGATCCACCAGGAGTCTTGACTTCTAATGCAGGATGGAAAATCAAAGACAATAAATCCTTGTTGGAGGAATCGCTAAGCGAACTAAAAAAAGCGGGAATTCGAACTTCTGTATTTATGGAAGCTAAAGTTGCCGATATTGAGGAGCTTTCGCTTATTGAAGTGGATAGGGCAGAACTCTATACCGAATCTTATGCCAGCGGATATAGTAACAACAGAGAACAAGCAATTCGGCCTTTTACAGAAGCAGCAAAACTCACTTCAGAAATGGGTATTGGTCTGAATGCTGGTCATGACTTGAACTTGGAAAATTTATCCTTTTTTGCTTCTTCTTTGCCCAATTTGTTGGAAGTATCTATCGGACATGCCTTGGTAGCAGATGCTTTGTATTTAGGGTTTGAAAGAACTGTAGCTTTGTACAAAAATCAATTAACATGAAACAGGTTATTGGAATAATTCCCGCACGATATCAATCATCTAGGTTTCCTGGAAAACCTCTGGTAAACATAAAAGGGAAATCGATGATTAGACGAGTAGTGGAGCAATGCGAAAAGTCGAAGAGATTGACGAAAATAGTTGTGGCAACTGACGACAAAAGAATTTATAACCACGTGTTGGAGTTTGGAGGGATGGCAATGATGACTGGAGATTTTCATCAATCGGGTACAGAAAGATGTGGTGAAGTAATTGAGAAACTTGAGCAGAAAGGCGAGTATTTTGATGTCGTAGTCAATATTCAGGGAGATGAGCCATTTATTTCTCCCACTCACATCGATAAAGTGTGCGATATTTTACTGAACGATGATCAAGCAGAGATAGGTACACTTGCCAAGCGAATTTCCTCGAGTAGTGAATTATTTAATGAAAATGTGGTAAAAGTAGTGCTTACTGAAGGCGAAATGAACGGTGAGCCAAGAGATGCTTTATACTTTAGCCGGCATCCTATTCCTTTTGTAAGAGGAAAAGAAGAAAGTTTGTGGCTCAAACATGCCGAATACTACAAGCACATTGGGATTTACGGATTCAATATTGATGAGTTTTATGAAATTCAATCGATTGAGCATTCGATGCTTGAAAAAGCAGAAAGCTTAGAAAATTTGAGATGGCTTTCTCATCATTTTACCATACAAGTTTCTGAAATAGAGGAAGATATAATAGGGATTGATACCCCTCAAGATTTAGAAAAAATTCTTAATTCGGATAATTTTTAATTAATTAAAGGAAATAATTAACTTTGCTTTGTTCATTAATGAAAAAGATAGAGAATCATATAGAAGAATTATTGCATGACCACGATTGTGTCATTGTGCCGGAATTTGGTGGATTTATTACCTCCAAAAAGCCAGCATACTTCAATCAGTTTACTTCTGTTTTTTTTCCAGCCACCAAAAGAATTCTGTTCAACAAACATCTCGTGTACAACGATGGGTTGTTGTCAGCAAAAATAGCGGAGAAGCAATCTCTATCAATGGCGGAGGCTCAGCAGTTGTTGATTCAGTTCAAGGATGATTGTTTCCTCAGATTGAACGAAGAAGGGAGAGTGGAGATTGAACGAGTAGGAGTACTTTTTTTTGATAAAGAAAAAAACATCCAATTTCAGCAGGCATCCACAAATTTCTTGAAAGATTCGTATGGTCTCAAGTCGCTTGGATTACAAAAAGTAGCTGCGCTTCCTACCAAGGTAAAGGAAGAAAAGCAAGTGAAATTAATCGCTAGAGTAGAAGAACCAAAAGAATCTGTTCTGGTGAAGACTCCTGTACAAGAACGAACGAAAAAAAGAACAAGTAAGAGGTATGGGCAACTAGTTCCTTTATTAATGTTGCCAATCTTGGCAGTAGGCGTGTATATAGGAGTAAACAAAAACACGCAATACCAACACATTAATATTGCGGATGTGAATCCGTTTCATCCTGTTGTGGTGAATGAGTACTCACCAAGATCGGGAGAATCCTTTGAATTAGATTGGCAACTTGCAGAGAACAAAACGATTGAAAGCCCAAAGGAGCAGCCCAAACTAGAGGAGATTCTGCCAAAAGTAGACTCTACCTTTTCCAAACCAGTAGACTATATTTCTGAGAAAAGATACCACGTAATAGCGGGATGTTTTTCTGTGAAAGAAAATGCAGATAATCTTGTGAAAGAATGGTCGGAAAAAGGGAATGAATCGCTCATAGTTGACAAGAAAGGTAGTCTTTACCGAGTGGCCATTCAAAGTTTTGTTAAGAGAGAAGAGGCAAAAGAATTTCTAACTCAAACAAAAAATGAGTTGAAAGAAATTTCGTTGTGGATTCTGAAAAAGTAAAAATCTAGATAAAATCCGACTTTTTCATGTTTAACCAAGAAAGTGCAGATTTGTGCAACAAATCTTCTTTTGTTTTTTGTTCCAAATCAAATTCTCGAATTAGTTTACCTGGCTGTAATTCACCAAGTGGAAAAGGATAATCAGACCCCAAAGCTACTTTGTCAGAGCCAATTAAATCCATGATGTATTGTAGGTTTGCTTCATCGTGAACCAAAGAGTCTAACCAAAATTTACCTAAGTATTCTTTGGGAGCTACGTTATTATCTATAGCACATAAATCTGGGCGGACATCAAATCCGTGCTGAATCCTAGAGATAGTGGCAGGGAAAGAGCCTCCACCGTGTGCAAAGGCAACTCGCAGTTTGGGTAATCGCTCAAAAACGCCACCGAAAATCATCGAGCAAATTGCCAAAGACGTTTCTGCAGGCATTCCGACAAGCCAAGGGAGCCAATATTTTTCCATTTTGGACTTCGACATCATGTCCCAAGGATGAACAAAAACGGCCATGTCTAGTTCTTCGCAAGCCTGAAAAACGGGAAATAAATTGGGGTCGTTGAGGTTCCAGTCGTTCACGTGAGAACCAATCTCTATTCCTTTTAGCCCAATTTGCTTACATCGCTCTATTTCTTTTATAGCCAGCTCTGGAGCTTGCATAGGCACTGTGCCTAGTCCTACAAATCTTTTTGGGTATTTCTGTACAATTTCGGCAATGTGGTCGTTCAAAAACATGGAAACATCCAAACAGTCTTGAGGTTTTGCCCAATAAGAAAACATCACAGGAACCGTGGACAAAACTTGTACATTGATGTGCTGTGTGTCGCACTCAGTTATGCGTGTTTCTGCACTCCAGCAATTGTCTTCAATCTCTCTAAAAAATTTGTCGTCCATCATCATTCGAGCACAGCAAGGTTTGTGATGGTCTAAGTGAATAAAACCTCCGTAGCCAAATTTCTTTTTGAAATTAGGGATGTCCTTGGGTAGGATGTGAGTATGAATGTCAATACTTAATATGTCTTCTACTTTTTCTGCCATTCTAAATAAATCTTTCGTCAATTTCCATTACGTGGTTACAGTTCTTGCAGGTTCTCTTGTCTTCAGAAGTATAAAACTCTTTGAATCTTGATTGAAAATCTGTTTCAATGTCTTTTTGAGAGAAATAGGTCTCATGAAGTTTTTCGTTGCAATTGTCGCAAAACCATAGCAATCCGTCTTTCATGTCAGTACCTTTTCTTTTTCTTTCTATCACAAGACCTATTGAGTTTGCCGGACGAACAGGGTTGTGAGGTATTTTTCCTGGTAGCAAAAACATTTCACCCGCCTTGATAGGCACTTCTACCGCCTTTCCCTCTTGTTGAACTGTTACCAGAATATCTCCTTCCAATTGATAAAATAACTCTTCTGTTTCGTTCCAGTGAAAGTCTTTTCTGGCGTTGGGCCCACCCACAATCATCACAATAAAATCGCCCGCTTCCTTGTAGAGGTTTTTGTTTCCAACCGGTGGTTTCAATAAATCTCTGTTTTCGTCAATCCATTTTTGAAGATTAAAAGGGGCTGCAATACTCATAGTTGTTCTTTTTTATTAATCCCTAAAATTAAGAAAAATAGAGGAGTTTATCTAACAAGATTTTATTGAACTTTGGTCATAGGGTAAATCTATCTTTTCTAAGGTTAGTTCCTTGCCGGAAGCCAAGAATGCCTCGAAGTATTTGATTGAAATATGGATGAATCTCAAAACCCAAAGACATCTATTCATGGGTAAGTTTAGGCGAATCATTCGAAATAAGCCAACAGAGAAAAAAGGGGCTTGTAATTGTTCTCTATTCTCTATTTTATTGTTTAATTTTGAGGTAAAATGGAGAGAGACACACACAATACTAGCAACATAAAAGGGACGCGACTTTTGTTTGTGGGAATAAGTTTTTTGCTGATAGGAACTGGGTTAGAATTGTACTTGCTCCACCACTTCGAGGATTTTTTTCAACTGATTCCATTAATTTGTATTGCAAGTTCGCTCATTGTATTGGGAGTAATGCAAGTAAGAGTTTCTCGTTTTATTCAACAGTTGTTCTCTGTGCTGATGCTAATAACAGCGCTCGCTGGAATTTTTGGAATCGTACTGCACATTCAAACAAATTTTCAGTTTGAACAAGAGATGACTCCCACTCACTCCAATTGGGATTTATTCGTTGAAAGTCTTACGGGAGCTATTCCCGCTCTTGCCCCGGGCAGTTTAATTGCATTTTCAATCCTTGGATATTCTTATACTAAACTCAAAAACAAAACATCATGAACATAAAATTCTTACACTCGTTTCTAGCAATATCCGTAAGTTCAATAGTGCTAGTAAGCTGTCAATCACAAGAAACTGAAACCGTCAACCAAGAAACGGTGGTAACAGAGGAAGCACCAGAAGAATCAATCGAAAAAATTGACTCAAACGTAGTATTCAATGCCAACTTGGCATCAAAGGAAGACTTGAAGCTCACGGGATTGTCTTCCGAGCTCATCGAAGAAATCCTGACAAAGAGGCCTCTTCTTACCATGAATTCATTAGACTCTCTGCTAAATGGAGTAACGAACAAAGAAGAATTGTACCGACACCTATTCGTGCCAATTAATCTAAACACGACCCCTGAATCAGATTTTTTATTGATCCCTGGTGTGGGTAAAAAAATGGCACATGAATTTGAAGAGTACAGACCTTATAAAAGTATCAAGCAGTTTAGAAAGGAGATTGGAAAATATGTAGATGAGGAGGAAGTAGCGCGCTATGAGAACTATGTATTTGTACCGGTGGAATTGAACTCAGCGTCAGAAGAAGACATTAAAGCCTTGCCCGGGATTGGAGAAAAAATGGCTCATGAATTTGAGGAGTATCGCCCGTATTCATCTATGAAACAATTTGAGAAAGAAATTGGGAAATACGTGGATGATCGGGAATTAAAAAGATTGAGTAGACTGGTTTATTTAAAAAAATAAACGTCACTTTTCTGGACGTTTCGATTGAAAGGTTCGGCTCCAAAAAGCGTCAGCCAGTTTTATACTGTAACCAACTAACTTTCTCATGAAGCAAGCGTCTTATTTTTTTGTCGTTCTCATCCTGTTTTTTTCGGGGTTTTCATGCTCCGAATCTTCAGAGAATCCAGAGAACAAATTGACTCAAGAAAAACAAATGTCTCGCTCGCAGCAGCTCATTCACCAAGCCATTGAGGCCCATGGTGGTGACTTGTACAAGGAAGCACATTAT
>JALRIS010000243.1 GCA_023255335.1 Flavobacteriales bacterium | reverse complement strand
TGTGGGAAGTTTTTATCCTCTTCAAACTTTCACCAAGTCTCACCGAGCTGATTTTCAAAAGATTCCAATTTGTATTGAGGCAAATGACTCTCAAGCAACCAGAGAATTAGAGGAACTCGGTAAAAAGATTTCGAACCGGATTATTCTTATGTCTTCCCTTCAAAGACAAAAACTGCATTTGGCGGCAGTTTTTGTTTCTAATTTCGCAAATTATATGCAAGTAATTGGACAGGATATGTGCGAAGAGCAAGGAATAGAATTTGATTTATTCAAGCCCTTAATTAAAGAAGTTTTTGATAAAAATCAACTCAAATCTGCGAGAGAAAACCAGACTGGACCAGCTTTGCGAAAAGATAGTTTTACCATGGAGAAGCATGAACAGTTATTGGAGAATGACCCAAGCCTTCAGGAATTATACAAGCAGATTTCAACGCTTATCCAAAGAGATTTTTCTTAATTCCAGCAGTCAGCCTCTCGTTGTATATATTCATTTAATGTGGTGGGTGTTTTTCTCGTTAAAGTTTAGAAACAATTACTTATTCTAGGCTCTTTCTGTATTCTTGGAATAAAATGAAGAAGAGTCATGGCCAAGGAAAACCTTGCCTAAACACCTTCCTTTTCTTTTTGAAATAGAAACAAAAAGGATTGATTCCTTTGTGGGTTATCGTTCGATGCAAAGCAGTAGATAATAGTTTCGCAACTGTCTCAAAGTTTTCGTTTTCTGTCCCAGTTATCTCTATAGGATTTTTTTGTTTGTTTCAAATTGAAGAAGTAGTTGCGCTGAAGCTTCTCCAATATTACTAATATCTTAAATTTATAATTATTGTTAAATTTTAAACTAAAATAAGCCGAAAAGAGTTAAATTAATGTATTTTTTTAAAAATGTTATAATTTCTTTTATCTTCTAAAAAAAAATATTATCTGAATTGAAATGCGTGTTATTTTTCACTGATTAATGGGGGTTTAAGATGAGTTTAATCACAAATTTTAACAAATATTTAATATAAAATTATTTGGAGAGGTGAATTATTTTATATAAAACTTGTTTTTTTGTTTAGTTCTTTTTAATTTCATTTAAACAAAAAACTAATAACAATGGAAAATTTACAAATGACCTATGGTATGGTCTCTAAACTTAACCCAACTGATTATGTAGGGTTTACCTTCTTTGTCGGTTGCATGGCAATGATGGCTGCAGCCGCTTTTTTCTTTTTATCACTTAATCAGTTTGACAAAAAATGGAGAACTTCAGTTCTAGTCTCGGGACTCATTACCTTCATTGCGGCAGTTCATTATTTCTACATGAGAGATTATTGGGCAGCACATGCTGAGTCACCTACGTTTTTCAGATATGTGGATTGGATACTTACAGTTCCTTTGATGTGCGTAGAGTTCTACTTAATTCTGAAAGTAGCTGGTGCAAAGCCTGCCTTATTATGGAAAATGATAATCTTTTCTGTAATTATGCTCGTAACTGGTTATTTTGGAGAAGCTGTGTACAAAGATCAGGCAGCCTTTTGGGGATTCATCTCAGGAGCAGCTTATTTCTACATTGTGTATGAAATATGGTTAGGAAGTGCAAAGAAGCTTGCTTTAGCAGCTGGTGGCGATGTTTTAAAAGCACATAAAATTTTATGTTGGTTTGTACTTGTAGGTTGGGCTATTTACCCAATAGGTTACATGATGGGAACAACGGGTTGGTATAATAGTTTTATGCCAGAAGGTAACATAGACGTTGCTTACAATATAGCTGATGCGATTAACAAAATTGGTTTTGGATTGGTTATATATTCACTAGCAGTGAAAAAATCGGTTAGTAACGCCTAATATTTTAATATGAACTAGAAAAGTGCGATTCGAAAGAATCGCACTTTTTTTATATTCTAGTTTTACCTTTTTATTTTCTTTTTTGAATAAAAGTGATTCATAGTAATCACATGAGGAAGACTAAGGCATGAAAGCATAATAAAAAATACAGCCCATTGGTTGGTGTTTTTTAAACTAAAAAAAACAACTATAATTAAAAAGGTTGCCAACAAGGTAAAGGGAAGAGATAGTAAAAAGAGTTTTTTAGAACTATGCCCTAATCCTTGTTTTAAATGTTTCCATCCATTTTTACTATGTTGTAAAGTAAAGTAAATACCAAAACTTACCAATAACGGTAAAAATGAGCAAAGAACTAAGTATAACAAAGTTAATCCGATGCCTTTTGATTTATATCGCAATCCGAGAAAAACACCTGAAATCACAATTAAAAACTGTATTAAGTCCAAGGTATTTGTTTGATTTATTTGTATTATGAGTTCATTCGAAAATCCGGGAAATTGCGATAGAATAGTAATTAATTCATTTGGGTGAAAAAATAAAATAAGTGAAAGAACAATAAAACCCCACATAATTGAACCGAACCTATTATTGATGTTCCACTCTTTAAAATCTGCTTGACCAAAGTGAAAGGCTGAGTAGACTAAAAATCCAAATAGTGCAATGTCAGGAAAAATAGACCATATTATTCCGTATAATAAGGCTTTAAAAATATATCGTCCAGAGAATTTAATTATACTTGAAGATGATATTTCTTTTAACTTTATTAAGTGATCTAGTGCTCCATGAGAAAGACCTATTGTAAAAAAACTTAAAAGCAAAATACCTATGATCGGTTTACTTGCTTCAAGCCAATACATCAACAACGAAAAAAGTGTAAATAAAAGAGGAAGTATAACAATTGGTCGTTGTTTTATTTGAAATATAAAATCTTTAACCGCCATTTTAATAAAGATCATTTTAGGCAATTTAGAAAACAGTAGGATGTCTTTGAACCAAGAGGTTTTTTCTTGAAGAAAATTAAGAACACTAATTGTTGGAACTTTGGCGAATAGAGTTGTAAAAATTAACTTTCCTTTCTCAGGTTTTTCAACTAAAATTTTCAATAAAAGTCGATCGTAAAAAGCAAACCTGGAAATAGATTTTTGTTTCATCTTAAAATGAGGAAATGACAGAGAAATTGATTTTGCCTCTTTGGCCATTTCATGAAATGCAAAACCAGTAGTGCATTTCACTTTATTGTTTCGTGCACCCATATTTTTCCAATTTTCATTGAAGGTGTGCGATTTGATTTGAGCAGAAGACATTGGGATTACACCTGCCTCAATTTCATTAATTGTATAGTTTTGGCTGATAGATTTCAGGTATTCTTTGAGCAGTTTATTGGCTTCTTTCAAGGTTACTTTTTCTATTCCAAATCGAGTTAGTTCTATTAGCGCATTACGAGAGTCGAATGGCAAAACATAAACAAATTGTGTAAATTCTCCCTGTGGAACATTAAAGTCCATCATAACCATTTTTTCAGAATCAAAGCTCTGTTCGTTAGTTGTTATTTTCCAACCATAAAAGGACTGATAAATGTGACTCTCATTTTTTTTAGGTAAATAATATTCTGGCGGTCTACTGTCAAAAACATACTTCGCTATCAGTTTTTCATTTTTTGTGACTAAACTAAATGTATCATCTTTCATGCACTCAGAAGAAATTAAATGAGAATTGATGTATTGAACATTGTATTTTTTTAATTTTCCCCTCGTCTCTTCGTACAAATCAATTCCTTTTATGTGCCAATATTTCAAAGGTTCTATGTTGGCTTCTGAAACGCCTCCGATTTTAATTTTTTTCCAACTATGACTAACTAGAGTTTGTAGGTGTAGTTCTTCTAATTCCTCTTTCGTAGACCAAAAACAAAATGTTCGATCATTTTTATTTTTTTTACTTGGTTCTATAATTCCAATACTTTTTCCTTTTAGCTTTCCTTTTTCAATTAATCTAAGAATTAAAAGACAATTGGCTGCTCCAAAACCTACAAATACTAGATCAAAGTTAAAGGATTGGTATTGGATATTAATATCTTTCACTTCCCTATTAATTTCAAGGTAAGGCGAACTTGTTCGAAACAAAATACTTTTTGAGAGTCTTTTGTTAAATTGTTGTAAATAGTCTCAGCTAAATAATGATTCCTCTTTATATGGTTCAAGTTTATGAATAAAGATGTGTGTTGTTGAGCTGATTTCATTTTGAAGGGTTTATAGTAACTACAAGGAATTTCTGAAAATACAACAATTTTTGATGGAATGTAAAAAAGTATATTTTTATTTTATCTCGTTCGCAAAATCCATAAACTTGACTTTGTGCATTTCTAAATCCATGTCTCCCGAGAGAGCCACTCGGGCAATGTAATCCTTGTCTCCCTCTTTGGTGGTTCCTTGGGTAGAGGTTGCAGGAATAGTCCAATAACATCCTTTCAGCTGTCCGTAACTCACGCAATATTTGCTCTCTGTTGGAATTTCGCTTATCATTTTATTGATCAACACCAGATTCAGTTTACGTTTGTATTCTTCTCTTTCTTCGGGAGTATTCCCTTTTGTGGGTAAGTCTAAAGAAAATACTGAAGGAGTGAATCCTTCTTTGGCCAGCTCTTCCGAAACGAAATTGATTTTGGCATCTGGCAGTGTCTTTTGAATAAAGGTCACAAACTCCCTGGTGTTTTCGTAGGCTGCTGCAATTCTTTTATTCATGGAAGGCATTTGTGCCGCTAAGATTTCGTATTGAAGTGGCGTTGCTTCGTTGTCACAAATTGCCAAATGGAGATGAATTTTGTTCATTATTTTTTCCGAAAGATCATTCCCTGCGCAATATCCTGCTGTGCACTTACCACCGCTCGGAAATTTCGATCCACTGGCATAAGAAATCGCTTTTATTTCAGAGAGGATTTCTCCTTTCCCCAGAAAATGAACATTAGGACAAAATGTTTGGTCTAAAATAAATACTGGTGGAACGGCTGAACTTCCAGAAGGAGTTTTTCTTTCCTTGCTCAATTTCTTTTTTAGTTCCAGTAGCTCCGGTACTTCTACTCGTGGGTTAGTGGGAATTTCTGCAATGATAAATGGAATGGCATCTACTTGAGCGATTTGGTTCAAGACACTTTCGATACTTTGCACCATGTCATTCTCACCATCCACCGCTAAATCAACAATGTCTACTTGCTCCAGGCATGCTGCAACTCGCCTTGCTTGATCGTTTGTACCGCCATAGCAATTGGTAGGAACAACAAACTTGATTTTTTTCTCTGGGTAGTGTACTTGAGCGTAATCAATTAACCCCATCATGATGGCATATTGCATCGATAAGCCGCTAGAGGCAACTGCAGGCCGTATCTTGGTTCCCGTTATTTCTTTGATTGATTGTTCTACCTCGCTCTTGTGTTTTTTCCAACCGTCATTATTTTGTTTCTCTTGACTGATGTTCAATACACTTTTCAGAACTCTCAACGAATTTATGGGAGTCATGGAGATAGTTTCTCTTCTTCTTACATGTTGGATATCTGAAACATAGTGAGAGTTTTTCGAAGAGATTTTCAACAGACTTCCCATACCTGGACACAAGATGAGTTGAAAATCTATTCCAGTAGAATCGGGAAGAACTTCTTGATTTTCGGTGATAAAAATCACACTGCCATCAAACTGAGGCAATTCTTTCCATCCCGATACTTTTTTACACTCAAATTGATATCCATAAATGGATTTGGCCAAGTCAACATCAAATCCTTTAGGTAATTTTTCTGTATAGGCAATGAGGGTGTTTTTTTTCTCTAATAAGTTTTTTCGGAGAACAGCCAAGACAGGAATAGATTCGGACGAAAACGAAATCACATTGGAGGCGTTTAGTTGATTCATCTGCGCGAGTGTCCACTCAAGAATACAGGACAAAGGATGACCCAAACGGATATAGTCATAAGCAGTAGGCAATTCACTCAGAAGGGAGGTAGTCGCTTTTTCAGCGTGATACAATTCCTCAAATTGGGTTAAAAATTCGGTTTTTGCCAACTGTTCGTTGTAAATATCCAATCTGTGAGTGGTTAGGTTTAGCCAATCCTTGGGTAAATTGTTTACCACTTCTTTTACATAATTTGTTATCTTGGTTGCTTGCATAATTTTCGCCTTGTTTCAGGCGTGAAATTACAATTTTTCGGACGGAATAGAAAGGACATATTCCGATTTCTCAAGTCTCTTTTAACAGGTTAATCGGGTTTTAAATGTGAAAAGATTTCTTTCGCATGATTAAAAATGATCAAATGTCCTTCATCTTCAAAAAGAGTTAGTTCAGAGGTAGGACATTCATTAGTCATCCATTGGGCCCATTGATAAGGAACATTGTTGTCCTTCTTGCCTTGCCAAAAATGAGTAGGCACGGCAATTTCGGAAAGTCGAAATCCCCAATCTTGAACCAAGATTGACGAAATTTCATGCGCTACACCAGAGCTTCCTTGCCTAAATGCTTCCACAAACATGGACTCAATCACCTCCAGTACTTGTGGGTTTTTCAAGATTTCTTGATCTTCCTTACTCATTATTTGCAAAAAGTTCTTGATTGCTTTTTCGGATTTTTGGATAGTTGTTTTGTTTGTATTTTGAGCATTATCCTTAGAAGGAAAGGTGTCTTTTTCGCCAAAGTCAATAAGGTTTTTACCTCCTTTGTAAGGAAAATAGTACTTTCCTTGGTGAGAGGTGTAAATTCACTTGTTATCGCTGATTTTCTATTTTTTCTGGAAAGAATGTACTTATTCCAAGAGCAAATGGAGCACCTGCAGACATGCCTGCTACCGAAAATTGAGGGATGTGTAATTGAGTAATAAGTTCACGAACGTCTCGTGTAACAGTTAAAATTGTTCCAGTAGGATTAAAATCGGACTCTCCATGACCAGGCCTATCAATCGTTATTATTCGCAATTTTCCTCTTTGGCAAAGGTCATGTCGTATTGCATTTCGAGCCTCGAACTCTGAGAACCATGAAAATAAATAAGAGGGAATCCTTAACTGTCGCCATGTTCCTGAAAACATAATGTTCGCGAATCTGGGAGTGTAAGATACTTTTTGATAGTCAGTTAGTTTTTCAGTTTGGTTGCAAAGTTAACGATTCTGAAAAGTTTATCATCACAAACGGTTCCATATAGTTTTCTAAAAAATGAATTTTCTAACCGTACAAATTTTATCTTTGTGGGATAGGAAACGAATATGTTTATGGAAAAGAAAAAAAGTTACATAATTGGAGGAGGAGTAAGTGGATTGGTGGCAGCCCAAGTTTTAGAAAATCATGGGTTTGAGCCAACAATTATTGAATCGACAGATAGAGTGGGAGGAAGAGTAAAGACGGATAGATTGAATGGGTATCAACTCGATCATGGTTTTCAAGTACTTTTGACCTCTTATCCCATGGCACAGAAGTACCTAGATCTTGAAGCGTTGGATTTACAGAGATTTTTGCCCGGAGCCACTATATTTCGAAAAGGGAAGGAACGAGTAATTGGAGATCCTTTGCGCGAATTTTCCTTGTTACTTCCTACGATGTTTTCAGGTATTGGAAGCTTCTCCGATAAAATAAAAATTCTAAAACTGACTAATTTATTGAAGAAGAAAAGTGTTCAAGAAATTTTTGACGAAAAGGAAACATCGACTAGGGAGTATTTGAAGAATTTCGGTTTTTCAGAGTCAATTATATCGGATTTTTTCGCCCCATTCTTTAGCGGAATATTTTTAGAAACTTCTTTGGCTACTTCCAGCAGAATGTTCGAATTTGTGTATAAAATGTTTGGCGAGGGTGATGCCGCAATCCCAAAAGCGGGAATGGAGGCGATTCCTGCTCAATTGAAGCAAAATTTAAAACAGACAACCTACAAATTCAATGCGCGAGTGAAAGAGGTAAAGAATGGTGAAATCATTCTAGAGAACGGAGAAATTATTTTGAGTGATTCCACTATTGTTGCCACCGATCCATCGGGGCTAATTAGTAATTTGTCTTCGCAATCTATTCCCTGGAAATCCTGCGTAACTCTTTATTTTGAGGCGGATACAAAACGAATAAAACAACCATTGATTGGATTAGTTTCTGAAAAGGAAGCGTTGATCAATAATATTTTCTATCATACCTCTGTAAAAACCGAATCCAAAGGCGACAAAGAACTGTTATCTGTAACGGTAATCAATCCCAAAGGAAAGTCGGGAGAGGAATTAATCAAGCAAGTTGAAAATGAGCTGGAATCGTACTGCGGAATTAGCCAAGTTCATTATTTGGCACACTACGACATACCTTTGGCATTACCCAATCTTACCAATATTCACTACGAAATGATGCCGTCAGAAACTCAGTTGACTTCGAGTATTTTCTTGGCAGGCGACACACAACTAAATGGCTCATTGAATGCTGCGATGATAGCAGGAGAAAGAGCCGCTTTGGCAGTGGTAGAAGCGTTAGCAGAGTAACGCTGTGCTTCCACATGTCTTGGATTGATAAGAATTGAAAGGGGCAGGAGCGTTTTCTTATTTTTTACACCATTGTTCAACGATGGAATCGTCATTTTCTGTGTAGGAAAACGTGATGCTAAGATCTACAATTTGGTAATCGTATATTTTCGGATTTTCATTGTATGAGAATTCAATTGTTTCGTTGGATGGGTCCATTTTAAATACACCATTGAGTTTATAACCCGCTCCATATGCCTTGAAAACTCCATTCCAGTCATTCTGATTGTCATCTATGTAAAAATCTAGGTAGTCGCAACATTCTACTCCTAAACTTGAATTCCATTTATTTCACGTGAGTCAAGTTTCCATTTCCCAAGAATTCCAATTGGTTCTAAATAGTCAGGATTCTCACAGATGTCATTTTTTTTGTCTTTGTTGCAGCTAATTTGTACCATTAGTAGGGCAAAACCTAACAAAATCATATTCTTCAATTTTCTCATGTGATTTTGGTTGAAAACAATTTTAAAATACTATTTTCTTTTTGAAGCTTTGGATGTAAAATATTATGGTTGTGTCATCTTTTATTTTCGGTAAAGTTAAATGTGTTTGGGTAGATAGGCTCAAAATCCTTTCCGTCACAAAAATTAGATATATCTGGCGTTTCGCTCAGTCATTTTAAACGATAGATTCTTTTATTTTTTTCTCCTATTTTTTCAAATAAACCCAATTCAGCTCCTTTCTTTAAATCTCTACTTGCAGTAGCTGAAGAAATGTCTTTGAATATATCCATATAATCTTTTCTTGTAAATTCAGTTTTATTATGTGAAACATAATATTCTAATCTATCTTTTTCATTTAAAGAGTCATAAATTCCCATTTCGAGTATTCATTTCTTTTTTGTATTTCTAAAAATGTATTTTAAGGATATCACATGTGCAGAAGAAAAATATTCTGATTTAATATACTTTGACATTTCATAGAAATAGCGGACTGATACACTATGGGTTTTTGAGACCTTAATGTTAGTTCCTAAACCATAACGTGTTGAATAAAAGCTAAAGGTTTTTACGTTGGGTCTCGTTTCTGGTAAATACTCAAAGGAAAAAATAGGGTCATATGACCAATTTTTAATTTTCCATTCAAAAGAAGATTTTAACCTAATGGCTTTTTTGGTTCTTTTCCTATAAACAAGCCAATCTTGAGAATTTGAGAATCTGCTACGATCCAATGAAAGTCGGTCTTGATATGCTAATCGTATGTTGAAGTTACCTGGATTAATTTTGAATTGTTTTTCAATTCCTATGCGATAGCGAAACAAATTGTCAAATCCTTGAGTGTTACCGTTATTATCATTCTGTCTATAGTAGCGGAATTGAGTTGAGAGTTTCCATTTTTTCCAAGGCTTAAAAGCAACATTAAATTGTGTGATATAGTTATCTACTGCACTTAGATTTTCTTTTAATCGCATATGTTGACTAAAATCAACTTTCCATTTATTATTTATTTTTACTCTATATTCAATGGTATTCCAAAATTTAAACTCATTCTTTTGTCCGAAAAGGACAGCAGAATGAATCATAAAGAAAAGTAAAATATAGAAGTGTCTTTTTTTCTTCATTGTCTAACTAATTTATTTTCCGCAGGGTGATTGCAAAACCTCTGGAGTGATTACTGTAACAGAAGTAAGTTCTGGTGTTATCCTTGAGCTGAGATTGTCTATATACTCTCGAACTTTTAAAATCTCACATT
>JALRIS010000129.1 GCA_023255335.1 Flavobacteriales bacterium | reverse complement strand
TTGTCGTCTGCAGCTCCTCGAGCGTAAATGTACCCATCCTTTATCACCGGCTCAAAAGGCGGACTAGTCCACAATTCAATTGGATCTGGTGGTTGTACATCATAATGACCATACACCAAAACAGTTGGCAGGGCTGAATCGATAATTTTTTCCCCGTAAACAATGGGATGTCCTGCAGTAGGGCAAATCTCCACGTTGTCTGCTCCTGCATCCAACAAACTTTGTTTTACGTGCTCGGCACATTTGTTCACCTCAGCTTTGTAAGCAGGGTCTGCACTTACCGAAGGAATCTTGAGCAACTCAATGAGTTCTTCTACTAAATGGTCTTTATTCTCGTTTAAGTAGTCTTTTATTTTTGACATAATTTGTTTAGTTTTTCTAAAACAATAGATAGTTAATCGATGAAAAAAAATTCGGTCATTTTGCACAAACATACAAAGTCTGTGAATGAACAACACGAACAAGCACAAGCAAATTCCACATCAACTGCAGAGTTATCTTACTTTTCAAAGATTTTCAAGTGTCATAAAATTACCCAAACCGAGAGACAAAGTAAAATCTTAGCGCGTATATTTTCTACAATCGGGTATTAACTGTATTTTTGTTCCATTACTTAACACATCAGCACTATGAAGTCTATTACATTAGGAGAATTTATTATCGAAAAAGAGCATGATTTTCCTTATGCCACAGGAGAATTATCAAGTATTTTAAGTTCTATTAGATTGGCTTCAAAAATAGTTCATCACGAAATTAACAAAGCAGGGCTTGCCGAGCATATTTTGGGAGCCGTGGGCACAGAAAACATTCAAGGAGAAGAACAACAAAAATTAGATGTATATGCCAACGATGTGTTCATTAAAGCACTAAAAAACAGAGGAGTAATTTGTGGAATTGCTTCCGAAGAGGATGATGATTTTGTGGCATTTGAGGGTGATTCGATGAAAGGAAATTACGTAGTTGCCATGGATCCTCTTGATGGCTCGTCTAACATTGATGTAAACGTATCGGTTGGGACTATCTTCTCGGTTTACCGCAGAATATCGCCTGCTGGTGGGCCAGTGGTGTTGGAAGATTTTTTGCAGCCCGGTACGGAGCAAGTGGCGGCTGGATATGTTTTGTATGGTTCTTCTACCATGCTTATTTACACTACAGGAAATGGAACTAATGGGTTTACCTACGATTCGTCATTAGGTGTTTTCTATCTTTCTCACCCAGATATGGAAACGAGCAAAAACGGTAAGATCTTCTCGATGAACGAAGGAAACTACAACAAAACCTCTCAAGGACTGAGAAACTACATCGATTACACCAAAGAGATTGACAAGGCCACAAAAAGGCCATATAAAGCGAGATACATTGGTTCGTTGGTGGCAGATTTTCACCGAAACCTATTGAAAGGTGGCGTCTATGTTTATCCTAGTACGGATACTTCTCCCAACGGAAAATTACGATTGCTGTATGAATGCAATCCTCTTGCTTTTGTGATCGAACAAGCTGGTGGAAAAGCAACGGACGGAAAAAACCGGATCATGGAATTAAAACCTACCGAACTCCATCAACGAGTGCCATTTGTGGTAGGATCTAGCAGTATGGTAGATGAAATCCATGGGTTTTTAGGCGAAAATTAATTTTATTGATAATAAAACAAAAGCCATTCGTATTGAAATAGCTTGAATTTTGATTCAACTTACAAAAAAGCCTGCGGTGCTTCGCAACTTTGAAAATTGAGTTTCTATCCTTATGGGTCGGGATTAATTCAACTTGCAAAAAAAGCCTGCGGTGCTTCGCACCTAGGTTTTTTTTGAGTTTCATTAATACCCCCAGTCGTCATTTCTGAAACTGTAAAAATTAATTCCAAACTTTATTCTGGGATCTATCCTATTGAGATTAGATACTCCATCTACTGCGTATACTCCCAATCTGAATCTTGTCCGAGAAATTCGAAATGAACGCTCGATTCCAACAAATGCCTCTGCGTAACGATATTCATACTGTGGAACCATTAATCCACTTGCTCCTGCTACTGTATGAATCCCTAATCGCTTTATCAATGGAACGAAATTAATAATCGCCCCGTTAAAGTGATGGATGTAATTGAGCTTAAGGTAACTATCTGTTACATTGAGTGTAGTATCCTGCAATTGCATAGAAGTAAGAAACGAAGCAAAAAACCACCTATCACTTTGTCCAAAAATCTTGTTGTCTTCTCGCTTTAAATTTTCTCTATTCAAGAATTTTCCCGCTTCAAACCGATAGGAAGAGGTTCCCAGAGTTCGCACTTTAAAAGTATGAAGTATTGAAAAATTAACGTAGTCATAGTTAATCACACTTCCAAACAAACCAGGCATGCCTTTTTCGTATCCCACAGAAAACTCGGGCCATTTGCTGCCCAATACAACTTTTCGTTTTGGTTCCATCATGAATTTCTGGTAAGGAGTAAAGGAAAATCCTATTCCTATTCTTGATGATTTATATCCAGCGAAATTAGCCGCAATATTGGGCTGACCGGGAAACAAGGAATCGAAAATTGGAGTAAACGTGTAACCCGCAATAGAGGTACGATCGTCATAACTGTAATAGAGCGAACTGTAAAATCCATTGAATAGCTCTCGGGAGGTTCGGGCGACCAAATAGCCGGTTTCTATCCAATTGTTTCGTTGAAATTTATTAAACAAAGCATCGTCAAACACTAACAAATCGAATCGTTTCCCTACAAACATATCAATTCGCCCTAAATGCATAGGATCGTATTTCACACCTACCCTAAAGTTTCCTTTCACGTCTTTGTTTGCCAACCCCATACTGATGTCTCCAGCAGCATTAAAAGTTCGTTCGTTCTCGAACCGTTTAAAATAAGAAGCGCCAGGGCCTACCCTAAATGGGTTGATAGGGTCAAAATTGAGTAACATCTCGGGCAAGGACCCAAAATTCCAAGATTGTTTCTTCGCCCTATTCCTAAATCCTACTCCATTCCACACCACATCCAAAAAAGTGACTTTGTTGTACACCGAATCAACCGAATCGAGATAAGCCGGAGAGTTTACGTAATCGTGAATACTATCTTTTACAAACTGAAAACGCTGCTCCTCTTGGGTAAGTGGCTCTGGACGAATTTTGTCCCAGTAGTTCGAATCTCGCTCATAAGCCTCGGCAGTGGTTACTCCCACTTCGTTGCCAAAATATCTTTTTGGAAATTCAACATCTAGCTCATAATTGGAATACACCACAGTGGTGTTTCCGGTAAATTCCTGTCTTCCGCTTTTCTCGGTGTAGTCAAATACTTGCTTCTTGAGCAAAAGCACCGAATCTTCATTGAAAAAATAATCTTGATTTACCCTAAAATCTGTGTACTTGAGCAATCCTCCTTTGTGCAAAAACAAGTCTACTTTATCGAGATTGTAGGTGTTGTCGCGTATCCAAATGTGCCCTTCCCAAGTAGCGTTTCCTTTTTTTCTTGGAGTTACCTCTATTTTCCAAATCATTACACCGTTGTCAAAGGAAGTCTCTACCAACCGAAATTTATAAGTCAGCACCGAAAGTGAATTCAATGGAGACACAAGCGGCACTTCGTTTAGTTTGTAAAGATTCATAAGGTTGTCGTAAAAATTGAATTCGCTTTGAATCGTATTTTTGTAAAACAACCCGAATGAACTACCATATTCTTTGTAGGCGCTTCGTATTTCTTTTACCTTATCAGGAAACTGATAATGCCTTTCCAGCTTCACCTCCATCATGTTGATACTATTGGCAAATCTATTAAGTTCACTTCGTTCCTTGCTCAGTGCTTCCTCCAGAAGTTCTTCATCTGTTTTTTCTTTGGAAGCTTCTTGGGCTTTTTTTTGTCTTTTTCTGGCTCTTTCTTTTTTCTCTCTCTTCTTCTTTTCTTTTTCGCTAATCACCTCTTTTGCCTTGATGTAAACCTCTGTTTTACTCGTTTGAATTTGAGAATTCCATTTTGACTTGTTGTCGATTGCTTTCGCGATAATACCGTAGGCAGGGTCTCTGCCCTTTCCTTTGATTTGAACTTCTTTTAATTGTTGTATATCTGTTTTGAGCCAAATATTTTTTACCACTTCGCCATTATCCTCAATCGTTACGGAAAACTCCTGCATTTCAAAACCCACAGCTGTCACCACAATAGTATAAATTCCTTGGTTTGTAAACTGATAGGTATAGCGGCCGTTGGCATCTGTAGAGGTTCCTAAAGCATTGGATTTAATATATATATTGGCGAATGGAACTGGAGCGTTATTCTCATCCAACACAAATCCCGAAATTGACTGAGACATCAATACCGAACCAAAAAAAAGCGCAAAAATAAAAGCAAACAGTCTGATCATTGTTTTTTCTTTTTTTTCAGAATTTGGAGATTTACTGGATTCAACACGAAAGTAAGAGAAAAAAAATGACCCTCGAACAATAAGTTGTTAAAGGGTTATAAAATCTGTTAAATGGAGTTAATTCTTGTTTATTTCTTGGCAATCCAAGGAATTTCTTCGGCATTCAAATCTTTCGTAAATTTACGGCTTAAAACAAATAAATAATCGGAAAGACGATTGAGATACTTTGTAATGATTGGGTCTACCTCACTCTCTAGTGACAAATGAACCGAAATTCTTTCTGCTCTTCTACAAACGCAGCGAGCAATGTGGCTGTATGAAACCGTTGGGTGTCCTCCGGGCAGTACAAAAAATTTCATCGCTGGTAAAAGATCATTCATTTCGTCAATTTTGTCCTCGAGCTCGGTAATCATTTTCTCCGAAATGGCAGGTAATTTTACCTTATCTTTTCCCGGCTCCTTTGCTAGGTGCGAACCTATCACAAATAAATTGTCTTGAATCTGAATCAAAAAATCTTTGGTCTCTTTACCTATCTCTTGATCCCGAATCAGCCCCAAGTGCGAATTTAACTCATCTACTGTCCCGTAGGCTTCTATTCTCAAATGAAACTTTGGAACTCTGGCTCCGCCCAAAAGGGATGTTTCTCCCTTGTCTCCTGTTTTTGTATAAATTTTCATACCGTAAACTTACATAAAAAAAGCTCCTCTTGAATTACTTCATGAGGAGCTTTTGAATTTATTGTTAGTTGCCCTTGCTCGAAAGGATAAGATAGACATCCTTTGCAATTGGCTATTGTTTTATCTCTTTTGGCGCTGCGATCAAAAAAAATCACCAGCAACAAGAATTTATCCCAAGAATGGATATCTGTAATCCGTTGGAGTCACAAAAGTCTCTTTGATTGTTCTTGGAGAAACCCATCTTAACATATTCAGGATTGACCCTGCTTTGTCATTGGTTCCAGAGCCTCTTGCTCCACCAAATGGCTGCTGACCCACCACGGCTCCCGTAGGTTTGTCATTGATATAAAAGTTCCCTGCCGCATTTTTCAATTTTTCTGCCGCTAATTCAATCATATATCTATCTTGAGAGAAAATAGAGCCCGTCAAGGCGTACTCGGAGGTAGCATCTACCAGCTCTAGTGTTTCTTCAAATTTATTTTCATCGTATACATATATGGTAATGACAGGTCCAAAAATTTCTTCGCACATTGTTCTAAATTTAGAATTCTTTGTCACCACAACGGTAGGTTCGATAAAATAACCTTTTGATTTATCGTAATTTCCACCAGCTACGATTTCTGCATCGTCTTGTTGTTTTATATAATCGATATATCCTGCAATTTTATCAAAGGCATTTTCGTCAATTACCGCTGTAATAAAGTTTCCAAAATCCTCTGGAGAACCTATTTTCATTGTTGCTACATCTTGTTTCACGTAGTCAATAACTTCCTCTGCGATATTTGATGGAAGGTAAGCTCTTGAGGCTGCCGAGCATTTTTGTCCTTGAAACTCAAAAGCACCCCGAGAAATTCCTGTCGCTACTTGCTTAGCATGAGCAGATTTGTGGGCAACTATAAAATCCTTTCCTCCTGTCTCTCCCACTATTTTTGGATAGGTTTTGTAGGAAGAAATATTGTCTCCTATGGTCTTCCACAAGTGTCTGAATACCCCAGTGGATCCAGTAAAGTGAAGTCCAGCAAAATCTTTGTGATTAAACACTACTTCTCCAGCCTCTGGTCCATCTACTAGCACCATATTGATTACACCATCTGGCAATCCGGCTTCTTTGAAAAGCTCCATAATTACCTGAGCCGAATAAATTTGAGACTCTGCAGGTTTCCATACCACTACGTTTCCTAACATGGCTGGAGCTGCACACAGATTGGCAGCAATGGCAGTAAAGTTAAAGGGAGTAATTGCAAATACAAAGCCTTCCAACGGTCTATATTCTAGTCTATTCCAAAGTCCTGGGTTCGAGTCTGGTTGTACTTCCATGATTTCTTGCATGTAAGCAACATTCATTCTAAAGAAATCAATCATTTCGCATGCCGAATCAATCTCTGCCTGATAGCAGTTTTTTGACTGAGCCAACATGGTTGCCGCATTCATTTTTGCTCTGTAAGGTCCAGCCAATAGATCAGCAGCCTTAAGAAAAATTGAAGCTCTACTATGCCAAGACATGTTTTCCCACTCTTTCTTCGCTTTCAACGCTGCTTCAATTGCCTCTTCTACATGTTTTTTTGTTCCGTAGCTATACGTCCCTAAACTATGTTTGTGGTCATGAGGAGGCGACATCGTAAATTTCTTTTCTGTGTGAATTTCTTTTCCACCGATATAAAGCGGAACATCCACCTTACTGTTATACATTTCTTTGTATGTTGCTAGAAGCTCTTCTCTTTCTGGAGAACCTGGCTCATAGCTCAACACTTCTTCGTTTCCTTGAAACGGTACGTTGTAAAATCCTTTTGACATTTTAACTGTTTTTGTTCGTTATAAATTCTCTCTAAAATTAAGGATAAGTACACGGAAAAAAAAGTCATTGACCTTTTATATTAACCCATGTTCCTCTCTTAGCATCATCCATTTTGTTCTTTTTAATCTGTATAATTATCTTGTTATTTTTTTCTTAATACCAAATTCTGACGCTCTTTTTATTTGGAAGATTGGAAACCTTTTCTATATATTTACGTTCAACATAATACAAACCAAATTTTTACGCCTATACCAGAAGACTACTTAAACACACATTATTAACCCAAGTAATAAAACAAGTAGTATTATGGAAATTAACAGAAAAAGCTCTGATCAAGAGCTCATTAGAAGTTATTTAGAAGGAAAGGATTTGGCGTTTGAAATCCTACTTTCGAGATACAAAGACCGAATCTTTAGTTATTTAATCTCATTGGTTAAAAACAGAAAAATTGCAGAAGATATTTTTCAAGATGCGTTTTTTAAAATCATCAACACATTACAAAAAGGAAAGTACAACGAAGAAGGTAAGTTTCTGCCTTGGGCAATGCGTATTGCGCATAATTTAGCTATTGATCACTTCAGAAAGGTGAAAAAAATGCCCACAATTAGCCAAAATCCTTCAAAAAATGAAGACGATGATTTTGATATTTTTTCCATTCTTGATATGCAAGAAGCAAGTGTTGAAGATGAAATAATTGAGGAGCAAATACACAAAGATGTTAGGAAAGTAATCGATTACCTTCCTGCCGAGCAAAAAGAAATAATTTACCTAAGGCACTTTAAGGAAATGAGCTTTAAAGACATCGCAGAAGCGAAAGACATCAGTATCAACACTGCTCTGGGAAGAATGCGTTATGCCTTAATAAATTTGAGAAAAATTATCGAAAACAACAAAGTGAATCTCACGGTTTACTAGCGTTACTTTTATTCGAAAAGTACTCATTTCTACCCCTAGCAAGTTTTTTTATATTTCTGCTAGGGTTTTTTCTTTGTTAAGAACTCTGATTTCTCTTACCACGTCATTGGGTCGTTTTAACTTGGAACTCCACTCTTCATAAAAAAATCTTTCTCTTGTCGGGGGAAATAAAGAATGAAAATTGGGGAAGAAAAGGCAAAAAATGCCGTAGGAAGTTAAAAGGGCTGAACCTATCACAACAAGGCTATTTTTTTATTACTTTTGTTCATGGAATTTGAAGGAAAATGCATCATATTCTCAGCTCCATCGGGAGCGGGGAAAACTACTATCGTTCGGTATTTACTCGAAAAAGTAAAAAACCTGAAGTTTTCTATATCGGCCACTAGTCGTCCCAAAAGGGAGTATGAAGTGGATGGACACGATTACTATTTTTTGTCAGTAAGCGATTTTAAAAACAACATTCAATCAGGTAAATTTATTGAATGGGAAGAAGTATACACGGACAATTATTATGGCACACTGAAATCGGAGATAGAAAACATTTGGAAAGAAGGAAAGCACGTGATTTTTGATGTGGATGTTATTGGTGGTATAAAATTAAAATCAATTTTTGCGGATAAAGCGCTCTCAATTTTTGTCCAACCCCCTTCTATTCAAGAATTGGAAAACAGATTAATTGGAAGAGGAAGTGAAACGCCCGAAACAATCATCAAGAGAGTTGGAAAAGCTGAGATTGAAATGAAATCAGCCAAAGAATTCGACTATATTTTAATCAACGATACATTGGAAGTTGCAAAGAAGGAAGCGCGCAAGGTGGTGAGTGATTTCTTAGAAAAATAAACTTCATCTACCCACCTTTTTTTGGTTGTTACTCTTTTAACTACGCACACTATGAATATGAAAAAAGTAGGATTATTTTTTGGCTCGTTTAACCCCATTCACATCGGGCATTTGGTCATTGCAAGTCATATCGCTGAATCGGAGTTGGTAGATGAAGTCTGGTTTGTTGTTTCCCCTCAAAATCCGTTTAAGGAAAAAAAATCTCTCCTAGAAGATTACCACAGACTAGCTTTGGTAAACGAAGCAATTGAAGAAGAAGACAGGCTAAAATCTTGCGATATTGAATTTACTATGCCAAAGCCCTCTTATACTTCTGATACTTTGGCTTATTTGATGGATAAATATCCCAAGTACGAGTTTTCGCTCATTATGGGAGAGGACAACATCAAGTCTTTTCATAAATGGAAAAATTACGAAACAATTCTTAGCAATCACTCTATCGTGGTGTATCCCAGACTTGGAATAAATGACCACTTACAAGCAGACAAGCGTATCCTTACTCATACCAACGTCCATCTACTTGGAGACATCCCGGTGATGAAAATATCTGCTAGCTACATCCGAAAAAGAATTAAAGAAGGGAAAAGCATTCGCTATTTACTCACTGAGAAAGTAGCTACATACGTGGACGAAATGAATTTTTACCGGTAATTCCCAATCAATAGTACTTTCTTGTCGATTGAAAACTTTCTTCAATAAGCCAGAAGGATAATTACACCAAATTTCCCTCTATTTCTTTGATCATAGATTCAAAGAATAGTCGTCCGTCAGTGTTTCCAAGCTCGTCATCAGCAGCTCTTTCTGGGTGTGGCATCATGCCAAATACGGTTCTTTGTTTGTTCGTAACCCCAGCAATGTTTTCGACAGATCCATTTGGATTGTTTGCCGAATCCACAACACCTTCTTCGTCACAATAGCGGAATAACACTTGGTCGTTTTCATTCAATTCTTTTATTGTTTCCTCTGAGGCAAAGTATCTTCCTTCACCATGAGCGATAGGTATTTTGTATCCTTTTCCTTTTGTCAGGTTAGCCGTAATGGCGGTATTATTCGTTTGGGGTGCAATGTGCACATTTTTGCAAATAAATCTTTGTGAGTCGTTGTGCAGTAAGGCTCCTGGCAACAATCCAGATTCGCAAAGAATTTGAAATCCGTTACAAACTCCAATGGCGTAGCCTCCGTTGTTGCAATGCTCGATTACTTTCTCCATAATGGGAGAAAATCTGGCGATTGCTCCTGAACGCAAATAATCTCCGTAAGAAAACCCACCCGGAACTACTACAACATCTACATTTTGTAAATCGGTGTCTTTGTGCCACAAGTTTACCACTTCTTGTTTCATAATGTTTTGTAAAACATAAATCATGTCTTCGTCACAATTGGACCCTGGAAAAGTGATAACACCGAACTTCATAGCTTGCTACTTTTAGTTAATTTATTTACAAAAGTAATAAAAAATTGTAGCAAACAAGTCTTGATTGGAGACAAAGAAATGAGTTCTTTTTATCTGAGTAGAAAGGTGAGTGCAATTACCGCTACAAAAGCAAGTTCTTTCCATTTTGAGGTAGATTCTGAGAAGAAAAAACTAAGAAAAATTGAGAGAGGGAGAGTAAATAAGAAGAGAATGTAATGCTGAGGCTGCAAAAAAATACTAAACACACTTACTGCCAAGGAAATCAATAAATATACAAAGAGATTGTTTACCAATAACAGCACGCTAATGTCGGTTCCTGAACGTTTGTTGGAGGCTAATTGAAACCCGATTAATGCAAATAAAAATGCTGCTATTATAAAAACGGCAAACTTCCAAGAAATATCGGGAGAGGTAAACTGAACATCCCATAAAGTTCCAATAAGCTTGTCATTATCTGTAAGAATAGACAAAGAAAACACTAATAAAATTGGGATAGCAAACCCCGTCAAAATCAGCATTAATTCAGAAATCCCTACTCTTCTGGTGGTGCTCAAGTTATGAATCAGCAAAAGCAAAAACAACGCAAAGAATACATTGTGAAAACATAAGACTCCAATAATAAAGGCAGAATTAAATACGTGATTTTTGCTCTCTTTGCTGCTGATAAACGACAACAAATAATAAACAAAAATTATAAGCAAAAAAGAAACCACATCGTACACCAAGAAACTTGAGTTTGATAATTCTACTGAAAAAAACAGCAGATAAAACCACAAAAACAGGTTGTTTGGCTCGTAACTAAATAGAAATTTATTGACTCTATAATTCAGGAAAAAAGCACTAATAAGTGTCGCAAAAAAGGAGATAATGATGGCCGCTTTTTTTGACAAGTGATAGGATTCATTGGCAAAGTCGATTGAAACTATTGCACTTGGGTGGGTTGTAAAAAAGGCGAAACCCCATAGCCCAATTGCTGTAAGAATGATAATCAAATAACTAAGAAGCGTGTTTTTGAAAAGAGATGTAATCATGATAAAAATAAAAAATGCCTAGAGTTGTTTGAAGTAATCAGGTAAAGTTATTTATATTTGTGAACAACAAAGAAAAATTGCGCATATGAATTGGTTAGTAGACTTATTAGAAAGATTGTTCCAAGCTACTTTTGGAATCTTGAAGGTTGCCGAAAACGGTCCTTGGATTGTTTTTTGGTCAGTGATTTTTTTTGGACTAGTATACTGGCTAAAATGTCAGCAAAAATACAACAAGCAAGCTGACGCAGATCCCAACCAATTGAAGTAATTTTTACTCCAAATCGAATCCAATGTCGGTTCGATAATACATCTTATCAAACTTAATTTTTGTCAAAGAAGCGTATGATTTTTCAAGCGCTTCTTTTTTTGTGGCTCCAAATGAGCTCATTGCAATAACTCTTCCTCCATTAGTCACGATATTTCCATCTTTACTTGTGGTACCTGCGTGAAACGGAATACTATCGGTAATGGTTTCTAATCCAATGATTTCTTTGGATTTTTCATAGCTTTCGGGGTATCCTCCCGAAACTGCCATAACCGTACACACGGATTTGTCCGAAACTTTGAGGTCGATCGTGTCGAGTGATTTGTTCCCTACAGCCTGAAACACCTCTACCAAGTCAGAGTCAATTCTGGGGATGACTACTTCTGTCTCTGGATCTCCCATTCTCACGTTGTATTCAATTACGTATGGATCGTTCCCTACTTTCATGAGGCCTATGAATAAAAATCCAACAAACTCTATGTTGTCTTTTCTTAATCCTTCTATAGATGGAGCAATAATTCTTTCTTCTACTTTTTGCAAAAAGGCAGTATCTGCAAATGGTACTGGTGACACAGCTCCCATTCCACCGGTATTCAGTCCTTTGTCACCCTCTCCAATTCGCTTGTAATCTTTTGCCGTTGGCAATACTTTGTAACTTTTCCCGTCCGTCAAAATAAAGACTGACAATTCTATTCCATCCAAAAACTCTTCAATAACTACCTCTTGGCTTGCTGCTCCAAATTTAGAATTGGCCAACATTTCGGTTAATTCACTTTTTGCCTCTTCGAGGTTAGTGGGAATAACAACTCCCTTGCCAGCTGCAAGTCCATCTGCCTTGAGAACAAATGGAGGCGACAAGGTCTCCAAAAATTCTAGACCTTGAGAAAGCGTTTGAGGAGTAAAAGCTTGGTACTTGGCAGTTGGAATTTCATGTCTTTGCATAAATTCTTTGGAGAATTTTTTGCTGCCTTCTAATTGCGCTCCCATTTTTTTTGGACCAATTACATGAATATTTTTGGTCTTTTCGTTTTCATCAAAAAAGTCATGAATCCCCTCTACCAGAGGAACCTCAGGACCAACTACTACAATATCTACCTTATTCTCTGTACAGAAATTTGCAATCCCCTCGAAATCTGAAACTGAAAGATCTATATTGGTACCAACGTGCGCAGTACCTGCATTTCCGGGTGCCACGTATAAATTCGACAACAACGGACTTTGTGCAACTTTCCAAGAAAGAGCGTGTTCTCTTCCTCCTGATCCTAAGATTAATATGTTCATGTGGGTATTTTTTTACAAAATTATCATTTATTATTAAATTAATTCTATTAATAGTTGCTTTTGACAACAAAAAAATTACTTTTGCGTAATATTAGAAATTTTAAAAACAGAAAATTATGTATTGGACGTTAGAACTAGCATCATATTTAGAAGATGCGCCATGGCCAGCTACTAAAGAGGAGTTGATCGATTACTCGATGCGTAGAGCTGCTCCACTAGAGGTAGTTGAAAACCTTCAAAGCATTGAAGAGGAGGGAGAAATCTACGAGTCTATCGAAGATATTTGGCCGGATTATCCTACTAAAGATGATTTCTTCTTTAATGAGGATGAGTATTAAAAAAA
>JALRIS010000117.1 GCA_023255335.1 Flavobacteriales bacterium | reverse complement strand
CAAAGATGGGTACGAATGGATAAATCACTCGATGTACGCAAAATCTCACCACGACTACGCTATAGATTCAAGGGTACTAATAGGTGAAGAAAATTGCGCAAAACCCCATTCGGCTAGTATTTACAATATATCTGCCATGAGTTTTGGTTCACTCAGCGATCGAGCCGTAGAAGCACTAAATGGAGGAGCCAAACTTGGTAGTTTTGCTCACAATACAGGTGAGGGAGGGGTTAGTCATTATCATTTGAAGTACGGTGGAGATTTAATTTGGCAGATAGGTACAGGATATTTTGGTTGTAGAAACTTAGATGGTACATTTTCGAAAGAAAATTTTCAAAAGACCGCCACCCAAGACTCAATCAAAATGATTGAAATTAAATTGTCTCAAGGAGCCAAGCCTGGCCATGGTGGAATATTACCTGCCGTAAAAAATACCCAAGAAATTGCCAAAATTAGAGGGGTAGAACCTGGCGTAGCTGTTTTGTCACCTCCGGGACACTCCGCTTTCAGCAATCCTATTGAATTCATGAACTTTGTCCGTGAGTTAAGAGAATTATCAGGCGGAAAGCCCGTGGGGTTTAAACTGTGCATTGGGGTAAAAAAAGAATTTGAAGAGCTGTGCGAAGCCATTGTAAATACAGGAATTACTCCAGACTATATAGCTGTAGATGGAGGAGAAGGTGGTACGGGAGCTGCACCAGTTGAGTTTGCCGATTCGGTGGGTACTCCTTTTCTGGATGGGTTGGCTTTTGTACATGATACGCTAGTCAACTATGAATTAAGAAATAAAATAAAGCTGTCAGCTTCAGGAAAAATCGTTTCTGGTTTTCATATTGTTCGTGCGCTTGCTATGGGAGCAGACTTCTGCCAAAGTGCAAGAGGAATGATGATGGCTCTAGGATGTATTCAAGCGTTACAATGTAATTCAAATACGTGTCCCGTAGGAATCGCCACCCAAAAAAAATCATTGATTAAAGGATTGGATGTGACTGATAAAAAGCAACGAGTAGCTAGTTTTCATAAAAAAACGATCGATAGCTTTAAAGAAATTGTTCTGGCAGCAGGACTTACAGACAAAGATCAACTTACCCGCTCTCACATTAACCACAGAGTAGAGAGCAACATTATCAAAACTTATGAGGAAATGTATCCTTCCAAAGTATTTGATAAAACTCAAATGAGAGGTTAATTGGCTTTGTTTTTGAAAAGTGTTAAATAATATTACTTCCTAACCGTTATCCATAGTATGAGATTTTTATTAGTTTTTTTAATTTGTGTATATTCTACCCTTTCTTTTTCGATGAATAAGGGAGAATTTTCTGTGGAGATTAAGAATCATGAAATTATTCTGGATTCTTTGTTTGATTTGTTAAGGAGTAGTACTCTCGACAGCGAATTTCAGAGGTACAACCAGGAGTTTATCGAGCAACTAGAAAAAACACTAGAGTTGAAAGAATCATTTAGTTACCCTTTCAAGAATTTGGTAAAAATGTCGAAGCTCGTTTCACCAGATGGAGAGTTTAGGCTGTTTAACTGGAATGTTGAATCTCAAAGTGGTGTACATTCCTTTTACTGTTACATTTTGAAGAAAAATGGGACCATAATTAAGTTGCGAGATAACCACCGAATCATTGAAAGGGCCGAAAGCAAATCTCTCACGCACACCAACTGGTATGGTGCGCTCTATTATAAAATTATAGTAACAAAAAAAGGACGATATACCTTGTTGGGATGGAACGGAAAGGATGGAATAACTACCCAAAAAGTGATGGAAACGATGAGTCTTTCACGAAGAGGAGCAAAATTTGGTTTCAATTTGTTTGAGTATCCCTCGGAGCGAAAAACAAAAAAAAGAGTTATCCTTACCTATTCAGACGAGGCAATTGTGAGTGTGAAATATTACAAAACAAAAAAAACGGAAGAAATAGTGTTCTCGCATTTATCGCCCTCAACTCCCCAAATGACCGGATTTTATCAGTACTATTACCCCGATTTGAGTTTCGATAAGTTTGTACTGACCAATGGGAAATGGATATTTGAATCTGATTCTCTCATGAAAAACGAAAAATCCAACCAAGACGATAATTACAATCCTCCAGAGTAAAAACCTTCTTTACAAAGCGTTAGTTTTTTTGTACTTTTGATTCAATCAAATTAGCGCTATGAAATTTATTTTATCACCGGCAAAGTCAATGAATTTTGACGAGCAAACTATTCTATCCGAACACAGTCAGATTTCCTTTCCTGATAAAACGGAAAGAATAATGAAAAAATTAAAAACTTTTTCCTCCAAAAAGATTGGTGAGTTAATGAAAGTAAGTGCTGCAATTAGTGATTTAAATTACGATAGATTTCAATCCTTTTCACAAGAGTTTAACTCTCACAAT
>JALRIS010000025.1 GCA_023255335.1 Flavobacteriales bacterium | reverse complement strand
CTAATGTGGTTTTTGGAAACAAAGCCACCGTATTGATGGGTGATTATTTATTGTCCAAAATGATTGAAGTGTGTACCAAGCAACAGGAATTCAAATTATTAGAGATTATTTCAACCACTTTGGTGTCGCTTTCTAAAGGGGAGTTGATTCAGTTAAATGCCACCAAAGAAAATGAGTTTCCAGTTTCTCAACTCACAAAAATTGCCGCACTCAAGACGGGAAGTCTGCTGAAAGCAAGCTGTTTGGCTGGAGCTTATTCGGCTGGATTGGTGCAAAATGAAGAATCTGTTTGGAATGACTATGCGGAGTATTTGGGAGTTTCTTATCAGATAAAAGATGACATTATCGATTATGTCGAGAACGGAAAAGAACGATACAAGGATATTAAGGAAGGAAAAGTGAACATCCCAATGGCATTGGCACTCGAAGAAGCTGATGAGCGTGAAGCAGAGCATATGTTGGGATTGATAAAGGACAAGGAAAATTTCGAGTCCAATATCCAAGAAATTGAATCGTTTTTGGAAAAAAAAGGTGGTTTGCAATTAGCGGAGAATCTTCAGGTTTCCTTCCTGAACAAAGCTATAGATGAACTTAAAAAAATTCCTAATTCAGAGGACTTAATTCACTTTACAGAGACGATTGGCAAACGAACTTTTTAAGTTTGAAAAAAGCTCTAGACTATATTGCCATTAGTTCGATTGCAATTATTGGCGAGTATTTATTTGCTTTTGCTGTATTGGGTGTCTATCTCAGTGTATCAGTATTATGGGTGGATACATGGATAGCGACCCTGTTTTTATTGATTTCAGTACTAGGAATAGCGGGCTTCGGTGGAATTGCCATGTTGTTCTTTTATCCCAGCGAAAAGTACCTACGACTTACTTTTTATCTCCTTTGCTGCGGTTGGCTGTCTTTCGTTTGTTTGTTTTTTATTTCAGGCTATTCTGTCGAAAGCCTCATAGCTTTACTTACCGATAAATACGAGTATCCAGAGAATGCTATTTTTCTTTGGTTTATTTCTCTTTCTGTATTTTACACAATTAAAGTAGGGAGAAAATCCTTTCGTTAAGAGGGTTGAGTAAGCATTATTCTACTTGCTTCAAAGGGTGATATTTCCCCATTCAGAACTAATTCCTCTAACTCTTTCAATTTATTACTTGTTTCTTTTCCTTGGTAAAAAGAGGTAAGAATCTGGTGATGAAGGAATTTATAAAACCAATCCTTGGTTTGTCTCTTCCTGTTAAGGTCAAAATAACCGGTAGTTTTGGTTTTAATTACGTAAGACTCAATAATATCCCAAGCTTCTGTTATCCCAGTTTCTTCTAGAGCAGAACATAGTTCAACTTTCGGAATCCAGTCGCTTTCTTTGGCAGGAAATAAATGAAGCGCATTTGCATACTCTCTTTTGGCTTGTTTGGCTTTCACCAAATTATCTCCTTCCGCTTTGTTGATAAGAATGGCATCCGCCATTTCCATGATTCCTCTTTTTATTCCTTGCAATTCATCGCCTGCTCCAGCAATCATCAAGAGCAAGAAAAAGTCTGTCATGGAGTATACTTCTGTTTCCGATTGGCCAACCCCCACAGTCTCTACCAGAATAATATCAAATCCAGCAGCTTCACACAAAATAATAGTTTCTTGAGTCTTTTGTCCCACGCCACCCAAAGTTTTGCCTGAGGCAGATGGGCGAATATACGCTTGGTTATTTACCGCTAACTTATCCATTCTTGTCTTGTCTCCTAGGATGCTTCCTCGAGATTGTTGCGAGGTAGGATCGATGGCTAATACGGCTACTTTTTTTCCAAGAGAAGTGAGGTAAGTCCCAAAAGCTTCAATGAATGTGCTCTTTCCAACACCCGGAACCCCAGTAATCCCAATACGAATAGATTGACCACTCTTTGGCAAACATTCATTGATGATTTGTTGTCCTAGGTTTTGATGTTCCTCCTTGCTACTCTCTATCAATGTGATAGCTTGGCTCAGGACAATCGTGTTACCTTGGTCAATTCCTTCTTTGTAATAGTTGAGTGGTTGAAGTTTCAGAGTAAAAGGTTTTTTATTGCACGACCAATTTACGAGTTTTCTTTCCTTTTTGTGAAATAACAGTAACGAAATACACTCCTTTTTTGAAATTTGAAACATCAAGCGAAGTGGAATAGGAGTCCGATACGATATCTTGGACAATTTTCCCAACCATATCAGAAACTACAATTCTACTTGGATTTTCTAGTTCGTTTGTTTGCAAAGTCACAAGTTGGTCGGCAGGGTTAGGATACAAGTGAAAATCAATGTCAACTTTTTCTTCGCCTAGGGACAATGTTCCAATTCCTTCTGTAAAAAAAGTCAGTCCTCCTTTGAGGTTACCAATGAG
>JALRIS010000021.1 GCA_023255335.1 Flavobacteriales bacterium | reverse complement strand
TTTTTTTACATCGATAGTGTCGACATAACCAGAAGCATTTCCAAAAGCGACCATCATTCCTCTAATTTTTAAAACCTCTATTGACCCTTCAAATGTTTTCAAACCAACACCATCGTAGACAACATCTATTCCATTTTTACCCACAATTTTTTCAACTTCCGAGATGGATTCGCCAGGTGATGGCACTTTCATTTCTAACATATACTTCTGTTTTTGGAACTTTATCTTTTCTTCTCTCTTTTTTTTGTTTGTCATACTGAGTTTATCAGTACAATTTGGCATCTATTTTTCAGGAACTTTACTTTATTCTCTGAAACCTACTTAGAGATACCACTCTTATTTCATCGTCAACAATTCGTTGATCAAGTTTTGATGTCTCAATTTGGACGCAATTGGAGAACCACTTGCTGGCGAACCAGACTCAGCTCTTGAAATTACATCAAATCGAACTTCAAAATTTCTAGTTTTTTTCATAATAAATGACCATGCACCCATGTTTTCTGGTTCTTCTTGCAGCCATATAAATTTCTTATCTTTTCCGTATTTGGCTATAATCTCCAAGATTTGTTTCTCTGGGAACGGATACAGCTGCTCCAATCTTACCAAAGCCACGTGCTCTCCTTTTCCTTGCTCTTCCATTTGCTCCAATACATCGTAGTAGATTTTTCCAGAACAGAAGGCTACCGTTTTGGTTTTCTTCACATCTCCATGCGGATAATCTATTACCTCTTGAAAACTACCTGATGCCAATTCATCCAGATTGGAAACCGCTTTTGGGTATCTCAATAGTTTCTTTGGAGTAAATACGATAAGTGGTTTTCTGAAATTACGTTTTATCTGCCTTCTTAAAAGGTGATAATGGTTTGCTGGTGTGGTACAATTTGCTATTTGAATATTGTTGTCAGCACATTGCTGAAGAAACCTTTCGATTCTTCCACTAGAATGTTCACTCCCCATATCTTCGTATCCATGCGGTAGCAACATAACTAGACCATTGCTCACTCCCCATTTTTCTTCTGCCGCCACAATGAATTGATCAATCATTATTTGCGCTCCATTGAAGAAATCTCCAAATTGAGCTTCCCAAATAGTAAGACCTGTAGGGACTGCAAAAGAATATCCGTATTCAAATCCAAGCACTCCATACTCAGAAAGTAATGAGTTGTAAATTGAAAATTCGGCTTGTTTGTCGTTAAGATGATTCAATGTAATCACTTCTTCCTCTGCATCCTCTGTAATTACAACCGCGTGTCGGTGAGAGAACGTTCCTCTTTCCACATCTTGACCCGATATTCTTACCGCGTGTCCTTCGTCTAGCAAGGTTGCATAGGCCAACATCTCCGCACTTCCCCAATCCAAACTATCAGAATGAATCATTTCTTTTCGGTCTTTCATCAGTTTCACAATTTTTCTGAAGTACTTCTTTCCTTCAGGCAAAGCTGTGATTTTGTCGCCAAGTTCGAGAAGTTTTTTCCTCGCAACTTTCGTGTCTATTGGCTCAAATAACTGATCTCCTTTCGCATATTTAAATCCTTCCCAAGTTCTATTCAAGAAATGCTTTACGGTAGCCTTTTTTATTTGTTTGGAAGCTCCAAAATCGTCTTCCAATACTTCATGGAATTTATTTTTAAGCTCCTCTCCTTCCTCTTCAGTAATGACTTTGTCGGAAATCAATTTGTCTAAATATATTTCTCTTGGATTAGGATGCTTGGCTATTGCTTTGTATAGTTTTGGTTGAGTAAATTTCGGCTCATCTCCTTCGTTGTGTCCATACTTTCGGTAACACAACAAATCTATAAAAACATCTTTCTTGAATGTCTGGCGATATTCCAGAGCTATTGTCATTGCTTGAACTACAGCCTCCACATCATCTCCATTTACATGAAACACAGGAGCCAAGGTCGTTTTTGCGATATCGGTACAATAAGTACTCGATCGTGCATCCAAGTAATTGGTGGTAAACCCGACCTGATTGTTAATGACAATATGAACCGAACCTCCTGTTCTGTATCCATCCAATTGTGCCATCTGAAGAACTTCATACACAATTCCTTGTCCTGCAATTGCAGCGTCTCCATGAATTACGATAGGGATTATCTTCCCTTCGTCTTTCAAGTACTTATCAATTTTTCCTCTAGTAATTCCTTGCACAACAGGGGCTACTGCCTCCAAATGAGAAGGATTTGGTGACAAAGTAAGGTGTACATCATTTCCATTGTCTGTTTGAATATCACACGACCAACCCAAGTGGTACTTCACGTCTCCACTGAAGTTTTCATCTTCGTAGTCTTTCCCTTCAAACTCACTGAAAATTTCCTCCATTGGTTTGTTGAAAATATTTGCCAACACGTTGAGTCTTCCTCTGTGGGCCATTCCCATTACAAACTCTTTGATTCCCATTTCCGCTCCTTTTTCAATAAGCGCATCTAAGGCAGGGATCAAGGACTCTCCCCCTTCAATCGAGAATCTTTTTTGACCAACAAACTTCTTTTGAAGGAAGTTTTCAAACTCTGTTGATTGATTTAACTTGTGAAGAATGTGTTTTTTGTCATCTTTCGAGAACTTTGGCCTATTTGTAATTTCAATTTTATCTCTTAGCCAAGTCAATCTTTTTTGTGAACGAATGTACATGTATTCAATCCCGATAGACTGACAATATGTTTGTTCTAAATGGTCTATAATTGTTGCAAGAGATGCCGCTCCAATTCCGATTTGCTCTCCTGCCTGAAAAACCTCGTTCAAATCTTCTTTTGACAATCCGTAATTCTCTATTTCGAGCGAAGGAGAGTATTTCCTTCTCTCTCTAACTGGATTTGTTTTGGTGAACAGGTGCCCTCTCTGGCGGTAGTCTTCGATGAGGTTCATTACTTTAAACTCCTTACTTGTGACAACCGGGTTTCCGCCCTCGGAATCTTCGTAATTGGCCTTTTGGAATTCGAATCCTTCGAAAAAACGGGCCCAACCTGTTTCTATTGATGAAGGATCTTGTTTGTATTTCTTGTAAAGGTCTTCGAATGCGTTTACATCCCCGTTACTTAGAAAAGAAAATTTGTCCATAGTTTTGTTGCAAATTCATTATCGTAAAGGCGTACATTTACGCCTTTTTTCTTTGGAATTATAAAGATGCTACTTTTTTCTTGTACAAGAAAGTTTTGGTACTTTTTTTTAAACCTTTTAGCGAATTTTTAACCAAAAACAATCACAACTTTGGTTCCCATCACTTTTCCCTCTTCCAGAACATCAAACGGACCCGTGATGGTAATTTCTCTTTCAATTACTTTTTGAAGTAATTCTATTCTATTCGCTGCTATTTTCATCCCCTTAGAGGAGTGTTCATTTTGCTCCTGTGATTTGTTTTTCAAACTGGTAGAGATACCTATGCCATTGTCGGTGATTTCGAAAATTGTTTTTGTTCCTTTCTTGAAAATATTGATGGAGATTTCTCCTGGTTCTTCCATTGGCAACACTCCGTGCCAAATGCTATTCTCAATAAATGGTTGCATAAACATGGCAGGCACTTTTGTTAGCTCTGTTTCTACCTGTTCATCGATGTGAATATGGTAGGTGAATTTCTCCTTAAAACGCATATTTTCTAAGGACAAATACAGGGTTAATCTCTCTATTTCTTCTGACAATGGAATTAAATTATCTTCGGCTGAAGAACTGTCCAAATTTTTTCTAATCAGCTTAGAAAAATTGGATAAATACCTATTCGCTGATAGTTGATCTTCCTTGTTGATGTAAAACTGAATTGAATTTAGAGAATTAAAAATAAAGTGCCTGTTCATACTCGCATTCAGGGATTGTTGCTCCAATTTTATCAGCTTATTTTTGTAATTCAACAACTCTACTTCTCTCTCCTTTCGTAGTGCTTGTCTGCGTCTTCGGAGAAAGAAATACACGATCAAAACAAACAACAGGAGTGTGGTAATTCGGAACCACCATGTTAGCCAAAAAGGAGCTGTTATTGTAAAGCTTACCTCATCTATATTGCTCCATGTAATTCCGTCCAACGTAGACTTTACTTTGAACGTGTAACTGCCATGAGGCAGACTAGGATACCGCGAGAAATTGGCCGATTCCATAGGCGACCAAGAATCATCAAACCCTTCTAAATAATAAGAATATTTTATTCGTTCTGGATCTTTAAAATAATTGGAGTGGTAATAAAAAGTAAACGTATTCTTTTTGTACCCAAAGGAGAGATTTTTACTATTTCGGAAGGTAGAGAGCCATTCTTTTTCTCCAAAAAGTAATTTTACACTGGTCAAGTGAACAGAGGGAATAGTTTTTACGTTGTTCTTTGTTTTAAACTCCTTATACACGTTGATTCCTTCGCTGGTTCCCATCCAAATGTTGCCTTTGGAATCTTGAAAAACCGCATTGAGGTTTGTTTCCATCCCGATAAGCCCATTATTTATGGTGTAGGAAGCCAATTCTTTTTCTCCCCTTAAAAAAGAAGAGGCATTGAGCGAATAAATGCCGTTGTTGGTTCCTATCCACAACCGAGATTCTTTGTCAATTTTTAAAAAATTAATGGCGGCCATTTTCAGGCCTGGTACTATTTCTATTCGTTCAAAATGTTTCCCGTCAAAATAAACCAATCCCTTATCGCTTCCAATCCAAAGCTTGTTTCCAAGAGATTCTATGGCGTAAATCGTGTTTCCAAGTAGCAGCGAATCGTCCAAAAGTAAGGTTTCAAAGCCATCGTACCTGACCAATCCATCGCTGGTTCCAAACCAGTAAATTCCATCTTGGGTGGAGCTAATGGAGCGGGTATTTCGATAAGGATACTCCTCCAAGGTATAAAACTTATTGTCTTTGTAATAGGCCACACCATCTTTAGTTCCTATCCACATCACTCCCGGAACCTCTTGGAAAATTGATTGAATTTTATTGGCTGGCAACCCGTCTTTTTCTGTGAAGGTTTTGAAAGTTTTTCCGCTCAACAGGGCTAATCCCTGGGAAGTACCAAACCACATGTAATTCGTTAAGTCTCTATGAATTACCCAACAATTATTATTCGGGAAATTGGTTTTTCGGGCATTAAAGGATTCTATTCGGTTTTCTTTAATTCTGCTCACGCCTTCTCCCAAAGAACCCAGCCAAATACTTCCTTGGTTGTCCTCGCAAATAGAAATAACCAGGTCACTTGGCAAGTCTTTTTGTTTGGTAAGAAACTTAAACTCTTTATTCGCAAATTTCATGAGACCTTTTCCGTTCGTTCCTATCCAAATATTTCCCTCATTATCCTGAAAAACAACTTGAGCTATGGATTCAAACCCATTCTCCACAGAATAGTTTTCCACTGCCTTGTCTTTCGTTATTTCCGACAAAGCAGAATTTGAGGTGACCCAAGCAGTACCTTGGTTATCCACCATTAAACTAGTGCTGAAATTATTGAGCAAAGCCGAGTTTTTTTGGTTGATCTCGAATTGATTGTTTTTTTCGTAATAACAGACTCCATTTTCGGAAGAAGCCAACCAAATTTCTCCTTTTTGGGTAACCCCAACTCCTGTAAAGTCGTAATTCCACGGGAGGGAAACTTGTGTAATTTCATCATTCCATAATTGAAAAAGTCCGTGGCTTGTGGCGATTAACAATTTGTAGTCTTCCAAAAAGACATCACGAATTTTCACGTTTTCCAGTGGCTTCTTGTGAATACGTTTCAACTCTATTTCATCTTGCTTCTGATCAAAAACAAAAATACCGCCCGACTCTGTAGAGACAATAACCTTGCTCTTTTGATGAGACACCGCAATTATCTCTTCATTCAAGAATAGATTATTGTAACCAAAAGGAAAAATGGAGTCAGCCGTGAGAATTGAAATTCCGCTCGATGTCACTGCCCAAACGTTGTCTTCAGCATCTACCGTAATGGAAGAGATTCTATTGGACAGTAATCCGTCCTTTTGGTAATAGTTCTGGAATGTTTTCCCATTAAATTTACTCAATCCGTCTAATGTCGCTATCCAGAGATAATTTTCTTTGTCTTGTGCGATGTCATTTACCTGACTCTGAGCCAATCCTTCTTTGGTAGAATAATTCAAAAAGGTAAACTTCTGTGCCATCGAAAGGTTGACAAAGAGGAAGACGACTACTATGAGAAAAATTCTGTTCAATTATTATTTTTTAAAGGAGAATACGAATGTAGTAGCAATCCAAAAAACACAAAAAATACCACTCCGGCTTGTCTTTCGAGCATGGATTCTACCAAACCAAATAAGAGGAACAAAATAGTGAAAATTGTGAGCAAAAAGTGACGTGTTTGTTTGGCTCTGTGGAATAAGAAATAAAATAAACTTAACAGAAGCAAAACTCCCAGCAAACCCAATGCGGCCCAAGTTTGTAAAAACTCCTGATGCGAATCGTACCCTCTCTCGGCATACATGAAATACTCATTTTCCATATATTTCATCCGCAATTCATCTCTTACATCTCCGGTTCCCACTCCCAGTATTGGATGCTCTGCGATTACCTCGGCAGTTACATTCCATACATCCAACCTTGTTTGGGTACTGCTGTATTTCCCTGAGCCACTGGTGAGTGCCGAAAAAGCGGATTCAAATCTATGCTTGAGAGGAGTTTGGGTTACCACAAGAGAAGCTCCCAATGTAAATAGCACTAATACAACAGCAGCTTTAGCCACTTTTTTGGTTTTCTTGATATAAAAAAACAACAAAAAACATAGATTAAGGAGTAATGCCAAAATTCCAAACTTGGAAGAAAGCATAAAAACAAATAGTACCAAGAGAATTAATACTCCAATACCTCGTATTTTCTTCTTACTATCTCCTTCATTTTGAAGCAAACCCAATGCCACATGTGCAATTAACACATTATAGAAAAACGAAGCATACGTGGGATGAACAAAACTGCTTTCTCTAAAAAAACCAACTCCTAGCTCGGTGTAGAAAAATGAGGAAATTGAACGAGTAGATTGGTAGTGAATGGCCGCGTCAATGAGCGAGAGCAAGATATAGCTTACTCCAGCATAAAGCAGAACCGTAAGCATGCGTTTTGTGATATTTCTATTGTGGAATACCACGGGCAAGAAAAAAGGAAACACAAAAAAAGAGAGTTTCGTCTCTAGAGACCTGAGTCCTTCTGGTACGTTTTGGGAATATAACACACTGATTGCTAACACCAAGAAGTAGCCTATCATGGCAAGTCCTAATTTGTTTTTTAACACAATACTAAACTGGTCGTAGTAGGTTTTATCCACAAGTAAAGTAACAAAACATGCCGCTATAATGATGGTTTGAAGTTGTGGAAAGAAGAAAAACCCAATCACAAAGAGTGTCAATAAACTGTTTCTTATTTGGGTGATTAACATATTGTGCCGGATTCTGTCTTGAAATTTGAATAAAGTTAATAGACGCTCTATTAAAAAACTAATAGTTGTTCGTATTTTCTGAAATTGTGGATTCTATTTATTGTTTTAGCTTTGTAAAGAAATTATTAACTCAACCATGAAAGAGAAAAATGTAGTAATGCTGGTTTACAATTATTTCGAAAACGATTCGAGAGTATTGAAAGAGGCGGCTACACTATCTAAAGCGGGCTATAGAATAAGCATTTTTGCTTTGTGGAAAAAAGGCTTAGCGAAAGTAGAAGAAATAGATTCTAATACGAAAGTTTATAGATTAGATTTCGTGCCGTTTCATAAACGTGTTTTGGGTGAAAAAATATTTGAATTCTTAAAAAAACAAGTTTATCGAAAACTTGTTGCCAAGCCGAAATCAACGGAATCAGTCTCCAAAAAAATAAAAAGAGATTGGAACAAAAAAACTGAGTTAAACAGTTTTAAATTTCTTTTTAGCTCTGTAAATAAGCACCTTACCTTCAAAGGTTTTTTTGCTGCCACAAAGTCCGAAGTATCTAAATTGAATTTGCAACCAGATATTGTTCATGCCCATGATTTAAACACATTACCTCTAGGACATAGAATTGCTAAACGATACAACTCGAAATTGGTGTATGATTCTCATGAATTGTATATCCACAGAAACAAGCCATATAAAACGCCCAAATGGTATAAAAAATGGCAATTCAAAGTAGAGAAAAAACTAATAAAAAAATGTGACGCTGTTATTACGGTAAGTCAGTCAATTGTGGACTATTTGGAAAAAACTTATCGAATACCAACCCCTTTTTTGATTATGAACGCTCCTTTTAAGCAAAAAAAAGAAGCTCTCACTGACTCCAATAATCTTAAAAAACTGCTTCAAATTCCTACGAACGAAAAGTTATTAATTTATTCTGGAGGAATTTCTTTCAATCGCGGCTTAGACAAGTTAATACAGGCGCTGGAGCTAATTCCAAATTGCCACATGGTATTTTTGGGAGGGGGAAACAAAAAATACAAAGAATACTTAACAGCTGTGGCCGAAGAAAACAACGTGAAAGAAAAATTTCACTTCTATGGACCAGTTGGCTCGCATGAGGTAACCTCTTACATTCAGAGTGCTGATTTAGGAATTGCACCTATCGAAAATGTGTGTTTGAGCTACTATTACTGTGCGCCAAACAAAGTATTTGAATACATACAAGGCGAAATCCCGGTTGTTTCGAGTAACTTTCCGGATATGGAAAGTGTGGTGGTTGGAAACGATATCGGAACTGTTTTTAATCCCGATTCATACCAAGAAATTGCCCACGTTATTAATGAAGTAATGAGTGATTCTAGTAAAATGACCCAGTATAAAGAAAACGTTAAGAAATTAACCGACACATACAAATGGGAAAATGAAGAAAAAAAATTACTAGCTTTATACAACCAAATAACTCACCCATAAATGAAGGATTTGTTTCAATTAATCCAAAGCTTATTCTCAAGAAAAGACCTCGCAAAAT
>JALRIS010000199.1 GCA_023255335.1 Flavobacteriales bacterium | reverse complement strand
CGGGGAAACTACTTACGGTACTCGTAGTTTAGTTGACGAACCTGAATTTTCACCCTTTGTTAATTTTATACAAAATCGTGCGAAAGAGTTTTTAGAAATACAAGGCTTTGATAGTTCAAGAGTTCCCTGGAAGCCGTATTTCTTTGCTAACAGTTTCTTAGAAGGCAGTAACAGTAAAGCAGTTAAGTTTGTTACACAACTTTATCCTCATATGAAACAGGATGAAGCAGAGTTACTGGCTGATATTAACACTACAAAAGAACTGAAAGAACTAGCTAAACAAAGGAATGTATGTAATGAGAGTGACAGACGAAAAAGACAGACAAATTATAACTCGATTTGTCAAAAATTAAAATTTAAGTAAGGTGAGTCAAGAACGAAAGAAAGAGCAAGAAGTAGAAGAAGAGATTGCAAATCCAGATGAAAATCCGGAGCTATTTGAGCATTATAAATTTAAAGTAGATCCAGGTCAAGAGATAATGCGCGTGGATAAATTTCTGATGAATCGCTTGCCTAATATTTCAAGAACCAAGTTAAAGGAAGCCGCTCTCAAAGGATATGTAAGATCTAACGGTGAAGAGGTAAAGCCCAATTATAAAGCAAAACCAGGAGAAGAAATTACATTAAGTTATCCTTATCCTGTGCGAGAAACCGAATTGGTAGCTGAAAATATCCCATTAGATTTTGTGTATGAAGATGATTATTTGGCGGTGATAAATAAGCCAACGAATATGGTCGTTCATCCTGGTTATGGAAATTTTGAGGGAACCATAGCCAATGCGCTATTGTATCACTTTGATAATTTACCAAAAAGAGATGATTTTGAGGGGAGACCAGGGATTGTACACAGATTAGATAAAAACACAACTGGATTGATGGTTGTAGCGAAAACCGAAAAGGCACTTGTAGATCTCTCGAAACAATTTTTTGATAAAACCACAGAAAGAAAATATTATGCCTTAGTTTGGGGCGATGTGGAAGAGGAGGAAGGAAGAATTGAGGGCCATATTGGAAGGTCTCTCAAGAATCGAAAATTAATGAGTGTTTACGAGGACGGTTCCTTTGGAAAAGAGGCTGTAACAAATTACAAGGTGCTCAAAAGATATGGATATACCACACTTTTACAATGCGAACTTGAAACAGGAAGGACTCACCAAATTAGGGCCCATATGAAACATATAGGTCATACTTTATTCAATGATTCGGACTATGGAGGAGAAGTGATATTGAAAGGAACTACTTATACCAAATACAAACAATTTGTTCAAAATTGTTTCAAATTATTACCCAGACAAGCATTACATGCCAAGACCCTTGGTTTTACTCATCCCTACACGGGTGAGTTTATGCAATTTAACTCAGATTTACCAGAGGATATGCAACAAGTTATAGAAAAATGGGAGAGTTATGCAAAAAATTCGATAGATTTTCAATAATTTAATCGCATTTTTTTTGTGATAAAAAGAATAATGTTAGCTTTGTATAATTATTAACCCTATTAATCAAAGATTATGAAAATTAAATTTTTAACTATCGTTGCTGCTGTCGCATTATTTTCATGTGAGGCTGCTACTGATGCTGCAGAAGGAGCAGTAGATGCTGGAACTGAAACTATTGAAGCTGTTGAAGAAACTGTGGAAGAGACTGTAGAAGAAGCTACTGAAACAACTGAAGAAGCTATGGATACAACTGCTGCAAAAGCAGAAGAAATGGTAGAAGAAGCAACTGAAGAAGTTTCTGCTCACTAATTAGAATTTTAACTAATTTTAAAAAAAAGGCACAATTCCAATTGTGCCTTTTTTTGTATCTTCAATTTTCAAAATTTATTACCTGATTAATTTTTGTTATGAAATACCTATATTTTCTATGTTTGATGGCTTTTGTTGCCTGTTCAAACCCAAATAGACCCGAAAAAGTAGCAGAAGAGTTTGTTCTTGCAGTTAAAAATAAAGATGTGGTTAAAGCAAAATCATTGGCTACCAAAAAATCGCACTCCATGTTGAATTTGGTTGGCGAAAATTTAGAATTAACTCTAACGAACGGAACATTGTCTGTGGTGGATTGTGTTACCGAAGGAGAAGTGAGCGAATGCGATTGCTTTTTTGAACAAGACAGTAAACCGCTGCCACTTTCATTGAAGAAAGAGGAGGATAAGTGGAAAGTAGATATTCAATCATCGGCCCTAAATGTTTTTGATGATTTATTGGATAATTTCAAACAAATTGATCTCAATGGATTGCTAGATAAGGTGGGCGAAGGAGTAGACTTAGGGAGCGAAAAGCTAAACAAAGCGATAGAAAATATTGATATCGATAAAGCGGTGGAAGCTCTCAAAGTAATGGACTCTTCTGTTACAATTTCCGATGAAAAGGTAGAGGGATTGATAGAGCAATTTTCAAAAAGTTTGAAAAATAAGTAAGTACAGTAATTGATAAAAATTGGAAACAACAAACATGGATATTTCGATTGTAGTTCCTCTGTATAATGAGGAAGAGTCATTACCAGAATTAATTTCTTGGATAAATAAGGTATGTAAAAAAGAAAACTATTCGTTTGAAGTATTACTGATTGACGATGGTAGTAAAGATAAATCCTGGAGCATAGTAGAAAAATTAAAGGAAGAATATTCTTTCATAAGAGGAATTAAGTTTAGAAGAAATTACGGAAAGTCAGCTGCTTTAAACACGGGTTTTGCTGCCACCAAAGGAAATGTCGTAATTACTATGGATGCAGATCTACAAGACAGTCCAGACGAAATTCCCGAGTTGTACGACATGATAGTAAAAGATGACTTTGATATCGTATCAGGCTGGAAGAAAGAGCGTCACGACCCTCTTTCAAAAACAATTCCAACAAAATTATATAACGGAGTAACGCGATTATTCAGTGGAATAAAACTTCATGATATGAATTGTGGACTCAAGGCTTACAAAGGAGACGTTGTAAGATCCATCGAGATTTTTGGAGAAATGCACAGATACATCCCTGTTATTGCCAAAGGAGCGGGATTTGAGAGGATAGGAGAAAAGGTAGTTCAGCACCAAGAACGAAAATATGGTGTGTCAAAGTTTGGTTTGAATAGATTTGTGAATGGATTTTTGGATTTATTTACGATTACATTTATTACGAGGTTCGGAAAAAAACCAATGCACTTTTTTGGGTTGATTGGTACTCTTTTTTTTATTCTCGGATTTGGCTTAACCTTTTGGTTAGGGATAGAGAAGCTTTTCTTTAATCAAAATGCTGTTTTATTGGCAGATAATACCTGGTTTCACATAGCGTTGTTTTCGATGGTAATAGGTACTCAGTTGTTTTTGGCAGGGTTTGTAGCTGAACTGATAGGCCGGAATTCTCCTATTCGAAACAACTATGCGGTAGAAAAAGAAATATAAAAGAGTAGAGTGAAGTACAGAAGTAAAGCCCCTTTTAGAATTGGTTTGGCAGGCGGAGGAAGCGATGTAAGTCCTTTTTCTGATAAATTTGGTGGAGCAACTCTCAACGCTTCCATCAATTTATATGCGTACACCACAATTATACCTAGAACTGACGGTAAGATAATTTTTAGGGCAGAGGACAGGGGAGAAGAAATTGAATATGAAACGAGTGATGAGTTACCGATTTCAGGAAAATTGGATTTACAAATCGGGGTGTACAACAGAGTTGTGAAGCAATTCCAAAAATCTAATCTGTCATTTGAAATGATTACATCCATGGATGTGTCATCTGGATCTGGGTTGGGAACTTCCTCAACATTAGTTACTTCTGTTATTGGAGCTTTTGCAGAATGGTTTAAATTACCACTCAGTGAGTATGACATTGCTAAGCTGGCTTTCGACATCGAGCGAGAGGATTTGAAAATGGCAGGAGGCAAACAAGATCAGTATGCAGCGACTTTTGGCGGAATAAATTTCATGGAGTTTAGAAAGGATAACTCTGTAATTGTGAATTCTTTAAAACTAAAAACTGAAGTGATAAATGAACTTCAGTACAACCTTATTTTGTACTACACTAAGACGAGTAGAAAATCCTCAAAGATTATAGAAACCCAAGCGAGTAACGCACGGGAAGAGAAAGAAATTCCTGTTAACGCCATGAAAATTGTCAAAGACCAGGCCTACCTAATGAAAGAAGCTTTGCTTTCGGGAGAACTGAACAAAGTTGGTGATATTTTATCAATGAGTTGGGAGAATAAAAAAAAGATGGCAAACGGAATTTCTACGCCCTTTATCGACTCTATTTATGATGCAGCGATACAAGCTGGGGCGATAGGCGGAAAAATATCGGGAGCTGGAGGAGGAGGGTTTATGATTTTTTATACCGAAGAAACAAGTCGCGCCTCGGTCATAGCTTCGATTTCAAAATTTGGAGGGACAGTAAAGCAGTATGAGTTTTGTAATCAAGGTTTGATCACTTGGACGGTTTCTTAAATAATTTGTACTGTATAATTGAGAACAAATTAGTGAATGTTGATAGTTGGATAATGTACTTTCAACTTTTGTTTTTCTTCATTGGAATTAACCATAAAAAGAGATAAACTTTTTAGTTTCTTAAAATCTGATAAATCATCAAATTTTGTCATTTTATTGTAATAACAACCTAGTTTTATTAATTGTTTGGTATCCTTACCCTCGGCATTATTTGCATCCAGATATTTCTCCAGTCCTCCAATTATCAATTATTTTTCTGCCATTCTGACTTTCTGACACGCTAGTTTCATTAACAATGTCATAAAACTGACACCAATTTTCTCGTGGCACAATCCTTGAACGAGGGAAAGTTAATTTTTAATACACAAAACAATACATAAAAATTATGAGTAAAATAATAGGAATAGATTTAGGAACAACGAACTCGTGTGTTTCCGTAATGGAAGGGAACGAGCCGGTGGTAATTCCTAACAGCGAAGGAAAGAGAACTACGCCCTCTGTAGTCGCTTTTGTAGAGGGAGGAGAAAGAAAAGTGGGAGATCCTGCAAAGAGACAAGCTATTACTAACCCAACAAAAACCATCTTTTCTATAAAAAGATTCATGGGGAACAGTTTTGATGAGTCTAAAAAAGAAGTAGACAGAGTACCTTACGATGTGGTTAAAGGAGATAACAACACTCCAAGAGTAAAAATTGACGACAGACTGTACACGCCTCAAGAAATTTCGGCAATGATTCTTCAAAAAATGAAGAAAACAGCTGAAGATTATTTAGGTACCACTGTATCTGAAGCAGTTGTGACAGTTCCTGCCTACTTTAATGATTCGCAGCGACAAGCAACAAAAGAAGCAGGTGAAATTGCCGGATTGACAATAAAAAGAATAATCAATGAGCCAACTGCAGCTGCTTTGGCCTATGGATTGGATAAAAAGAACACGGACCAAAAAGTAGTAGTATTTGATTTTGGTGGAGGTACTCACGATGTTTCTATCCTAGAATTGGGTGACGGGGTATTCGAAGTACTTTCGACTGATGGAGATACTCACCTTGGAGGAGATGATGTGGACCAAAAAATCATTGATTGGTTGGCCGATGAGTTTAAGAATGATGAAGGGATCGATTTGAGAAATGACCCAATGGCATTACAAAGACTCAAGGAAGCAGCCGAAAAAGCAAAAATAGAATTATCAAGTACTACTTCTTCGGAAATAAACTTGCCTTACATCATGCCAGTTGAGGGAATTCCAAAACACCTAGTTCGAACATTGTCCAGAGCGAAATTTGAACAATTAATTGACGATTTGGTAAAAAGAACAATTGAACCTTGTATGACAGCGATGAAATCTGCTGGACTTTCAACAAGCGACATCGATGAGATTATCCTAGTAGGAGGATCAACTCGTATCCCAGCCGTACAAGAAGCAGTTCAAAAATATTTTGGAAAAGAACCATCAAAAGGAGTGAATCCTGATGAAGTAGTGGCGGTAGGTGCCGCAATTCAAGGAGGAGTGTTAACAGGAGAAGTAAAAGATGTGCTTCTTTTGGATGTAACACCACTTTCTTTAGGAATTGAAACAATGGGAGGTGTATTAACTAGATTGATTGATGCCAACACAACGATTCCTACTAAGAAATCTCAAGTGTTCTCTACCGCAGCAGACAATCAGCCAGCTGTAGATATTCATGTATTGCAAGGTGAAAGACCAATGGCTGCAGATAATCGAACTTTAGGAAGGTTTCAATTGACAGATATTCCGCCTGCTCGTAGAGGAGAGCCTCAAATTGAAGTAATTTTTGATATTGATGCAAACGGAATAATTAACGTTTCGGCCAAAGACAAAGCGACTGGAAAAGAGCAAAACATTAGAATTGAAGCATCTTCTGGATTAAGCGAAGACGAGATTGAAAAAATGAAGCAAGAAGCAGAGGCAAATGCGGATGCTGATAAAGCGAAAATGGAAGAAGCTGAAACTGTTAATCAGGCAGATAGCTTGATTTTCCAAACAGAGAAGCAACTGGAAGAATACGGAGACAAAATTCCTGCCGATAAAAAAGCGCCAATTGAAGAGGCATTGGCAGATCTCAAAACTGCACACGAATCAAAAGATTTAGCAGCAATGAAAGCTGGAATTGAAAAAGTAACCACAACTTTCCAAGCTGCGAGTCAAGAGATGTACGCAGCTCAAAACGAAGCAGGTGCTCAAGCAGGAGCTGAAGGAAATGCTTCAGTAGGAGATGAAGAAGTGACTGATGTAGATTTTGAAGAAGTATCTGAAGACAAATAAACTTACATAAATAACTAAGCTACAAGCCTCGTTTCAACAAAGAAACGAGGCTTTTTTTATTTCAATTATGTACACGTATGGCTTAGATTTACATTAAATAAATAATTTAATTTTAGGTGTTTAATATGTTGTATTAAAATTAGTTAATCACTGCTTTTATGGAAGAGAAAGGAAGAAAAATTACAAGAAACAACAAGAGTGAAATAAGTTTGTGAATTGTTGTTACTTTTTGTAAATTCAATAAAATAAAATTAGAGAAATGAACTCTTTCCAAGGTCAGTCAGAAAATTTTAAAAGCTACATTCAAAACGAACGTAGGCTTTCTGTCCATACGGTAACCTCCTACATGAGTGATCTCGATCAATACCAAAATTTTATAGATGATAAGTTTAAGCTGAGCCATTTTGGCGAAGCAACTCATAACGAAATAAGAATGTGGGTAGTGGAATTAAAAGAAAAAGGTGTTTCTGCTCGTTCAATTAACCGAAAAATTTCAACTTTAAAATCCTTTTACAAGTTTCTTCTTACACAAAAAGTCATTGAATCAAGTCCAATGAGTAAGGTGATTAGTCCCAAGCAATCCAAGAAACTCCCGGTATATTTTGAGCAAAACAAACTAGAAGAGTTGTTTCAGCTTGAGGTATTCCAGGATTCTTTTTCAGGGGTGAGGGATGTCTTGGTGTTGGAATTATTGTATGGTACAGGAATGAGGCTAGCCGAGCTTATTCATATACAAGAAAAAGATGTCTCTATGAATGAGATAAAAGTATTAGGGAAAGGAAACAAGGAGAGGATTGTTCCAATCACACCACGGATAAGAAAAGTGATAGATGTGTACATGCAAAAAAAACAAGAGGAATTTGAGGTGTGTGAAAATCAGTTTTTGCTGGTAACTAATAAAGGAAACAAACTCTACGAAAAGTTTGTTTATCGGAGGGTAAATCATTATCTTGGATTAGTGACTAATGAAAAAAAAAGAAGTCCTCATACGATGCGACATTCGTTTGCGACAAACATGCTTAACAATGGAGCTCAGTTGCAAACAATAAAGGAAATACTGGGGCATGCCAATTTATCAGCAACCCAAGTGTATACTCACAACTCAATTCAAAGATTAAAGGACACTTACAAGAAGTTTCATCCAAAAGAAAATTAGTATTAACAATATAAAAATTGAATTATGGAAATCAAAGTACAGTCAATTCATTTTGACGCAGATCAAAAATTAGTAAAGTTTATTGAAGACAAACTAGGAAAGCTGAACCAATACTACGACAAGATAATTGGAGGCGATGTGTTCTTGAGGCTAGAGCCCGCAGATAAGGAAAACAAGGTTACTGAAATAAAATTGGCAATCCCTGGAAAAGATTTGTTTGCCAAGAAACAGTGCAAAACCTTCGAGGAGGCCACTGATGAAGCGGTGGAAGCATTGAGAAGACAAATAAACAAACACAAAAGTAGGAATTAATAAAAAAAATAGTAATTTAGGGCCCTGTTACACCTAGCAGGGCTTTTTTTGTGTCAAATTCGCTTATTTTCAGGCGGCAAAAAGCTCCAAATTGGAAAGGGTAAAAAAAAGTAAATTTTTTTTCAAAAATGTTTGAATAATAAAATATCTTTTCTAAATTTGCAAACCCTAAAACGCACAGGGTAATTTAAGCCGATATAGCTCAGCTGGCTAGAGCAGCTGATTTGTAATCAGCAGGTCGTGGGTTCGAGTCAACTTCGTGAAGCGATTGGTTGATTTCACGCCGAAAGAAGAATTGATTGAAATTGCGAACCGCATCAAACCGCTGGGCTGGCACGTGGTGATTTATTTCGAGGCGATTGACTTACCCGACCTGTGGGACTTTTTCACCGCACTTCCCACCCC
>JALRIS010000167.1 GCA_023255335.1 Flavobacteriales bacterium | reverse complement strand
CAGCAGATACGATAGTTGAGCTTGTTGATATTGGTAAGAGAGGAAGAGTTGAGAAACATTCAGCCCTATTCCTATAATTGATTTACTCAAGTGATTTTTTTGAATGGAGTTTTCAATCAATATTCCGCACACTTTCTTTCGCTCAATCAACAAATCATTGGGCCATTTTATCTCTGATTTATCTGTGTAGTCCGAAATCAATTCATGCACCGAATTACACACCATCATACTTAATAAAAAGTTTTGAGACAATTTTAGAAAAGAAGTATCTAAGAATAAACTAAAAGTTAGATTACTCCCAGCTTCGCTCTCCCAAGTATTTCCTCGTTGTCCTCGGCCATTTGTCTGATAATGTGCCAAAATTACCGACCCATTTTCCACAATTGTCTCATTTGCCAGTTTGGAAAGGTAATTGTTAGTAGAGTCCACAGATTCGAGTTCTGTGATTGTGTGTCCAATTTTATCCGGAATATTTGCTCCAAATGTATTCATGGTATAAATGTAAGTATCAATTCACTGACAACAATCATCTAAAAAGGAAAATCTTACACTGCACAACTTGAAAATTTGTAGTAAGTTTACGGAGCGTAAAAAAAATAAATGAATAAACAAACAACTCAATACACTAAGCAATTAGTGGACACTATCGTAGAAGGAATGAAAGAGGTAAAGGCTCACAACATTGTGTGTGTTGACCTCAGAGATATCCCTAACTCAGTAACAGATTATTTTGTAATATGTCATGGAGAATCCAATACTCAGGTGGATTCCATTGCAAAATCTGTAGAAAAAGAAACAAGCCAACAGTTAAACGAAAAACCCTATCACAAAGAAGGAAGCGACAATTCTTTATGGATTTTGTTGGATTATGTGAACGTTATGGTTCATGTGTTTTACAAAGAAACGAGAGACCATTACGACATTGAGGGATTGTGGGCTGATGCGAAATTAATTAACATAGAAGACTAAAGAATATGGCAACGAACAACAGAAAAACTCCGCCAAAAAATTCAAAAAACAAGAATAACTTACCAAAATTCAATTTTTATTGGATTTATGGAATTGCAATAGTTGCAATAGTTGGTTTTAGTTTAATGGGAGGATCGGCAACTGGAAAAGGTGTAATAGACAATTACAAGTTTCAGGAGATGGCTCAGAACGGGGAAGTTGAAAAAATCACTTACATTAAAAATACTGGAAAGGCAGAGGTAAGATTGACAAGCGAGGCAATTGCAAACAATGATGATTATAAATCATTTAGAAAGCCAACGATGTTCAATCAAACAGCTCCTCACTTTGTCTTTGATGCACCGCCTTCAGAAGATTTTTACAAGGAATTGAAGGAATTAAATAACAACCTACCTAGAGAGAAACAATTCACTATTAAATTTGGAGTACAAGAGGACTACAGCTGGGTTGGATCTTTACTTTTTGTGGTAGCTATTATTTTAGTTTGGGTAATCATAATGAGAAGAATGACCGGTGGAGCCGGTGGTGGCGGAGGCGGTGGCCAAATTTTCAATATTGGAAAATCAAAAGCCAAACTATTTGAAAAGGGAAAAAATGTCAATGTTTCCTTCAAAGATGTTGCTGGACTGGAGGGCGCTAAGGAAGAAGTTCAAGAAATTGTTGATTTCCTTAAAAACCCAAAAAAATACACAAGTTTGGGAGCGAAAATTCCGAAGGGAGCCTTGTTGGTTGGGTTGCCAGGAACCGGAAAAACTTTGTTAGCAAAAGCAGTTGCCGGTGAGGCCAAAGTACCTTTCTTTTCTATGTCAGGGTCCGATTTTGTGGAAATGTTTGTGGGTGTAGGTGCCTCTCGTGTAAGAGACTTATTTAAGCAAGCAAAGGAAAAATCGCCTTGTATTATTTTTATAGATGAAATAGATGCTATAGGAAAAGCTAGAGGAAACAATCCCAACATGGGAAGCAATGACGAACGAGAAAATACTCTAAATCAATTGCTTACCGAAATGGATGGTTTTGGAACGAATAGTGGAGTGATTATTTTGGCGGCAACAAACAGAGCTGATATTTTGGATAAAGCCTTGATGAGAGCAGGTCGTTTCGACAGACAAATTAATGTGGAGATGCCTGATTTGAATGAAAGAAAAGAAATTTTCGAAGTTCATTTGAAACCGCTAAAACTTGAAAAAGAATTTGATGTCGAATTCATGGCAAAACAAACTCCCGGATTTTCAGGAGCTGACATAGCCAATTTGTGTAACGAGGCGGCATTAATTGCTGCAAGAAAAAAGAAAGATTTTGTTGAAAAACAAGATTTTCTGGATGCTGTTGACAGGTTGATCGGTGGTTTGGAGAAAAAGAATAAATTAATTACACAGTCAGAAAAGAAAAAAATTGCTTTCCACGAAGCGGGTCATGCCACTGTGAGCTGGTTAACTAAGCATGCTTCACCACTTATCAAAGTAACGATTGTTCCGAGAGGAAAAAGTTTAGGTGCTGCTTGGTACCTTCCGGAGGAAAGACAACTCACAACAACGGATCATTTACTAGATGAAATGTGCGCAACCATGGGAGGAAGAGCCGCTGAGCAAATAGTATTTGGTGAAATTTCTACAGGAGCTTTAAGCGACCTCGAGAAAGTGACTAAGCAAGCTTACGCTATGGTTACCATGTACGGACTGAACGAAAAAGTTGGGAACTTGAGTTACTACAACTACGACCAAAACGGATTTACGAAGCCTTACAGCGATACCACCGCTCAAGTTATTGATGAAGAGGTAAGCAAAATGATTGAGCAGCAATATGTGAGAGCTCAAAAAATACTTTCTGAAAATAAGGATAAGTTGACGGAAATTGCAGAATTATTGCTTGAGAAGGAAGTTATTTTTAAAGAAGATTTAGAAAAAATTCTTGGAGAAAGACCCTTTAAAAAAGAAGAGCCTTTGGTAGCGCTAGAAAAGAAAGCGGCTGAAATGAATGCTGTAGATCAAAATAAAGACGAAGAAGAATAAAACAAGCTAGAATTGATTAATTTAACTCAAAGAATAATTACGGGCAGCCTTTTTGTGGCTGCCCTTGTGTTTTGTATACTCTGGAGCTCTTACTCAGTAGGTTTGTTGTTTTTTATTTGTATGTTGTTAGCATCCATGGAGTTAACTAAACTTTTGAATCAAGGAAAACAGCCTACATTAGGGGTAGCAAGTAAGTTACTTATATTAGGTAGCGCTTATGTTCTCTCTTTTTTTATTCTCCAAGAAGCAATCCAATTACAATGGATCTTACTACTTATTCCACTTATTTTTGTGTTTTTTATTTACGAATTGTTTACCACCCAGCAGAACCAATTTAAGTCTATCACTGAAATGATGTTCGGGTTTCTTTACGTTTTTGTACCGTTTATTTCACTCATCGTACTTGCAACCAACACAGATTTTTCGACCAAGATGGAGATGTTGAATGGTCGACATATCTTACTTGGCTATTTCATTATTCTGTGGACTAGCGATTCAATGGCCTATGTTACGGGTAAGTTACTGGGAAAACATAAGATAGCTCCCGCTATTTCTCCTGGTAAAACCTGGGAAGGAGTTATTGGAGGTTTTGTATTTTCATTAGTATCCGGATTTTTAATTTCGTATTTTACCGAAAGTTCACGTTATTTGTGGACTGGAATGGCAGTCATAGTAAGTTTATTCGGGTTTTTAGGAGATCTGAGTGAATCTATGCTGAAAAGAAAAGCTGGATTAAAAGACTCGGGAAATATACTACCCGGACACGGAGGAATATTAGATCGGTTTGATGGGATTGTGTTTAGTGCACCCCTAGTAATGTGTTATTTATTTTGGATTTAAGATGAAATTAAACAAAGAAGGAACAAGTGTAATTATTGTATCTGCACTTATAATACTAGGACTTTTGGCCTTGCTGAATTCATTGATACCCATCAAATGGATTGTTCTGCTTCTCGCCATTATGGGAGTCGTGCTATTTGGGCTTATCATTTGGTTTTTTAGAATGCCTCCCCGAACTCCTGTAATTGACGACAACAAAATAATTGCGCCTTCAGATGGAAAGGTAGTCATTATTGAAAAGGTTCACGAACCAGAATATTTTAAAGACGAGAGAATTCAAGTTTCAATTTTTATGTCACCTTTAAATGTTCATGCACAATGGTATCCGATTAATGGGAAGGTGAATTACTATAAATATCATCCTGGAAAATATTTGGTTGCTTGGCACCCAAAATCCTCAACATTAAATGAAAGAAGCACGTTGGTGATAGAAAATAAAGAAGGACAAGAAATTTTGGTAAGACAAATTGCAGGTGCAGTAGCCAGACGTATTGTCACGTATTCGAAAGAGGGAGAAAGTTGTAAACAAGGTGAGGAGTTTGGATTCATCAAATTTGGATCACGAATAGACTTATTTCTTCCTTTGAATAGTAAGATTGTCGCTCAACTTCAAGATAAAGTTCAAGGCTCACTCACAACAATAGCAGAATTTTAACATTTTTTGAGTTTTTAGTTAATTAAAAATTAGTAGCTTAGTAAAACATTATAAAAAAATAAAACAATGAAAAACATTTTAATCACCTTAGCTCTTTCTTTTTTCACCGTTTCGCTATCGTTAGCGTCAGTAAATACTGTATCTACCGATTTATCGACAACGACTATTACAGAAATAAATGAAAAAACAGATAGCTGTAAAAAAGACTGTAAGAAAGACTGTTGTGCCAAAAAGAACGAAGAGGCTAAAAGTTCATCAAAAAAGGCCTGCACTGCTATGAAAGGAAAGGCTTGTTGCAAAGCAGATAAAGCGCAAGCAAGCACTGAAAATAACAAACCAACTGAAGAGAAAAAAGCTTGTTGTTCTTCAAAGAACAAAGGGAAATGTGATAAGTCTTCAAAAGAAAAGAAATAACCTAATCAAGTTATCAATTATAAAAAAGTCTTTCGGATACCCGAAAGACTTTTTTTTGTAACTAAGGTTACATCTATCGAATAAAATTCAACCTAATTTTGCATCAAGAATAACATTGTATGATAGATATAGTAGGTTACTTTGGTGCATTATTTATAGGAGTTTCTTTGGGTTTAATAGGGGGAGGAGGTTCTATTTTGGCTGTACCAATATTTGCCTATATTTTTGGCATAAATGAACAATTCGCTACGGCATATTCCTTATTTGTAGTAGGAGTATCGGCACTAGTGGGCGGAATCAAACAAAGCAAAAACGGATGGGTAGAGTGGAAAATTGCTCTCATTTTTGGCCTACCAACCATAGTAGCTGTAACTGTTGCCCGAAAGTATTTGGTTCCTTCTCTCCCAGAAGTATTGTTTCAAATAAACGAATTCGAGTTTACCCGAAGAATGGCAATGTTTGGATTATTTGCTTTGTTAATGATTCCGGCTGGCGTTTCTATGATAAAAGGAAGGAAAGAGACACGCTCAAAACCCCAGTCTACTCTCAATTATCCCTTGATAGCTATTGAAGGATTACTCATTGGAATTTTAACTGGTTTTGTTGGGGCAGGAGGAGGCTTTTTAATCATTCCATCCCTAGTCATTTTGGCGCACTTAGAAATGAAAAAAGCTGTGGCAACTTCGCTTATGATCATAGCAGGAAATTCTATCCTTGGTTTTTTTCTGGGAGATGCCTTAACAATAGAAATAGATTGGTCGTTCATATTTAGCTTTACATTCCTATCTTTAATAGGTATATTTGTAGGAACTTATCTTACAAATTTTGTCGATGGACGAAAGTTAAAAAAAGGCTTTGGGTATTTTGTTTTTGCCATGGCAGCCTTTATAGGGTACATGGAGTTTGTGGTAAAGTAAGCTAAACTTCACCCATTTTTGTGACAAATGTTACTGAGACAAAAACTGAATAGAACTAACTTTGAATTATAAAATTAAAAATACATCGAAATGAAAGTAGAACAAATATTTACCTCTTGTATAGCCGAAATGGCTTACTACATTGAATCAAATGGAGAGGCAGCAATTATAGATCCTTTGAGAGAAGTAGAACCTTATTTGGAAAGAGCAAAAAATGACAATGCAAAAATTAAGTATGTATTTCTGACTCATTTTCATGCGGATTTTGTTTCTGGGCACGTAGATTTAGCGAATAAAACTGGCGCTACAATTGTCTACGGACCAGGAGCAACAGCTAACTTCGATTTTCACGAAGGATCAGATAACGAACTATTCAAAATAGGGGATGCAGAGCTCAAATTAATTCATACGCCAGGACACACCATGGAATCTTCTTCCTATTATCTAGAAGATAACGAGGAAAACAAAAAGTATTTATTTAGTGGAGACGCCCTTTTTATTGGAGATGTAGGAAGACCAGATTTAGCCATCAAATCTGACCTTACCGAAAAAGATTTGGCAGGTCATCTTTTCGATTCGTTGAGAAATAGAATAATGCCACTATCTGACGATACTATTGTATACCCCAATCATGGAGCGGGAAGTGCTTGTGGAAAGAACATGAGCAAAGAAACATGGGATACATTAGGAAACCAAAAGAAAACAAACTACGCGTTAAGGGCAGACATGACGAAAGAGGAGTTTATTGTGGAGTTAACCACAGGAATTAAACCACCGCCTCAGTATTTTCCGAAAAATGCAGGAATGAATAAAGCCGTAAACAAATCCATTGACGACATCTATTCGGACGGATTAACTCCAATTGATGTTGCTACGTTTAAAGAAATGAGTGAAGATTCATCGTATTTGGTATTGGATACAAGAAAAGGAACTGAGTACACTCAAAAAGGAACAATTCCAGGTGCAATTTGGATAGGAATTGATGGAGGATTTGCCCCATGGGTAGGAGCATTGATCGTTGATATAGCTCAAAAAATAATCATTGTTGCTGATGAAGGCAGAGAACAAGAAGTGGTTATGAGATTGGCACGAGTGGGGTACGATAATTCTCAAGGTTATTTGAAAGGCGGTTTCGATTCGTGGATTGCTGCAGGATATGAAGTGGACAACATTGGTTCTATTTCTGCAGAAGAATTTAAGTCGAACTTTGAATCTAAGTCTATGGAGCAGCCGTTAGATGTAAGAAAAGAAAGTGAGTTTTTGTCGGAGCATGTTGTTGGAATTGAAAATTTTCCATTGGACTCAATCAATCAAAACTTTGCCGAAATTGACCTAGAAAAAGAGTACTTTCTGCATTGTGCGGGAGGATATCGTTCATTAATTGCTACTTCTATATTCAAAAGAAATGGGGTGAAAAATGTAACGGATGTAAGAGGAGGATTTGGTGCAATTAAAAAGTCGGGAATTGCTTTAACTGAATATGTATGTCCAACAACTTTATTATAATGAAAACGTATCAATTTACTATTCAAAACTTGAAATGTGGTGGTTGTGCCTCAACCATCACTAAAAAGTTAGATGCTCTAGAAAATGTACATTCTGTTGAAGTGAACATCGAAGAGTCGAGGGTTACTTTTTCGGGAAATGAAGATAGTGCAGCAAAAGTAAGAGTAGCCTTAGATAATGCGGGCTACCCTTTGGACGAAGAAATGAATTCAACGATAAAAAAAGCAAAATCATACGTGAGTTGCATGGTTGGGCGAATGGCGAATTAATTATGGGAAATTTCATTAAATTAATAAATGGAGAAACTCCAGTCTTAACAGACTTCTATGCTACTTGGTGTGCTCCTTGTCAGGCTATGTCTCCCATTTTGAAACAAGTGAAAAATGGTTTGGAAGATAAAATTACGGTGGTAAAAATTGATGTTGACAAAAATCAGGCAGCCGCTAATAGATTCAATGTAAGAGGAGTCCCAACACTCGTATTGTTCAAAAAAGGGCAGGTCGTTTGGCGAAAATCTGGTGTGATGCCCGCTGAACAAATAATGACTGAGATACAACCTTTTTTGTAATCACATTATTTATCAGCAATATTTTGCAAACTCCAAAAAAAAGTTGAAATTGCATTAAATCTAAGGTGCATATGCTTATTTATATTCTTTCCCGTAACAAAGGGTCTTATTCAACTTCTCGGTTACAGGAAGCAGCTCTCAAGCGAGGACATACCGTACATATTATCGATCACTCGAGGTGCGAGCTAAAAATTGGAACAGGGTCTCACATCTACTATCAAGGTACAAAACTTGATACTCCCGATTTTATTATTCCCAGAATTGGAGCTTCTTCCACATTTATAGGTTCCAATGTGGTGCGTCAATTCGAAATGATGAAAGTAAAAACAGTGGTTACTGCCAATGGACTGCTTAAATCTAGGGATAAATTAAGAGCCTCACAGAACTTAGTATTTAGCGATATCGAGGTTCCAAAAACATATTTTCCTAGCCTACATCAATCTGATATTCCTTACATGATGGATCAGGTAAACGGAGTTCCTTTAATTATTAAACATCTCGAGAGTACGCAAGGACTCGGAGTTTTTTTGG
>JALRIS010000119.1 GCA_023255335.1 Flavobacteriales bacterium | reverse complement strand
TAAGAACTGGAGAGATAATCTACAAAGCCTTTTCCTTGTATTTTTTGTTCTTTTATAAACTTTGAAACTCCTACCGGATTCATCTCAGCTCTTACTTGGAGACCATATTTTTCTTGGGGCAAAAAGTGAGAATAGTACACTCCGCTTACAAGTGACAAATAAAATACTATTTGAATTCCAAGAAGGCCCTTTGTCCATAGATTCAACTTATTGACAGAAGACAATCTCGAACAAATGATCCAAGTCATCAAAGGAAAAAGACCAATCAGAAAAAAAGGAATGTTTCTGAAACTAGTAAGTGATAAATAGAAAAACGCAAACACAACAAGAGTAGGAGCGAGTCCAAATAACGAGGAGGGTTTTTGGAAGATATTTCCTTTTCCTTTCTTGATAAGAATCGCAACGAATAAGAGGAGAAGTATCACCATCCCGATGGATTGAAACTGCCAATATCCTTCGGTGGTAAATGAAATTAATTCTTCGGTGTATTTGTTTTCATTTAATTGACCTAATAAGTTGAATGGATGAAGAATCATTTTCATTCCTTGAGGATTGATCCCTTCCGCAAGAATAGAAAGTAAAGTGGCTAGGGTTAATTGAATAGGAGATTTTGCGACTCCTGAAGCATTTTTTTTGGAGAAAAGGAGGTGTTCTATCCAAAGAGAAAGGGTAAATAATACAGAAACAACCATTCCCACACCATACGCTTCGTGCATATTTGTCCACACGATTTGAAGTGGTATCATCCAAAATATAAAGGAAGAATTTGAATAGTAATATTTTACTAATAGATAGAGCAACATCGCAGTAAACAAATGCGAAAACATTTCGGGTCGGCCATTTAGTCTGTAATTGATAAGGAACAAAAACAAAACGCCCATAACTCCAAATGCCGTGATGAAAGTCTCTTTAGAAAATGACTTTGAGGCAATGAGTTTGGAGGTTTTATACAGAAAGAAACCCATTAGTAAAGTGACCAAAGCCTGTAGGAGAGGAAGAAATTCTACGCCAGCATATTCGGCAATCAGTGCCATGATTACTTCGCTGCCCCATTTTACATTAATCCAAGGGTCGCCTGCATACGTGTATGAAAATATGTCGATGGTTGGCACTTGGCCGTTTTCCAAAATCCAGTTTCCTGTGGCAATTTGCCACCAAATGTCTGGCTCGTAAATGGATTTTATGCAAGAAACAATTCCTAAAAGGACCAAAAAAAGTAAGGTGATTTTATGGAGTAATTTCATGACGCATTGAGTTTAGTATTGTTCTTTGTCGTTAGGAAAATCCTTGGAACGGACGTCCGTGATGTAATGCGAAATAGACTCTTTTATTTGTTCATACAAATTATTGTATTTTCTCAAGAATCGAGGTTTAAACTCGTTGTTGATTCCCAACATATCGTGAAGAACGAGTACCTGACCATCTACTCCCGATCCTGCTCCAATTCCAATAATAGGAACCGAAACTTCCTGAGCCACTCGCGTAGCTAGTTTGGCAGGAATTTTCTCCAATACGATGGCAAAACATCCTTTGTCTTCCAGGAGTTTGGCATCTTCTATTAATTTTTTTGCTTCTTCTTCCTCTTTGGCTCTCACTGTGTAGGTACCAAATTTGTAAATAGATTGAGGGGTTAATCCTAAATGCCCCATCACAGGAATCCCAGCGGATAGGATTCTAGAAATAGATTCGATTACCTCCGAACCTCCTTCCAGTTTTACTGCGTGTGCTCCCGATTCTTTCATAATTCTGATGGCAGAATCCAAGGCGCTTTTGGAGTTTCCTTGGTAAGAACCGAAAGGTAAATCAACCACAACCAAAGCCCGGTCAATAGCCCGAATCACTGAGGAGGCATGGTAAATCATTTGATCCAGAGTAATAGGCAAAGTAGTTTCGTGACCTGCCATTACATTAGAGGCAGAATCGCCTACTAAGATAACGTCTATTCCGGCATCATCGACAATGCGAGCAAGGGAAAAATCATAAGCCGTAAGCATAGAAATTTTCTCTCCATTCGCTTTCATTTCTTGTAAAACGTGAGTGGTAATTTTTTTTACGTCTTTGTGTACTGACATAGTTGTAAAGGTTGATTTGTGGGGTGAAAGGTACTTCTTTTTCAATTAATAGAAAAAAAACGATTCCAATTCTCTGCCGAAGCTTCGAGAAAGGAACCGCCCTTTTGAGAGTGATAACTAGTACCTATTTAAGAAATCAAATAAAGAGACTTCTCTGGGTAATTTTAATTTTCGTTTTATTCGATACCTACTTGTTTCTACTGAACGAACAGTAAGGTTAATAAGTTCTGATACTTCGGCACTGCTCAATCCTGTTACTATGTAATAACAATGTTTGAGGTCGTTGGGTGTAAGACTCGGGAAACTTACGCTGAGCGATTTGAAAAAATGCGGACGAATCTTCTCAAACTCAATTTGAATTTCTTGCCAATTGTTGTTTCCGCTGTTCAGAATGTCGTCAATGTTCTTCTTTATCTTTTTAACGTATTGTTTTCCTTGGTTGTCGTACTCGAGTAGGAGGGAGTCGAGCTCACTTTTGGTTTTGTTAAGTGTACTATTAATGTTTGAAAGCTTAATTGTTTTCAGGTACAAATCTGTTTCTTGTTGCCTCAATAGTTCTTCAATCTTCTTGTTTTTCTGCTCGAGCTCTTGATTTTTGGATTGAATGGTTTTATTCGAGACCCTAATTTTCTCCTCGTTTTGTTTCTTCTCGGTAATATCCATGCACAGTCCTGTCACCTCAATGAGCGTTCCATTTTTGTTACGAATAGGATACATTTTTTTGAAAATATGCTTTATTTCTCCGTTGCTGTGCTTAATTCTGTATTCAAAGGAGGTAAACTCTTTTTCTTTTAAGACCTCACACCCATTATCAAACAAAATCCTATCTTCTTCTACAATGTAATTATTATTGAAAATTTCTTTTTCGTAAAATAGCTCTTGTTTCAGTCCAAATACTTGTTCACACGAGGGACTGATGAACTTATATTGTTTTTTCATTACATCGAAAATAAAAAACACATCATCGATGGATTCGTAGAGATTCGTAAAGAGTCTGTTATTCTTTGCGAGTTCGAGGTTTCGTTTTTGCAAACTCATCGAACTATTAATGATACGGCTGTAATTCTTGTACTTTTCTAATCTGTTTTCGTAGGTGCCATCTTTTTCAATTGTTTCATCTATTCGAACAAATCCGATGAAGTTTAGGTTATCGATCAACGGCAAGAAATAGCAAATTCTATTCTCGTTGAGATTGAATTGCATCTTCTCAGCCAGGTCGTCCGAGTATTCAAGGAGTAAAGGTTCACCGTCTTTTATTCGTGAATAAATCCCATACAATTCATCAAAATTCACCTCTTTTGGTACGATCAAATCAGGAAAAGATTGTTCGTAACGGTTATATTGATAATCTTTGACAAAAGTATTTTTCTTTTTGCTAAAAAAGTAAATGCTCACCACGTCAAAATTCAGAAAATCAACCACTCTATCCAATCCTAAATCGGCCTCGGTGCGGTAGTTAGACGAAACCATAAAACGCTGAAAAGTATTGTACAGCGTAGCAATGGTGTTTTGTTGGTTGGTTATTTCAGAATACAGTTTGGCTCTTTCAGATATGTCTCGGGAGGTGGCAATGATATATCCTTTACCATCCACTTCTTTGTATCGAACCGACACCTCCACAGGAAATTTTCTTCCTGTATTTTTATTTAGGTTGATCCCCTCAATTTTTAATTTTTTTTTCTCTTTAAGTTCTTGTACATGGGCTTGCCATTTCAGGCTGTTTCTTTCGCCAAAAACCTTCTCAAAATCAGGAACAAAATAATCGCTAGCCTCTTCTTTGCTAATACCTAATCGGTTTGAGGCTTCTTCGTTTAAATAAACAAGTCTTCCACTTTCATCAGCTACCTGAAAGGCATCTCCCGAAGAGTCTGATAATTCGTACAATAAGCTGTAATCGATTTTCATGATTTCCTGTTTGAATACCTACAATGTTACTACTAAGATTTTTTTCTCGCAAATATTTTTATTATTATTTTGTTAATTTTAGTGGTTGTTACTTCCAAAATACTTCAATTTTTTAAAAGTGAATGTCTCGATTGAGTATTCCGTTAATTTACTTAAAATGAATAGAATGATATATTTATTACAATTATAGTTAGTAAAAAATACAACAAAAATACTTCATTAATATTGAAGAAAAAAGGAATTTATTCTTTCTGAGTAGTTATAATAATCAACTTTGTTTAAAAATAAAGGGTTTGAGAGGAGTTAATTCTATTAATACACTGTAAATGAATTACTTGTAAACTATCGACTCAAAGAATACTACAAAATCACATCGAATGACTCAATACAGACACAAGTTGACGCTAGTTTTTGCTTTATTCGCAAACTGAAATAGACTATAAAATTATGAAGATCAACATCAAAAATCGCATGAAACCCATGCAACACACTAAAAAACAAGATATGAAAAGAAAATTAATGTTAGTACTTTTTGTAATGAGCTCTTTTGTAGCTTCACGTTCTTATTCTCAAGTTTCTATTGGAATTGATACAATCACAAGCGCTTCTTGTTCTGATGACGGTTCGTTTATTCTGCGGCCATTAAATTTAGCTCCAGGGCAACCTTATCAATGGGACTACACAACGTGGCCTTCTGGTTACACTGGTACAACTTCTTCTACAAACAATGATACATTTAGTAATTTAGTCGCTGGGTCTTATACGATAAAGCTGTCGTACATTGCGCCTGGTAATCCTTTTCCGCAGAATGTCTCGAGAACAATTGTTGTTGGTCAATATGTAATAGATTCTAGGGATACTTCTGTGTATGTGAACAATAGTGGAGTCGCTTATTTCGATACAAGTTTTTTTCTCACTTTTTTGGCTCCTTCTTGTAATTTCGATTCGGTTTGGTTAAATATAGATTCTGCCTTATGTGCTCCAAATATCCAGAATATTGTTGTAAGTGCTCGTTCAGCAGACGGAACTGTTTATACTTCTAATTCCACCCTAACTGTGTTAGATTCGACTAAACCTTTTATTTCCATCTTAAGTAAGACTTTTTATTACAATTCTTCTGGTTTAATTACATTTGATACCAGTGATTTAATAGGAGTTTCGGTCGATTCATTCGCTTTGTCAGCCAGCTTAACTGATAGCTTAGTTTCTACAACTACGTGGTCAGGAAATTCAGCGGCAGGATCTGGTGTGGCGTTTGATCCAAATACCAATCTATATTATTCTGTAACGACCGGTTTTCCAACAGTTATCGTTACTTATGATGTTAACGGTAATCAGTTAGCAAACAATTCTTCTGGCGGTGGTTTCAACCCAATTGGTCTTTGGTGGAATTCCTCAACATCAGAAATTGAAGGGGGAAGTTGGATGTCTCAAGCGGTTAGAGTTTGGGATCGTGATGGTTCGAATTTGGCTTTGGGCTCTGGTGCTATTTCAAATACTGGAAGTGCAAAACCAAATAGTGGTTCTGCTGGAGCATATATTTCTTCCACAAATGAAATCATATATTACAGTTCTGGTTCAATAATTAAATATAATAGGTCAACTCACACCCAAACAGGAACCGTTACACTAAATAATATGCCTTCTGGTACATTTCATAATAGTTTTGTGGGATATACCGGCATATCAGGTGCAGAAGTGGTTGTATACAATCTTTCAAATAAAACAGTTTGTTACTTTGATTTAACCACAGGTAATTTTATTGGTTCTGTTTCACTTCCAAGTTCGGCTACCGCAAACAATTCATACTATACAGCGTTTGCAAACAATCGTATTTGGCTAAATAGCAATGCTGCTCAATCAAAATGGTATGGGTATGAAATGCCGAATATTTTTTCAAATACAAGAGGTAATCCTAGCGACAACTGCGGAATTGCAAGTGTGACCTTAAGCGATACAATGTTAACGTGTGGAAACAGTTCAGTTAATGTAACTGCAACCATAACTGATAATTCTGGAAATAGTTATACAAGCTCAGCAACCGTAACAGGAATTGATACAATCAAACCAATTGTAAATAATTTAGACACTGTAAGAGTTTACTTAGCAGGAAACAGTGTAACGCTTGACACTTCGTTATTGACAATTTCAGTTTTAGAAAATTGTGAACTTGATACTATAAGATATTCATTAAATGAATTAAATTGTTCGCATGATACAATTGTGGTTTTTGTGTATGCAGATGATAAATCAGGTAATGTTGGAATAGACTCGAGTGTAGTTATCGTATTAGATACTTTAGCTCCTGTTATTTCTTGTCACGATTCTTCTGTGTATGTTAATAATTCTGGAGTAGTGAGTTATGATACTTCTTATTTCGTTAACTCAATAACGGATGCTTGTTTGGATTCAGTGTGGATATCTAGCACAGATACTAACTGCACAACGGACACAATAAATGTAACGATATACGCAAGAGATGTCGCAGGAAATATAGATTCTTGTGTTTCTAGGTTAGCAATTTTAGATACAATATTGCCAACTATCACTTGTGTTGATACAACCGTTTATTTAGATTCTAATGGATTCGTAACGATAGATACTTCATTTGTTCAAAATGGATTTGCAGATAATTGTGGAGTGGACTCAGTTTGGATGAGTAAGACTACTTTCAATTGTTCATTGAATAACGATTCCGTTACTGTTTACGTACGAGACAACTCTGGAAATATTGATTCTTGTGTAGCAATTATAACAGTATTGGATACGATAGCTCCTGAATTACTAGCAGTTGACTCCTTGGTGGTTTATAAAACGGCTGCAGGAACAGTGTCTTACGATTCTTCTTTATTAATTGACTCTACTTGGGATAATTGCTCGATAGATTCTGTGTGGAATACAACCTTCTCAATAGCAGGATGTTCAAACGATACGGGTATCGTGAAAACATTTGTAAGGGATGCAAGTGGAAACATGGATTCAGCTTCTACTGTGGTAGTTGTAATTGATACGTTTGCTGTAACATTAGTAACAAACGACACAGTACTATATTTAACAGATTCTGGAAAAGTGAGTTTTGATACTTCCTATTTCCTTGCCAACTTTACTGATCCTTGTATCGATTCAGTATGGATGAGTTCAACAACTGCAACTTGTGCAAACGATACAATTGATGTAACAGTTTACGCTAGAGACTTAAGTGG
>JALRIS010000067.1 GCA_023255335.1 Flavobacteriales bacterium | reverse complement strand
AGCGGCACCTATTCTCTTCGATGTATTCGATTATCTGCCGCGAGCCGAGTGGTTCGACAAACCGTTAGATGAATTTGTGGAGATAGAAAAATGCGAGCAAAGCGGAATGAGGGCCAACGAACAGTGTGTAGAGAAAAAATGGGTATCGCTTCCTAGGGAAACTGAAAAAACCGAGCTGTGTTCCTTTCATCGACTTATCTTTTTGGATGAATCCGAAGAATACCAAGTCACGAGCGATTGCTACAAGATTGCCAACATGAAACAGAAACCGTGGTTTGTGTTGCCACCCAAAGCAGGATTTTATTTTCAAAAAAGATCTCCTACTTATCGAGAAGTTCCTCCCATGAAAAAAGGCTGTGAGAATTCACAAGGGAATTTTCAGCTTTCGGTTTTGTATCCCAAAAATGAAAGTAGAATTGTTTCTACAAGATCAGAATCGGGTGGATACTCCTTGGGGGTATTGGAAGCAATTCATCGAGAACCCAACGCACTATTGTATTGGCATCTCAACAATATCTATTTAGGAGAGACTTCTCACATCCACCAAAAAGAAGTGGAGTTAATTCCCGGCCGTTACACTTTGCAGCTATTGGATGAACTCGGGAATTCAGAAAAAATAAATTTTGAAGTGGTGAAAGAGTAAAAAAGTTTTACTTTTAAGGTGAGTTACTTCAGGATAGTAACAGCAAGAAAAACAACAATGAGTACAAAAAAAAAGGTAGTAGTAACGGGAGGTTTGGGGTATATTGGTTCGCACACAGTGGTGGAGCTTATGCAACAAGGCCTCGAAGTCGTTATTATTGACAATTTGTGCAATTCTTCGGTGCATATTTTATCTCAAATCGAGGAGATTGTGGGAGAGAAACCAGTTTTTTATCAAATAGATTTAGTCGATATTTCAGCTGTTCGAGAGGTTTTTGAAAAGGAAGATGTAGACTCAGTTATTCATTTTGCGGCTCATTTATTGGTGAACGAATCGGTGGTGGATCCACTCAAGTATTATCGTAATAATCTGGTTTCGCTCATCAATTTGCTTGAAGTTATGAATGAATTTTCGGTAGAGAAACTCCTGTTTTCTTCCTCTTGTACAGTCTATGGAGATACAAAACAGGTTCCTGTAACAGAGGAAACTCCTGTATTCAAAGCAAGTTCGCCTTATGGTACTACCAAAATTATGGGAGAACAAATTATTGAAGATGTAGTGAATTCCTCGTCCACGTTGAAATCTGTGTTGCTGAGGTATTTCAATCCAGTTGGGGCTCACAGCTCCGGAAAGATTGGCGAATTAAGTATCGGAAAGCCTTCACATTTATTTCCTATTATTTCTCAGGCCATCGAATCCGAGAGTGTTTTCAAGGTGTTTGGTAAAGATTATCAAACTCCTGATGGAACTCCCGTGCGAGACTACATTCATGTTCAGGACTTAGCGAGTGCCCACGTGGCCGCTTTACAGCACATGGAGAAGTCAAGCTGTTCAATCGATGCATTTAATATCGGTACCGGAAATGGGTTTTCAGTACTGGAAATTATTAGAGAGTTCGAAAACATATCGAAAAAGAAACTACATGTAACGTTTGAAGAGAGGAGAGAAGGAGATGTAGAAAAAATATGGGCGGACTCTAACAAAGCAAAAGAAAAATTAAACTGGACACCTAGATTTTCTCTTGAAGAAATGGTGAGGAGTTGTCTAGTTTGGGAGAATTACCGTTCTTCCAAGGAGTGGTAGTAATTACAGAAGCTCTTTCAGGGTTTTAAACTCACAATTTTGTTCAATCAACCAGTCAATTAGCTCTTTATATAGGTTTTTCCATGCTTCTTTTTCATACTCCGAAAAATAGGTATTGTGCCAATTCAGACAAATATTCCCGTTAAATTTAATTATTTCTTGGGTTAGGTTTTTTATTTCGATGAGCGCTCTTTCGGGAGAAAGTCCCATATATTCCTCAAATTCTAGGGTGCAGTCCATTACGTTTAGAGGAACTTCCAACCACTCAAAAGGACTGTCTTGTTCAAAATCGTATAAATGAAAGGGAGTACAAATACTATTTCTAAATCCGATGTGCTCTTGAAATCCCAAAGTGGAATCTATAGCGAATTTGCTTGATGCGAGTACCTGAGGAGTTTTTGAGAGGTCGAATTGCAGAAAATGAAACCGATTTGCGACCGTTTTTAGTGAAATTTGTTGCCTATCGGCAATTAGTTCCCTCGCAATATCGTGGGTTCTATAACTCCCATGAACGCCTATTTCGTGGTTGTTTTTCTTCAGGCTTTCTAGTTGATTGGAGATATAGCGATGTGCGATCGGGTAGTCCGCATTTTTAATGGATCACACAACTTCACTGCTCGCAAAGCACTTTCTGCCAATACCTTATAAAAACCTTGGCCTGGTTGATTCATGCGAGCATGATCTAATATTTCTGAAAATAAAATTGAACCATCTTGCTTAAGCTTCAATCTTATTCGTACTAATAAATTTTGATCGTAAGGCAAACCTAGAGGAATATTCCAACATTTATAAATTTGTGCTTTAATTGCATCTTCTTGGCTTAGGGTAATTCCTTTGTTTAGACTAACTGAACTATCTTGATTCTGAGTTAGCTCTAAACTTTGTTTTTGTTTAATTTCAGCTGTCTCTTCTTTAGATTTATCAATT
>JALRIS010000030.1 GCA_023255335.1 Flavobacteriales bacterium | reverse complement strand
ATTGCTGGCTTCGGTCGATTTGGACAAGTTGTCGGCCGCTTCTTACTCTCCCAAGGATACAAACTCACCATTCTTGAGGAAAACCCTGATCAAGTAAGATTACTACGTAAGTTTGGCTTTCAAGTCTACTACGGTCGAGCCAGTGATGAGCGAATTTTAGAAACCATTAAAACTAGTAAAGCAAAATACTTTATTGTAGCGGTCGATGATCATCAGGCAAGCCTAGAGATTATCGATTTATTGAATAAAAAATATCCCCGTCTCAAAGTTTTAGCTCGAGCCATTGACCGTCGCCACGTCTACGACCTGATGGATCGAAAGGTACATTCCATTAAACGAGAGACTTTTCTATCTTCTCTGGCTATCGGAGAGGATATCCTCACGCATTTAGGTGTAACAAAAAACTCTATCAAAAAGAAAATTAAACTTTTTACTGATCATGATCTTAATACTATTAAAATGATGAAGCGGCAGTTTGATAATAATGAAAATTACAGTTTAACCTTCAAACAACGTCAAGAAGATCTTAAAAACTTACTCTCTAAAGAGGAGAATCAATTAAAAAAGAAAAAAGACAAATAAAAGAGAAATGTATTTCATATGTAAGTGAAAGTGTTTTGACAAATTTCCAATATCCAAAGGTAGGAAACGATTGTGAGAGTGAGTTATTGTTTAGGAATGAGTTAACTTAGTTTTTAATGAATTTGTGAGTAGTCGTGCTTTTTCCGTTTCTACTAGATGCTTTTACCACATAAAGTCCCGGGGGGAAACTGCTTACGTCAATTGACGCAGAGTCTTCTTGAGTAAATAGTAAGTTGCCATGAATAGTTAAAACTTGATAAATCATAGGTTCTTCGTTCGTAGTTTTTATATGTAGCACAGTCGTAGCAGGATTTGGAAAGATAGTCGTCTCGCCATTCGAGGTGTTTTCAGTCACTCCCACAATTCTGGTGTCATAATATTGTACTGTATTTATTGTGGTAAATCCAAGTACTTCAAGTCCTTCAGCTCTCATTACTGGGAGGCCAAAATTTGGATCGTACCAGGTGTATTCCACTATCTTACGTGGAAGACCTAAAGGAGTTGCAAAAAACACAACAGAATCTATTTGGTCTAGGGTTGTTTTTACTTTCAATACGTTGCTATGTGTTTGATAAGGAGTGATTAAAGTTCCATATCCTTCCACTTTCCAATTCCTGTCGTAAGTTACTTTATATTGAATATTTTGACCGATACTCGACAAATCTAATCCCCAAGCTCCGTAGTTCTTCCCTGAGTCGAGGTAAGTAAATGGGAAGGTAAGAATAGTGTCGGGTTCAGAATATTCGGCTACGATAGGAACCGTTAAAGAGTTAGTGTCTTTCACTTTCAGCCCTTTTACATTTCCTACAAGGGTATTGGTAGATTTTTTTGCCAGTGTCATCACGTCATACAAGGTAAAAACAAAAGCATCCAGCGAGTCAATATCTACCACCCCAATATTGGTGAGCGTATTCCATTTTGATAAACATGTGAAACCACCGCCAGCCAAAATACATTGGGCGATAAAAGTGGCTTGATAGCCAGAGGAAGAGGGAGACATTGTATACCGAGTTCCACTAAAGTCCATTCCTAAAGCAGAGTAATCCCACGTAATGTTGGCTCCTGTTGTGTCAAAATTTTGAGTAAGAAGACCTGTTGCCACCGTAGTCATAGGAAGTGTGTAATTCCCATTGGCATAGTTGGCAGAAGTGTAGGTCGATTGGCTGTAACTGCAGAGGAAACCAACCGAAAGTAGCAAGGTATAGATGTTTTTCATTACTCCAAGATTTTTGTCAATCCTTAAAAGTAACAAATTTTGTTGAAACAGGGTAGAAGGAGTTTAATCCTACTTTGTTGATTGTTTTTTGCCTTTTGAATAGAAAAATGCTATTCCGGCAATTCCTGAAATGAGCAATACAATGGAAATTATTTCTGCTTGTGTCAATCCATTTCCGTATTCTACATTTACCCTGATTCGCTCAATCAAAAGTCTTTCTGCTCCGGTAAAGAAGACATATAAGCTAAATAGAATTCCCGAAAACTTGATTGATTTCCTTACAGCCCACATGACACCAAACAGAATAAAACTCATGACCGTTTCGTAAAAAGGTGTAGGGTACACCGTATTTTCTAATCGGTGATTGTAATCCGAGAAAATGCTGGTTGTCATTTCTATTCCTTCATTGTTGATATTATTTGGGTAATCATAAGCCCACATCCAATCGGGCAAAAATACCATCCAATTGGGTTTTGGGTTTAGGTTGTCAATTCCCCAGTCACCATCTCCAGCCAATTGGCAGCCAACTCTTCCCAATCCATAAGCAAGCAGGACAGTTGGGCCAAGTGCATCCAAAAATTGTAAGATAGGGAGTTTGTTTTTTCTGAAGTAATAAATGTTTCCAAGAACAGCAACAATTACTCCTCCGTACACAGTAAGTCCGCCATTTAAATCTCCAATGTTTCCCGATGCCATAAATGCCGACCATAGTTTTCCGGGTTGCTCCAGAAAAGCAAATAACAAGGCTCCACCGATTCCACCCACGATTCCTATTAAGGTTACATTTCCCATATGTTCGTGAGGTCTTATTTCCACTATTCGTTCCTCAGGTGTATCAAGTTTTTCTTTGTTTGCCTCATAATATTTCCAGTAGGCCATTCCAATTCCACCCACAATCCCAGCAAAAATATTTCCTTGGCTTGATAATAAGAAACCCACAAAATCATTGAACAATCCGTCTTGGGTGAAAAGAGGAATGAGCTTCATTCCAATGATAAATCCTAATATTCCATTGATAAGTACGTCCATTGGTTGTGCTCCCTTTCCAACAACAATGGTTTTTTTTGTGGTTTTTATCCAACCTAAAGATTCTCTTCGTTTGAGTTCTCGAGATCCAAACCAATTTGCCGCAACAAATCCAATTCCGATCCATAATCCCAGCATAGGAATCATCTTTAAAAATTCAATGTCTAGACCTAAGGCACCTTTAAAAAAATGATAGAGAGTTGGATACATATTAATTTGTTAGTTGTTTTAGTTCAGTTAATTGTCTTTTTTCAATGAATTCGATTTTCATTAATCCATCTCTATCCACTTCAGTCATTTTTACCGGAACCACATGATTCACAATTAGGGGGTTAAATGGAGCTTTTACCTTTACATAGTTGGAAGTAAATCCATTCATTATGCCATGCTCCTGATCGGCTTCAAATAGCACTTCTTCGGTGTGTTGCTCGTTCTGAAGATAAAAAGCTTTTTTCTTTTTTTCAGACAATATTCTCAGTCGTTTACTTCTTTCTTTTCTTACCGGCATGGGAACAACTTCTTTCATTTTGATAGCGGTGGTATTTGCTCTTTCAGAGTAAGTAAACACATGAAGGTAAGACACAGGTAGTTCTAGCAAAAACGAGTAAGTTTCTTCGAAAATCTCCTCCGTTTCTCCCGGGAAACCAACGATCACATCCACACCAATACTGCAGTTTGGCATGAGCTCTTTTATTGTTTCGATCCGCGAACGGTACAACGCTTTGTCGTATTTTCTTCTCATGGCCTTCAATAGAACATCCGACCCACTTTGCATAGGAATATGAAAGTGTGGAACAAATTTGTCCGATTTACTTACAAACTCTATAATTTCTGTCGAAAGCAGATTGGGTTCAATGGATGAAATTCTGAATCTATCAATTCCCTCCACTTTCTCCAGTTGTTGGATGAGCTCAAAAAAGTTTTCCTCTCCACCCTGACCAAAGTCTCCTATGTTTACTCCAGTTAACACCACTTCTTTTACTTTCGTTTGAGCTATTTTTTTTGCCTCCACCACTGTTTTGGAGATACTCGCATTTCTACTTTTTCCTCGGGCAAGTGGAATTGTGCAAAACGTACAGAAATAATCGCATCCATCTTGAATTTTCATAAAAGTTCTGGTTCGATCTCCCATAGAAAATCCCGGAACAAACTCTTTTGTTTCTTTGATAGAGTTATTCTCCACGTGGGCTACTTTCTTTTTTTCTGTAGACTCTAGATAGTCGGTTAGATTAAATTTTTCTTGAGCTCCCAAGACTAAATCAACTCCCGGTATAGCTGCAATTTCGTCTGGTTTTAGTTGCGCATAGCAACCAATAATCACCACAAAAGCCTTTGGGTTATAGCTCAGAGCTTTTTTTACCAACTGCTTACATTTTTTATCCGCATTCTCCGTCACCGAGCAAGTATTTATTACATACATGTCTGGTGACTCATGAAAATCAACTTTTGCAAATCCAGCATCAACTAGTTGCCGAGCAATTGTTGAGGTTTCAGAGAAGTTAAGTTTACATCCGAGTGTGTAAAACGCGACTTTTTGGTATTGATTCATGGTGAAAGTAAAACGTGCACAAAGATAGCAAATTGTAGAGAAGTAGTTCTCTACTTTTTACATTGAATTTGTCACTCATGGTAATCGGTGAGTTCGTTCCAAAAAAAAGCCACCAAAGTTCATTGGTGGCTTTACTTTGAATGAGAAAGTTTATCGTTTATTCAGCACGGTAATATGACCGAACTTTTCGTATTCTTCTCCTGTTTGCTTGGTAATTCCTACAACCCTCCAAATAAACGCATCTTCGTCAACGGTCTGTCCTTTGTAGGTTCCATCCCATCCCTCGGTTTTACTTGTGGTTGAAAACATCATTTGTCCCCAGCGGTTGAATACCATAAATTGGTACCCTTCGTCCGTCAATCCTTCTACAATCGGAAGAAATATTTCATTCACATCATCATCATTTGGAGTGAATGTATTGGGCGCATACAAAAGCACTTCGTATTTTATGAAAAAAGGTTTGCAAATACTGTCTCTACATCCGTATTGGTTTTCTACCTTAAGGCAGTTTTATTGGTGATATAATCATATCGTGCAATAAACCTTTGCAAAATGAACTAATACAACTATGTAGGAAGAGAAATAAAAGATGGCTAAATTTAAGGACTTTGCAGTAAAGGACAGTGGCGAGAAAGAGCCAA
>JALRIS010000197.1 GCA_023255335.1 Flavobacteriales bacterium | reverse complement strand
CTAAAAGAGGGGGCAAACACAGTAACAATAAAGGCAGTGAACAAATGCGGTGATACTTCGGTTTCTAAAGTAGTCACTTATTTTTGTATTTCTCCCTCTGTTTCAATATCAACTCCCGTTTCTGGTGCTGTAGTAAAAGATTTGCCGGCAAACTTTACAGCTACAACAAGTCATATTCAACATCGAGATCAGATTTCTGTTCAACTCAATGGGAAAGAAATTCCTTTTGAGTTGGAAAACAAAACTCTCAAAATTACGGGAACCATGAATTTGGTAGTTGGAGAAAATAAGTTGAAAGTAACTGTCACAAACGATTGTGGTACTGATTCCAAAACGATACTTTTCGACTATGAGGAGCCCTGCTATTTGCCAATTGTAATGATTTCTGAGCCCCTAACTAATACAACGGTAAGAAACCCAACTTTCAATTTTGAAGGTTCGGTAACCAATGTTTCTCAGTCGGATATTAGACTTACTCTGAATGGACGTCCAGTTGCTTTTAGGTTTAACAATGCAAATGGAGATGTACTCGCTACATTGAATTTAGTTCAAGGAACTAACTCGGTGCTGCTTTCGGCCGTTAATCCATGCGGAGAAGATCAAGAGTCAGTACAAATCATGTACGATTGTCCTGCTCCCACAGTTTCTATTTCAACTCCTCTAAATGGGACTGTTTCAACTAACTCGAATCTGTCATTACAAGGAAATGCAAATCAAGTTACGTTAAAAAATCAATTGTCCATAATGGTGAATGGAATTGCTGTGCCTTTTACGTTCAATCCCAATGGAAACTTTGCTTTGGCTTCTACTTTGAGACCTGGACAAAATACTATTTCTGTAAGAGCCACTACTCCGTGTGGTCAAGATGTTAAAACAATTCTTGTCACTTATGACCAGCCTTGTCCACAACCATTTGTTACAATAAGTGCGCCTAGCAATGGAGCAAATTTAACTGTGAGTGCTGTCACTTTATCAGGAACAGCTGTGAACATTAATTCTCAATCAAACATGACGGTTCAATTAAATGGAATCACCCAGTCATTTTCTTGGAACCCCAGTAATCAAATGTACACCGCTGGCTTAAATTTGAGAGAAGGTTCAAATACAATTGTTGTCTCGGCTACTACCAATTGCGGTTCGGATTCCAAAACAATTAACTTGGTGTACACGAAGCCTTGTCCTAAACCAACGGCTAGTATTACAACTCCTACAAATGGATTAAACTCTTCGTCTTTGTCAATTCCATTTTCAGGAGTCGTAACCAACATACAATCGGTCTCTCAAGTTCAGTTACTAGTAAATGGAGCAAGAGTAAATTGCAATTTCAACCAATCATCCGGAATTGTAACAGCGACAATAAATTTGGTGGCTGGTAGTAATTCAATCGAATTGATAACAACAAACACCTGTGGAACGGATAGAGTAAATAGAACAGTCTCATACAGATGTCCACTGCCCACAGTGAATATTTCTTCTCCGTTAAATGGAATCACTTATACTTCCAATCAAACGAGTTTTGAAGGTTTCGTGAGCGGTGTTTCTATCAAGTCACAAATTTCAATTTTATTGAATGGTTCTCCCATTCCGTTTGTATACGATGCCAGAATGAGTAAATTTTCAGGAACAATATCCTTACGAGAAGGAGTGAACACATTGACTGCGAATGCAACAAACCAGTGTGGATCTGTGAATAATTCGGTAAGCGTTACCTACAACAAACCCTGTCCAGCTCCTACCGTTACACTAACTTCGCCAATCAACGGAACAGTAAGTTCTTCGGGTACGGTGCAAATCTCGGGAGTTGTCACAAATATTAACTCACAGTCTGATTTAAGATTGAAACTGAACGGAACTCCAGTGAACTTTAGTTATAACTCGAGCACAAGAACTTATTCTACCACGGCTAATCTCCAGGCGGGAAGTAACACTATTGTGGCATCTGTCGCAACAAATTGCGGAACGGATACGAAGTCCGTTTCTGTTACCTACAACAAACCTTGTCCGGCTCCATCTGTCACACTAACTTCACCTATCAACGGAAGTAAAACTAATTCTAGCAATGTGGTTATCGCGGGTACCGCGACAAATGTTGCGAATAAATCTGACTTGGAGGTCAGGGTGAATGGAAGTTTGGTGCCTTTTACGTTTAATTCTGGTACCCAGAAATACTCTTCGAATGTCACATTGAAAGCAGGGAGTAATACTGTGACTGTATTTGCTTCTACGGATTGTGGAAAAGACAACAAGACAGTATCAGTGGTTTATTCAGAGCCATGTAAAGGTCCTTCGGTGAGTATTGGTTCACCAAGGAATGGTGCCAAAGTGACTTCGAGCTCTGTCACATTAAAAGGGACTGCTTTAGGCATAAAATCAAATTCTCAATTAAGAATAACAGTGAATGGAAGAGCTGTAAGTGCGAGTTTTTCTCCATCGACCTACGAATTTATGGCTACTATCAATTTGACTGCAGGAAATAATTCGATTGCTGTCAATGTATCAAATGACTGTGGAGAAGACTCAAAGTCCATACGTTTGACTTACGAGCCTCCTTGTCCTAAACCTACTGTAAGAATTCTTACTCCCACCAATAACTATTCGGTGAAAGGAAACAAAGTAACTGTCACAGGAATTGCTACAAATATTGATAACTCTTCAGATTTGGAATTAAAAGTAAATGGAGTCAATCAGCCAGTTTCTTATTCTCCATCAACCAAGTCTTTTACAGCTTCGGTTACGTTGAATTCTGGTTCCTTAAATACAATAAGTGCAACCGTTGCGACCAATTGTGGAACGGATAGTAAATCGATAAGACTAAATTCGATAGTGGTTCAAAAACCGTTAATTCTAGTTGAATATCCTGCTATGGATACTACCACAACCTCTGTTACTCAGTCAAAAATATTTGGTTCAGTGACAGGTATTACTGGAGCCTCTAAATTTTCGATTCAAGTAAATGGAACTACCATAAAAAGTTATACTCTAACAAGTCAAGGGGCATTGAATTATACGTTTAATGGATTATTGACACTTCAGAACGGAACAAATGTTGTGACGATTATTGCCACACACAGTTCGGGAGGAATAGAAAGAGTAAGTAAGGTTATCCAGGTGAATTCGCCTAATAATGTTACTACGCCAAAGGTGGAGAGAGATAAATCTCCAGGTAGTAAGACACCAGAGAGAAATGGACCAACACGACAGCCTAATAGGAGGTAAGCGAATAGGAAAAATGGAAGAGCACTAAGTGAAAGAACTTAGTGCTTTTTTTATTTAAACCAATTTCTTCGATTAATCATATAGATGGAAAGGAGGGTGACAAAAACAGTGACCAGCAAAAATATATAAAAACCGTTCGCGGCTTTTGTTCCTGGCATGTGGTCAAAGTTCATACCGTAAATTCCTGCTAGGAATGTCAAAGGAATAAAAATTACGGAAAAAATAGTCAGCGTTTTCATCACCTGATTCAGCCGGTTGTTTTGCAAGTTGAAGATCAAGTTTAATTTACTTTCCAATTGGTTAAGGTCAAAATCAATGTCGTCCATCAGATAATTTGCTTGCTCTTTGGCCTCCGAAAAATACCTTGACTCTAAAAAATCTAATCCACTGTTTTCTAACTTAAAAATAGTTTCTCTTAACGAAGCAATTGCTTTTTTTAATTGAAAAAGCTGTTGTTTTCCATTCTCTATTTTTAGCACATTTTCTTGATCTGTTTCAGGATTTTCCTGCTCTTGGATTTGTTCCAGTGGTCCGTTTATTTTTTCGTAAACCGAGGAGTAATTGTCAATAATTGCATCAATAATTAAATACAACAAGTAATCACTATTCTTTTTTCGAACCAATCCCTTATTTTCTCTCAGTCGATATCGAATATCTTGAAAGTAATCACCCGGTTTTTCCTGGATGCTCCAAACGAAGTTTTCGCCCAATACAAACATCATTTGTTCGGTCGAAATTTCTTTTGAATTGAGGTGAATCGTATTGATAGCCAAAAACATGGTTTCCTCTAGTTCAATTACTTTGTTTCGATGTTTGTTTTCTTTTATCAGTAACTGAAGAAACTCATCTAATTTATTGGCATGGATAATTTTTGTAAATTCTTTTGAATATGACAGGCCGTAAGTATTAAGCCAAGTAATATGTTCATTATTTAGCAACTTGATCGTCTCTACGCCTCCCGGTTTTTCTTCTGTTATAGAGTTGGGATTGTAGATGAAGCTGGAAGTGTTACTTGCAAAATCTTTCATTTTTTCATTTTTTTGGCTCTTTATTTACTACGTCAACTGTTGTTCTAGGAAATGGAATTTCCACTCCGTTTGCTTCGAAGTCTTTTTTTATACTTTCCAGCACATCACAGGTCAAATTAAAGCTATCATCAAAGTTTCTTGTCCAAACATAGGCTTTTAAAGTAACGTAATAATCTCCCCATTTCACCATTCTGATAGCAACTTGATCTTCTTTTTTGTTGATTTCTTCGGCCGTTCGGTTGTCAATGAATAAAGGATGATTTCTGATGTGACTCCTAATAATTCCTTTGGCTAGATTCACGTCCGATCCGTAACTAATGTTGAATTCGATGTGCTTTCGTATTTTTTCGTCTGTAATGCTACTATTTACAATCGTTTCATCACTAATAATACTGTTTGGAATAATCACCCTTCTGAATTCAAAGTCTTTGATGATCGTATGTCTCAGGGTTATTTCCTCAACGGTTCCTTTTTTGTTTCCTGAAATTTCGATAATATCACCTACTCGAAAAGGCTTGAATATGAGTATGAATAATCCGCTCACAATGTTTGAAAAAGCTTTTTGTGAGGCAAATCCAATCACTGCCGCAAGAATTCCAGCTGCTCCAAATAAGGTTTTACTCATCGAGTTCAAATAAGGAATATTATGAACAATGTATATGGTTCCAATCGTATACAATATGAAGCTAATAGAGTTTTTTATAAATACGTAAGAGGTTTCTTTCGCGCCCAATTCATCCGTATTTCTTTTTATTATCGCATTCAAAATTTTACGAATAAAAAAAGAAGTAAAAAACACAATAGTGTAGGTAATCACTATCAGTAATAGGTACTTGATGTTTTGGTTTTGAAACATGAATTATTCTTATTTTTTTAATTGGCCAGCAATAAATCCCGTTGTCCAAGCCGCCTGAAAATTATACCCTCCTGTGATTCCATCAATATCCATTACTTCTCCTGCAAAATATAGATTGGGAACCACTTTACTTTCCATGGTAGAAAAATTAATACTCTCTAAACTAACTCCGCCACAGGTTACAAATTCCTCCTTAAAGGTCGTTTTTCCTTCTACGGAATATACATCATTTGTTAGGATATTACACAATTTGTTGAGGTCTTTCTTCCCTAATTCATTCCATTTTTTGGTCAACGGTATATCAATTTTTTGGAGAAGAAAGTGCCACAATCTTTCTGGCAACAAAAACGCTCTGTAGTTTTGAACTTGCTTTTGCGACACCTTGACGGAGATTTCTTTTAACTCCTCCATTACTGCTTCATAGCTAGGAGTGTTCACCCAATTCACTTGTAGATTTGCTTTGTAGTCTTTTTCGGATAAAATTCTCGCTCCAAAAGCAGAGAGTTTCAGCACCGAAGGACCGCTCATTCCCCAATGGGTAATAAGGAGTGGACCGTCAG
>JALRIS010000032.1 GCA_023255335.1 Flavobacteriales bacterium | reverse complement strand
CTTTTTTCAATGCTATTGGCAAAGCTTTCGAAGGAGCTGTAGTAAACCATTCTGGTTCTTGTGCAGCATCTGCGTAACTTAAAATCTTTGCGATTGGTTTTATTCCCAATTCTTCTGCTTTTTCTTTCGAGCAAATTATCAAAGCCGATGCTCCATCATTCAATGTGGAAGCGTTTGCAGCTGTTACCGAACCTTCCTTTTGAAACACAGGTCTCAAGGTTGGAATTTTTTCCATTTTCACATTCTTATACTCCTCATCTTCGCTTACTAGAATAGCGTCTCCTCTTCGTTGTGGTACTTCTACCGGAACTACTTCTTCTTTAAAGTTTCCATTTTCCCATGCCTTGGCTGCTCTTCTGTACGATTCCATGGCAAATTCGTCTTGCTCTTCTCGCGAAATATTGCACTCTTTTGCGCACAACTCAGCAGCATTCCCCATGTGGTAATCGTTGTAAACATCTGTCAACCCATCCAATACCATTCCGTCTTGCAAAGAAATATTTCCTAACTTCTGACCATTTCTGGCATGCATGTAATGAGGAACCATACTCATGTTTTCCATTCCACCAGCTACAACCAATTCATTGTCACCCGCCAAAATTGACTGTGCAGCAAGCGAAATTGATTTCATCCCAGAGGCACATACTTTGTTTACCGTGGTTGCTGGAACTGTATTAGAAATTCCTGCAAACATAGCGGCCTGTCTTGCAGGTGCTTGTCCTAGTCCTGCTTGTAGTACATTCCCCATGAACACTTCATCTATGTCTTTGGCAGAAATCCCTGCTTTTTCTATTGCCCCTTTTATGGCAGTTGCTCCCAATTTGGTCGCTGGAACTGTTGATAATGATCCTCCAAAACTTCCTATTGGAGTTCGAACTGCTGATAATATGTAAATTTCTTTCATGTTTGTAATTTGTTATTTTCAAAAATATGAAAATTGTGACTCTTTCTTTTGGTTTCGTTCAAAAAAAATCCTCAGTGAGCCACGCCCAACTGAGGATTCATTTTCCGAATTTTTCATTCTGTTAGAAATTATTTGTGCTGTTGTTCTCAACACTGGCACCTCCCGAAACAATTCTAAACTCCGTTCTTCTGTTTAGTTGGTGTTCTTCTTCGGAGCAGTCCGATTTATTTGTTGGCTCACACGCACATCCATTTAGCAACCTTGTTTCTCCATATCCTCTTTCATAAATTCTGTATGGCTCGATTCCCTTTAAGATTACATACTCTCTGGCAGATTTTGCTCTTCGAGCAGATAATTTTTCGTTGTATCTCTTGGAAGCTTTACAATCTGTATGAGACCCAATTTCCACTATCATATCGGGATTATCTTTCATACACTTCACCAACTTGTCCAATTCAATCGAAGCATCTTCACGAATATAAGATTTATCAAAGTCGTAGAGAATATCCTCAATTCCAAACAATTCACTAATTTCTGCTCCAATATGCAAGATACCGAACAAGCTTTCCTCCAATACTACTACTCCTGGTTCTGTTATTTTTTTGTTGTAGGAAATGCTTTTGGGTAAATATCCATCCTTAGAAATAGTGATGTTGTAATCGAGTTCGCCTCCAGGACAATCATACCCTTCCAAATCATCCATGAATTCACCATTCTCATTAGTTGTAAATTTTTTTTCTTTGCCAGTATTTTTATCTTTCATTACAACCATAACCCCAGCAATAGGTTCGTTAGACGATCGATCCAGGATTCTACCCAATAATCCACAAGATCTTAGTTTCAATTTTGTATTTGCCGGCTCTATCATTCCGCCTTTGCACTCTTCCTTAGAGATTGAATGCATGTAGGTTGTGGTATATTTGTCTTTGCTTCCTTCTACCCGATAACTTCCTTCTTCTATGTCTGTAAACTGGTAGCATCCATCTTCTTTTGTTACGACTGAGGCATACACCGATTCGTTTGAGGTGTTTATTAAACTTACCGTTACTCCCTCTAGTTTTTCACCAGATTCTTCATCCAAAGCACATCCCTTTACAGAACATAGTGGTGGCGTAAAAGGTTCGTTGATTTTAAGTCTGTAAATATCATCGTTACCGTACGACCCCTCTCCATTTCTATTAGAAGAAAAATACCCTTCTGTTTCTTCTTTGTTCACGATCAATGCAAAATCATCGAAGTTTGTATTCAACGGAAACCCCATATTCATCGGTTCAGAAAATTCATCGCCAGAAGGTGTGGCTCGGTATAAATCTAATCCTCCTAATCCAGCAAAACCATCGGAGGCTAAGTACAAAATGCCTTCTTTTCCGATATACGGAAACATTTCTCTTCCTTCTGTGTTTACATTTTCTACATTCACAGGTGCTCTCCAGCTCTTTCCATCAAATTCTGATTTCCAAATATCCGTCACTCCTTTTCCTCCTGGCATATCAGAAGAAAAGTAGAGAGTCTTTCCATCTTCGGTTACCGCAGCGTGCCCCAAAGAATACTCATCACTATTAAACGGAAACTCTTTTAAATCAGACCACTCTCCATTTGAATCTTTGTCTGATAAATACAGTTTGAGGTTGATGTGATTGGCAGAATCCACTCCTGTTTTCTTATTCAAATAATTAGTACGAGTCAAGTACATTTTTGTCCCATTGTTACTAAATGCCATGGGACCTTCGTGGTATTTTGATTTTACTTTTTTACTAAATCTCTTTACACCTGTTGATTCGCCATCTCCCCCAAGTTTCGACTCATACACATCCAAAAAGTGAGAACCATCCCATTGAAAATCTTTATTCATCATGGACATATTCTTTCTTGCCGAGGCAAATATCAATTTGGTTTCTCCGTTTACCGTGTAATAAGAAGGACCAAAATCTGAATGTTCTGTATTTACTTTTTGGTTCATAATGGCAATGGAGTAACGCGTTGGATTTGCCTTTAGCTTCTCCACATATACCGTATCCATCAAATTGGCTTTGGCAATTGAATTATCAGCTGCCATTGAATTAAAAACTGAAAGAATTTCATTTGCCTTCGCATACTTTTCGTTCATTTTTAACATTTGTGCATAATGGTAGTAATCTTCTGCTGTAACAGAATTAGAAGCACTTCCTTCCATTGTTGAAGCTTCACTTCCCTTTTCTATTAATTTTGCGTACCACTCTTCACTTTCTTCACTTTTTCCGAGTAATCTGTAACACTCGGCAGTTCTTCTCAGTACATAAACTGAAGCATCTTTTTTTTCAGCCAGATCTTGATACATCTCTAAGGCACTAAAAAAATTAAGCTCGTCATACAATCTATCTGCAACTCGTTGCTTCATGGTTTGCGCAGAGGCAACAAAACCTAGGGCAACAAAGACTACAAGTAGAATTATTTTGGTCAATATATTCTTCATATCAATTTGTGTTGATTATTTTTTTTACGATGTCACGAATATACATTTCCAAGTAGGTTACCCTTGTTACTCAACACTTTTATTTTGTTTTAAATACCTCTTTCGTAGTTTAAAAGGTTATGACTAAAAAATGGCTTTTCTCTACTTCGAAAGAATCATTTTTTGTTGGGATGAAATAATTGTATTTTTACGCACCTATAAGGAAATGAAAATGATAGAATTAGAAGACAAGTTAATCTCCGAAGAAATATTTACGAAGCAATTTGTGTGTAACTTATCTGCCTGCAAAGGTGCTTGCTGTGTAGAGGGTGACGCAGGGGCTCCTCTTGAATCTGAGGAGAAAGAACTTATTGAACAAAACCTGGATAAGATTGTTCCATTTATGCGCCCAGAGGGTATCGACAAAGTAAAAGCTGAAGGTGTAGCTTACGCAGATTTCGATGGAGAACAAGTGACTAGTTTAGTGAATAACAAGGAATGTGCATTTGTATTTTTTGATGAAACGAACACGGCAAAATGTGCCATAGAAAAATCGTATCGAGAAGGGAATATCTCATTCAACAAACCTATTTCATGTCATTTGTACCCCATCCGAGTAAAAAAATTAAAATATTACGATGCTCTCGATTACAATAGATGGGACATTTGCTCTCCTGCCTGTGCTCTGGGAGAAGAGTTAAAAGTACCTGTATACAAATTCTTGAAAGAACCACTTATTACTAAATATGGTTCAGAGTTTTATGAAAAACTGGAGCTCGTAGGAAATGAACTTTTAAAATAATCGATAATACTCCACTTTGGAAATACTCATTATCGATACATCTTGGTAATAATAATACAAGATCTCTTTGTAAGAATGTGTTTTAGACATTACAATCCCACCTTCCTGACAAAGGCCTACTCCATGACCATATCCTCGTCCAATTAATACAATTTGATTTCCGATTTCGTACACCGAAAAATAGGTGGATTTCAACTTATACTTTTTTCGAATATCAACTAACCGGACCTTGTGATTACCCACTGAGTAATATTGCTTTCTTTCTACTTGTTCAAAATCCAGTTTTTTCCCCGAAAAATACGAAGCAGGTTTTCCTGTGTATTGGGAAAGAAAAGCAATCCAAGAATTTTTAGATAAGGTTTTTTTCCATTTTGCTTGCCTCGAATTTAAACAAAACGTGTCCTTTACACTTTCCATGCAAGGTAGCTTTTTACTCCATACAAAATCGGTTGTTACCGTATTTCCTCCGCAGTTTGAATGAAACAACGTGTTGATATAATTTAGGCTAGAATCCACTAGTACTTCTTCCGAAGTTTCCTGCACGGCCTGGGCTATGTTCTCTCTGTCATTTATTCCCTTGTACACTTGGCAGTGAGTATGATCGCATAAATCAAACCCCTCTTTTTTGTGTTTTTGATGATGCAAGGCATAAGTTCGTGAGATTACTGCTTGCACCTTATAATATTCCAACTCGTACCCGTAGCCGGCTTCCCCTTTTATTACTCCTTCTACATATTTATCAATAGAAATCTCATTCACTACCTTCAACTTTCCTTTTATGGCATACACCACAAAACTGCCCAAATAAGGCCTGGTTATTTTTCCATCACTCCACCTTAGGCTGTTTAATTCACTGTTATTCTCCAACCTAAACCAAACATGGGTTCCTATTGTTTTGTTATTGAAATAGGCTGTTACTTTATCTCCCTCGGCAATAAATACTATTTTATCTGATTTGTTACTCAGGGTTTGGTAGGTTTGTTTTTCAGAAAAAAAAGTAAAACGCCCAATGTTATAGTCAACCGACACTCTAGAAGGGTTACTCTCATAAAAAAGACCAATTCTCAACTCTCTTGCTTCCAAAGAGAAAGCAATAAAAACGAGCAGTAAACTGGTAAGTATCTTTTTCATTTTTTTGACTTCATAAAACTTACAATGCCTTCGGCTGTATTGCTGGAGGCTCCGCCAACACCTAATTGTTCAATTAGTTGCGAATAATCAGCCAATATGGTTTGTCTTTTCTCTCCTTCAATAATGTTGCCAAGTTCTGTAGAGACTCTTTTTTCGGTTAAGTCATGCTGAATAAGTTCGGTCACTACCTCTTTGTCCATGATAAGGTTCACTAATGAGATATACTTTATTTTCACCAGCATTTTGGCAATTCGGTAAGAGATAGGATTCGCTTTGTAGCAAACCACCTGAGGAACTTTGAATAAAGCGGTTTCCAAGGTGGCTGTACCAGATGTAATTAGTCCTGCATGGCTATTCATCAATAGCGGGTATGTTTCGCCAAAAACGATTGACACGGATTCTCTTCCTTCAATAAATTGTTGATAGACTTCTCTTTCTTGTGAGGGAGCTCCTCCAATGACAAACTGATAGTCTGGAAAGTGGTCAATTACCGATAACATGACGGGTAATTTTGTTCTTATTTCTTGAGTCCTACTTCCCGGAAGTAAGGCAATTATCAGTTTATTAGACAAAGAATGTTTTTGCCTAAAATCCTCCGACACATAGGTTGCTTTGAATTTGGAGATTTCATCTAACAAAGGGTTACCTACAAAATCTACCTCGTATCCACACTCTTGGTAAAAAGGTTTTTCGAAAGGTAAAATAACGAATAGGCGATCAACATATTTCTTTATTTTTTCAACTCGATTTTTTTTCCAAGCCCAAACAGTGGGAGAGATATAATAAAAAACCGTAAGTTGTTGAGAATGAATAAACTCTGCCATCCGCAAGTTAAATCCCGGATAATCTATCAAAATAACTGCATCTGGCTGGTAATCCAACACTTCTT
>JALRIS010000014.1 GCA_023255335.1 Flavobacteriales bacterium | reverse complement strand
TTATTTCTACCGTTTACTCCTTTCAAGCTATCTACCAACAAACTTGTATCGATTGTTGGATCTAACTTTGCATAATTTTCTATGTCTGCTCCATTCGCCTTAGGATCAATCGTCAAGATAAGCTCTTTGTCTAATTCTTGGATAGATAATTTCGGTGCATCTGGTCCTTCCAAAATTTCGAAACAGTTATCAAATAGACTTTGCGCTTTGTCATCGGCTTGGGTTAATTTAGCGATTGCCGATAAATTTCCACTTGTTCCTCTTCCGTACACAACCCCTACTGTGATATTGTTAAGTGCACCTGGCTCCAACACGAATGGACCAGCCGACTGCAAGAATCTTCTATCTCCGGCAGCATTCCCCACTGAAGATTCAGACCATGGTAGTGCGGCTACTGAGGTGTTCCCTCCAGTTCCCCATCCTTCTGGATCTGTATTTCTTCCCGTTGCTGGGTCACTCGGGAACATAAAGTCACAATCTACTCCTGACGTTGAAGTACCAATTGGAGCTGGGTAAGCATTTCCTCCGTATTGGAATTTTACTCCATCTTTCCACAAACCTCTCAGGTAGTTGTAGTGCTCAATTTGGTTATCAGGATCACTTTGGTTTCCTCCAGCTGAGTTGTTGTAGTACACAAATCTTCTCATTCCAAAACGCTCATTATCCACGATAGAATCACCATATCCAATTCCGTTCCCTGGTACGGCTTCGGTTAAGAAGTTAGAAGAACCATTCACAAAAAATGGATTCGCTAACCCATCATTGTCTTGATAGGGACCTTCAAAAAAGTCTACTCCAATAGCTGGTGGGTTCGATCCGTAAGGAATCGCACCATTGGAACAATTATCATCTGTTGCATCTGCATTGTAGGCATATCCCAATCCTCTTCCAACATCACAACCAACGTAATCATCCTGAGCACAACCTAAATCAGTATCCACGTTTTGTCCGAAATACGTGTCAAACAAAGTTTGTGTAGATCTGTTTATTAATTCATAATTGTAAAAAGTCATGTCATTTATCTCATCATTCGTTGCAAATGAGAACGCTTGACCTCTAATTTCCATTCCAATTGGCTCACCACCTGATTCTGTATGAATATTTCCTCTATCATTGAAAATCCACCAGATAGTAAAATCTCCAAACAAAGTAACCTGTCTACTTGTTCTACAGTCTACTTCTTCTTCGATGTCGTACCAAGGATAATCTCCATTAGCTACGTCATAGGTACCGTCACCGTCATTGTCATAAAACGGAGCGATGTAATAATCCTGAAATTTTGAAACGTCACCATGCGCTGGCCAATCCGTTATACTAGAAGGGATTGAGTAACCAGGGAAGTCTACTGATGCATCACAAGATGGATCTTGCGAACAAATGTACCATGCTCTAAACTGCTCCACTTCCTGACGTGTAATCACGAAAAATTTATCCCATTCAGCACATACATCAGCTGTAATATCTGCTGGTCCAAAATCTCTTTTATCTACGCCATTTCCAGAACCCGGAACGGTCGTTAATGGTCCAGGCCAATAATCATTTCCATCCGAACGAAAACGAATAGCGGCTAGTTTTAATTGGTTGGTTGCATCAACACCTCCCATCCAAAGTCCACCTGCAAAAATAGGGGAAGTTCCCGCATCTTTTGGAATCAAATAAGAAGCTCTTCCCAGTGAACGGTTGTACCATAACAATCCACTATTCTCAATGTATGCACTTGCATTATTAAATGCAAGCGTTCTATTTTGACTTGCAGGGGCACAAGAGGCCGCTCTGGTCGAGATTGAGCTACTATTTGTTTTGGTAGAGGTTCCTACCCATTCTCTTGCCGTTACCGACATCGAAAGTGTGAGTCCTACACCTAATAAAAAAAGGTTATATATGTTACTTCTTTTCATAGTTGTTATTTTTAAAAGTCAAGTTTTACCCCTAATCTAATTGTTCTTGGTAGAGAGTAGTTGAAAGGGTTATTCATTCTCAAAGCGTAGTATTCTCTAAAGGATGCTTCGTCAATTTGTGCAGCAATGATCGATTGGAACTGCGCTTCTGACAAATATCCATCATCATTTGCGTTTCCAGTAGCTCTGTACACACCCAAAATGTTTTGAGTATTCAATAAGTTGTTGAATAGTAAGTAAACATTCAGTGCAGCAGTTTTTTGTTTTTTAGACCCCATTTTTAGCATGAAGTTTCTATCTAACTGAAGTGCTACTCTAAATTGGCTTGGATTTCTTGATCCGTTTGGCGTTCCTGCCAATACTGGTGCAAGTTCACCCGTCAGAGGAACCGCTGATTTAGCCGCAGAGTATGGTGTTCCTGAGGCAAAGTTCGCTGTGAAGTTAACTCCTGTATTTTCAAGGATTCTTTTTCCTGCAATTACAGGTCCATTGTAATCTTTATCTTCTCCATATCTAAAATCCACTGTTGCGTTTACCGCATGCCTTTGATCGTAGCTATATGGAAAAATCGCTCGAAGGTTTGGTTGTCCTGAATTAATTAAGGCTAGAGATGAACCAGCAGACGAACCTGTTCCTTCTGCAAATTGCAGCGTATAAGATACTTTCATCCAAAGGTTTTTCGATTTTCTTTTGTCGTAAGTTAAAGTCACACCTTTTACTGTTCCAAAATCCAAGTTACCAAAAGATCTGTATGTTTTTGGGTAAGCACCTGCTACGTTTATTACAGTGATTTCATCTCTTTGTTCTCTGTAGAACCCTGCAATTTTAAGAGAAGAAGATCTACTCAATACTTGTTGGAATCCAACTTCGTAATCAATCGTCCTAGTTGGTCTCAAATCAGGGTTGTTGATAGTGTTGGCTGAAATATTCTCGATGTAAAGGTAATCCAATGGGTTACTTCTTATTCCAGTAGTTGGTCGTTGCGAAAGAATATCGTAGTGAGCAAAGAACAAGGCGTCTTCCGAAATAGGGAAAGAGAAAGAAATTCTAGGCATTACTATGATAGAAGGTTGATAATCTTGAAACGCATTAGAGTTTACTTGATCTGTTGCCGATACTCCGTCTGCTAAGTATGGAGCAATACCATTTGGCGACTCAATAGTTCTTGGGTCAGTAATTTCTATTCCATCAGCGTTGTACCAGGTATTTCCGTTTCTATATCCATTGATTGCCGTAGGTGCATTGATATCGTTTACGTACACAACAAAATCATCTCCCATATTGGCTGGGTGCGGACCTAAATCTCCTACCTCAGCTACTGTTTTTGCTGGTCTCAATAAATATTTATCTTTTAATACTGGTTGGTTCGCATCAAATCTATCTACTCTCAATCCCACGTTGAAGATGATGTCATTGAAAGCAAATTTATCCATAATGAATCCTGCAAAATAAATAGGTTCAAATGCAGCAACTGGTCTTGTAAAGTTTCCAAACTCATCTTTTTGAGTAAAGAAATCATCCAAACTTGGATTCGAAGAAAGTCTTTTCCCTGTATGATCGTATCCATAATAGTTCACAAAACTTTGGTTGAATCCTCCGTTGGTTAACTCATCGGCACTAAAGAAATCTACACTAAATTGAGAGGGGTCTAATGCATCCACCACAATAAAGTCGGATCCATTTGGATCTAATCCCAAAGAATTTCTTAGGTTATAATCAAAAAATGATTGAGCATCAGAACTAATTAATCTATCGTAAGTTCTGTACAAGAACGTCCCTCTATACTCGTCTGTATAGTTTTCTAGGTCGAGCTCGTTAATATGGCTGTTGGCCAATAACCTCATTCTAGTCCAAAGACCGTTAGGTGCAATACTATAAGATCTATCCGATCTTTGCTCGTATTCAAATCCTACTGTAATGGCGTGATCTCCAACATTCGCAGATCCTGAAGCTGTCACCCTAAACTGGCTAAAATCAGAATATCCATAAGCACTGGGCTGAGCTCCTAAATTGGTAAATAGTCCATATACAGATCTTGGTCCATCTCCGTTTCTCAATGCCTGACCTTGAAGAACTTGATCAATTGCTGTAACATTTCCGTTATTGAAATCATAGAAAGACTGAGTAACTGCCGCCAAATCAGAATTTACATCTGAGGCGGTGAAGGCAGCCCCGGTTTCTTGAAAACCATTATGAATGTATGTATTTGTAGCCGCATCATATTCGTAACTATTTTCGAATTGTCTGTCGAATTTCCCTACGTATCCATAATCAAACAAATTATCTCCGTGTCTCGTATTAGTTGTTTTACTCGAGTTTCGAGAATAATCTACCATTACGGTGTAATAGGCATTTTTGATTTTGGATTGCGTTTCAGCGTCTTTGTCTAGATTATTTTGAAATCTTTGTGTCATTTTACCATATACCCTCCAAGTGTTTGAAGTCGTGTTTGATAAGTTATCTGAATTCAACAAAGAACTAGCAAAGCTGTATCCGTTTCCGTTTGCCCAATCTAGCGTTCCTCCGAACGAAACATTCATATTAGTTCCTGTGTTCACGTCTATTTTGGAGGAAATAGAAGCTCTTCTTTGTGCTACATTTTGTCTGAATTTAATTTTTTCAAAATCATCCATTGTTAAGAATTCAGTTTTGTAGTTAATCCCACTACCTGCATTTCTAACAACTGGGTTTGCTAGGATATCTTCTCTCACATCCTCTTTTAACTGATATTGATCAATAGCAAATGGTCTTGTATCAACGATATGGCTCAAGTTCCCCGAAAGGAAAAAACCTAGAATTGGCTTCGTCTTTTTTCCTGTACTGTCTTTTTTCATCCAGAGAGGTCCCGCAATACTTCCTTCTAAAAGGTTGTAACCGTAATTATCAAGTCCGTATGTGTTATCCCCAATTTTGTATCCAGAAGTAACGTACTCTACTCCTCCAAAATAGAAACTAGAAGGTCCACGAGTGGTAATAGAAATAATACCTCCAGTAGCATCTCCGTAACTTGCAGGCAAACCACCTGTAATTACTGATACTTCCTGAATTGCTGATTTAGGTAGATTGGAAGAACCTCTTACTTTAATTCCATCAATATAATAGTAAGTAGCTTCTGATCTTGCTCCTCTTACACTGGAAATAGAACCGTTTCCATCCGTTTGAACTCCCCCTACTTGTGCCGCAATGGAACCAGCAGAACGTCCTGGCATTTTTGCGATTTCATCTTTTGTCATTGTTCCACCTGAAGCTCCACCATCTTTATCAATAAGTGGTACTTCGTAATCTACTACTGTAAATTCATCCAAGGTAACATCTCCTGATTCTAACGGTACATTTTGAAAGGTAATTTTATCCCCTTTAATAAGAAGGTCATTTACTTGGAATTTTTTGTATCCTACAAAACTTACTTTCAGTGTGTATGTACCCGCTTGTAATGAACTAATTGAAAAGTTTCCGTCCAAATCGGAAGCAGCTCCAGCCTTTTGTGTTCCATTTTGCAAGAGTATCAAGTTTACGAATGGCAACGTTTCTCCCGTAGCCTTATCCGTAATCTGACCTTTCAATGTTCCTGTACCGGCTTGAGAAAACCCAGCACTAACAGCAGCAATCGCAATAAATGTTAGAATAATTTTTTTAATCATGTTATTGATGTTTTGTTCTTAAATATGGATGAAAAACTTCCCTTTCAATCTCTATTTTCTTTCTAGATATTTTTCACCTAAAAAGTAATAAGTCGTAAATATAAAATATTTTTAAGTTTTTTTAACATATTATTAAATCAAATGTATCGGATAATTTTTCAAATGAAAAGCGCCAAAATCCAAAAAACGAGTAAAAATATACATCTCAATTATTTACCCCTTTCCTAGCCTATTTATTATACGGCTTACTTTTCGTGTTCTCTAGCAGAAATATGAAGTTTTCGGAGGAAACACACTATTTTCTTCGTCTATTTGATTTTCTTTTATTTCTTTTTAATCGCCTTCTAACTTTTCGATCTTGAATAGATAAATGTTTTTTTTGAGCCTTTTTCCTTGCCTTGATACTCTCCTTTAGTTTCTGTTTCTCTTTTTTAGCCTCTTGTTTCTGCCGTTTTTTGGGAGAAACAAAATTTCTTGACTTGCAACTTGATACAATCAATAGCAGGAACATTAAACTCCAAAAATAAGTTGATTGAAATTTCATGTACGAAAATAAGTACCCCACTCGTTGAATGCAAAATCTGATCAAACAAAAAAAGCAATTCAAAAAAGAATTCCCTTCCTAATATACTTCGTAATGGAAGTAATGGTAAATATCGTTTAATCTGAAGATAGCCTACATAAAGCTCAAAAGAATCATCGTTCAAATCAATTAGGTAGTAATACGTTCCTTCGGGCAGCATTTTATTATTCCATAATTGATTTGCTCCTTTTGATTCATTGGCCGAACCACCCCATCCTGTAACATATCCTTTTTGCTCAAACACCAAAGTTTCCCATCGGTTAAATACTTTCACAACATTCTCAGGATATTGAGAAAAGCCAGGAATCTCCCATGCATCATTTGGTCCATCTAAGTTGAGTGAAATAAATTGCGGAATATCTAATTCTTGAACACATCTCACGGCAATATCAAAACTACAGCTACTTGAGTTTTGAGCAAGATCTGTCCCAGTAATGGTAAAGCTGAGGCCTGTGTAAAGGTAACATTACAACTACTCGTTGGAGTGTAAAAAGCAATGTCAAAACCGGTGCCGGTGGAGGTGCTACAGCGGAAATAAAGCCTTCGGATGTCTCTATTGGATTAGTCTCGGTGACCGCGGCAAAACCATACGCGCTCAGGACCGAAACGGCAAAAACCGTCAGTATAGATTTGTACATAAGGTAGATAGTTCGTTATAAAATATTACCCAAATATAACACAAGGAGCTGCATAAGCAAGCAGTTTTTTTAACATAATTTTGAAACAAGAAGAAACTTTTTAAAGAAATAAGGTTAAATTCGTTTTTCTAATATTCTTGAGAACCCATATTCATTCTCAGAGCCTCTTTTAAAGAAAAAACTTTATGGCTAGATCTACTCTGCTCTTATTCATTTTATTAAGTTCTACTTTCGCAAGTTATTCGCAAGTGAGCATCAAGGATTCTTCGATTCTCTTACCTAATTTAAAGTTGGGGATTTCAGCTGGATTTCCGTCCAAAGATTTGAAGAAGACTTTTGGAACTTCCGCCATTATTAACACAAAATTTGAGGTAAAATTCAAATCTCAATGGTTTGTGGGGGCTCAATACAACTTTCTATTCGGGAGGTCGGTAAAAGACTCGGCTATGCTCGATGAATTGCTTACAGATGGCGGTGGAATTATCAATGCTAATGGTGAATTTGGTACTTTCGAGATGTTACAAAGAGGCCATCACGTAGGTATTCATGCGGGACGATTATTTTCTATTCTCGCACCTAACCCAAACTCTGGCTTTATCGTATCGGCAGGTGTTGGAATATTTACCTATAAAATAAATTTTAACAACATTAGCGGTGATTTAATTCAACTCAATGGTGAGTACAGCAAGGGATATGACCGGTACACAGCCGGACATTCATTTACCGAATTTGTGGGATATCAGTATTTCAGCAACAATAGGCTGTTGAACTTCTATGCCGGAGTGGAGTTTACTCAAGCTTTCACCAAAATAAGAAGAGGATATCAAGTTGATTTTGAAGTGAATGACCCAAGATTTGGCCAAAGAATGGATCATCTTTTTTCTATCCAATTTGGATGGATGCTCCCCCTTTACAAAAGACCGCCCAAAGAATTCTACTACTAATACTAAGGCCGGTAAAAACTTAGTATCTTTTTCGAATCATTTTCCTGTTTAAGTAGGCTTTGCAGAGTGATTTCATTCTCACTGTAATAGTCAGAAACCATTTTGTACCCAAGCCACTTTCCCAGTTCACCAGGCGATTCTTGAGGCAATCCAGGTGTGAAAGCCCCAGGATTTATGTACGAATTTATTTCTTGGATATTTTGAGAGTAAAGCAATTTAAATTCAATCAAATTTTGAAAAATAAACGGCTCATTCTTTTCGCACCATTCCCATTCTTGCTGAGTATAAGAAAACAAATCAGCTTCTGATTTTGCTGGAAAAATTGCCTTTAGCAAAAGCATCATTTTTCCATGGTAAACCAAGGTTGAAAGAAAGTCTTCCCTTGCTGCATACATCATAGAGTTTTCGAATTCTCCCGGACGAGAATGATGAACATACACCCAGCTTTTGAGCGCTTCGAGTGTCAGATTTTTGGGATCCATGTCTTGTTTCAAATACTGTGGAAAAAATTCTGGAGGAAGAAGCGACACTACTTCTTCGTCTCTTCCTAAAAACATATCGAGCCCAATACCCAACGTATCCTTGTAGGGAAATGTCTTGGCATTAAAACTTGAATAAAACGGAACTAAAACAGGAAGACTCACTTCAGGAAAATAATGGTGATACCGAGCAAAAGCCTCGTTCAGCTCATTTTCGTAGACTCCAAAATCGTAGAACACAGATTTAAGCCTTTCGTTTATAACCTGAATGATAGAGTCTGTCAAAAATTTTTCTAGCCGATAATCTATCATAGGGTCTTGAGCAGATCCAGCATTTATCATTTGACTCAAAAACGATTCGTATAAGATTCCATAATCTTTTACCCACTTCTTGTTTAGGTTTTTTAGGTCGTACACATCTGCATCGAGCAATTCTCGATCAAAACGATGAAGAGTTAATTTTTCCTTTAGCGGACTAACCTCAACTTCGAGTTTGGATTTTGACGAGCATGAATACAAGATTATTGCTACAAAGAAAACGAGTGATAATCGCATGATTTAATAATAATTGAGATTAAAAAATTCTTCGTATCTCATTAAAGATTTGGACTTGAATAAGAGCGAATAATTGCGAGGCGTTATAGTAAAATAGCTGTAAGTAGAAACGAAAGGTTTCATCACAGGATTCACCTTGTAGGCAACCATATAACTATTTGCTTCCGATTTATTGGCAAATTGTTTTACCAATACGGTTTGAAATTCAGCATCCAAACCAACTGAGGTTACCTTCAATCCTTTTTCATCAAACGAGGAGCTATTGAAATTACTTAGGGCTATTTTCAATTTGTTCAAATCCTCTGAAATTGGAACAATGACACAAAAATAATGAACCGATTTTTCATCTTTTACGAACACGACTTCTTGGTTGTCTTCTTTCTTTATTCGTTCGTTTCTCAGTTTCCCTAGTGCTTTTTCGGCAATCTCTCCTAGCGGAGTATTGGGACAATTGTCCACCAGTGTTTGAAGTGTTGTGTCTAGCTCTTCTTTTCTATCTAAATCTGATAATACTTTCGCTTTCAGGTAAAGAAGTTGACATTGGTAAGGATTTTCGTCTTCCTCATTCAACAAAGCCTCTATTTTGGCTAGGCTAGGTTGATAGCTTTTTATCTCCACTAAATTGTAAGCCTCTTCATACTTCTTTTGATAGGTATCTTTCCCTTCTTGCTGTTTGGAGATATAATCTGGATCCAAAATGATTTTCGCCTCCTTCGATTTTGGGTAATTCTCCAAAATAAAATTCTTTACCGAAATCTCATCGTCTCGCTGGTTTAGGTTCTGATAGATGATATAAAGTTGATAGAGGGAAGGTGTAATCTTTGGATTGGGGTGAAACCTCTTTTTGTTGTCCTTGAAGGACTTAATCGCCTCGCTCTCATTCCCCAAAATATTGGTGTAGATTAATCCCGAAAGATAGTTTGCATTGAGGATAGAAATAGCGGCTGCTGTTACTTCCGACTCTTTCACCGGGACTTGCTTCAAAAACTCCTCTATTTCTTCATCGCTTACCACAGGTGAATTGTTAATATTCACAATCTCTTCTACATTGGATTGGCTTTTGTTCGATCTTCTCCAGTTGTCTTCTAACAAAATATTTCCCCATACTGATCTAAACGACTTGAGACCACTGGCTTTGATTTTGTCGTTATATATCCAAAAACTACCCCTCTCACCCAATGCAGGAGGCTGCAAGACGGGAGCTGGTTCGTTACCACCAACGTTCGAGTTCTTCAGTCGTTCTTCTTCTAGTCGCTTTGCTTTTTCCTCATACAAAATCTCCTCTATCCTATCTCTCCTTTGTTTTTCGTCCAAAGAGCCAATTGCCAGCATACTATCTTTTAAGGCAATTGTATTAATGTAAGAAACCAAACGAGTCAGGCTTTCGTTCCGCTCCTTAATTTCGCCAAACAACACATTTTTGGAATCCAATTCGAGCAAAGTACTGTCGTAGTATTTTTGTGCAAAAACATATTCCTTGTCTTCAAAGTATACATCTGCCAGTCTCTTATATGTTTTAGCTTTTTGTTTTTGATTAGAAGGTGGAGATGCGGCAGACTTTTCGAGGTAGACTATTCCTTGTTCTTTGTTGTATTCCTGGAGTTCTAAATCTGCCAACGCATAATAAATTTGATCTCTGAACTCAATGTACTTTTCGTCTTTTGCCAAGTCCATCAACTCCTCTTTAAGTGCCCCTCTATCCTTACTACTTGCTACCAAGGCTCTATTTATTTTCGAATAAAACACCAATTGGTAGGAAGAACTTTTCTTAATCACGTAAGAATACTTTTCTGAGGCTACCGGAAGATTGCCCAACTCTTGGTTCAATTGTGCTTGAATGAAGTGATACCGAACTCTTAGTTTTTTTGACTTTTCGTAATGAATGGCGCTGTCCAATAATTCAACTGCTTGGTTGAATTCATTTCTTCTTAAGTGAAAATCGGCTTGAGTTGCAAAATAATCAGCATTCATTTTTTCGGGAAACTTCACCAAGAACGAACGCTCTTCTTCCACTTCTTCTCGCTTCTTGGTTCGCTTGATACTCGATCTACGATTTACTTTTTTCCTTCTTCGCTTTTTGTATTTCTTTCGTCTCTCTTCGGTCTTTTTCTGTTTTACTTCCTTTATTTCTTTTGCTTGCTTTTCAACTTCTATCTCGTTGATGTATTTTAATGCCTCAGGAAAATCACCCATTTCAATGTAAGTCTTCGCCAACCATAATTTTGCGTAGTACTTCGACTTATCTTTCGGATACATTTTTACAATGTATTTAAACTTTTCAATCGCCTCCTCGTATTCTCGTTTGTAAAAATAACTGATTCCCATGACCAGCCAATTTTCATCCATCCATTTTCCATACTCCTCTTTGGCGTCTCTTCCTTTTTTCACATTGGGCATTGCATGCTTACTTATCACCTTAGAGGTTTTGTCGATTGCTCGGTTCATCTCAGGAAAGAAGCTTTTTGATTCTTCCTCGTTTGGATAACGATTTACGGGAATCAGTAAGGTAAAATCCTCTGGTACACTACGCGAATACTCTTTGTGTGATACTTTTATGATTTCTCGGGCATTAAAATACCCATTGTAATAAGCTGTAGTATTATGATAAAACTTATTTAATCTCTTGTCTTTCTCCGTAGAGCAACCCATCAAAAGGGCGAGGAGAAAAATTGTTAATAAAAATGAGAATTGGATTTTCATAGACAAACTGACAAGTTGAATTGCGTGTTAAGCGATAAAAGTAAAAATTAATCAATAAACTGAGCCTATAACTAATAATAAATTAAAATATTTTATCTTTAAACCGTTATTATTGCTCAGAAAATAAAAATCCTCAAATGAAAAATTGGTTAAGCAAACTGAAAAAATACCTGAAAGAAAAAAACCGATTCATCATTCAGAATCCAATTTCCTTTCAGCAGAAATTTTCATTAACCCTAACCAAACGAAACACAATTCTAGTATTAGTTGGGTTTACGCTTATTTTCGGTGGGATTATGTTTTCCGTTATCTCATTCACATCACTCAAAAATTTTATCCCAGGCTACCCGAGCAAAGGCTCCGAATTATTCAAGATTGACAAAGAGAATCAGCTAAAACTAAATGAATTGACAAGCGAAAATAGAAGCCGTGATTTGTGGATAAAAAATCTCCAATCTATCCTATCTAATTCAGACACTATTTCTTTACAAACGTTAAATGAATCTTTGCAAATCGACTCTAATTTCGATTATAAATCCATTGTTTTTGAACGAACAAAACAAGATTCTGCTCTGAGAAAAAAAGTAGCTGCTTTCGAAAAAAACGGCAAGTTTTCGCTTGCAGAAACCATACTCAAAGAGGCTTTGTTTTTCGAAATGCCTCTAGAAGAACCACCAGCAGAAGTAGAATTGGAAGGGGTGCTTAACTTAGCATTTTCTTGCAAAAAGAAGGAATCAATCACTTGCGTGATGGATGGCAGAATCGTTTCAAAGCAAAACAACTCAGTAGTGCTTCAACATGCTCACGATTTGGTAACAGTATTTAGCGGTATTTCCATTTCTCAAAATGGAATAGGCGATTTTGTTGAAAGAGGAATAAAACTAGGCTCTACATCCGATACCACTTTGTTTCTTCAAGTTTGGTACAAAGGAGAAAGTTTGCCCCTCTCAGTTATTAATCATTAAGAGTAGTTGTCCATTATTTCTTTCGAAAACTCAAACAACAAAGATTCCTCAAAAGGCTTTGTCATGAGTTGGATCCCAAAAGGCAAGCCATTAGAATGATTTCCTAGAGGAAGAGAAATAGCCGGATTACCTGCAATGTTTGCATGAACCGTAAAAATATCCTGGAGATACATCGTAATAGGATCTTTTACATTTTCTCCGATTTTAAAAGCAGTATCGGGTGCGGTAGGTCCTAATACCACATCATACTTTTGAAAAACCTCTTCCGTTTTTTGCTGAATGACTCGTCTTACCTTCATGGCTTTTGTGTAGTAAGCATCGTAATATCCGGAACTTAATACAAATGTTCCCAACATAATTCTTCTTTTCACCTCCTCGCCAAATCCTTCGGTCCTCGAAAGCACGTAGGTAGAGTCAATATCGTGAGCATTCTCACTTCTGTAGCCAAAATGAATACCATCATACCTAGAAAAGTTAGACGAAGCCTCGGCAGTTGTAATCACGTAATAAGTAGGTACCATATACTCCAAATAAGGAAAATCAAAAGTTGACACTTCGTGTCCTTTCGCTTTCAGGTCTTCGGCCAATTCAAGCACTTTTGTTTTTATTTCAGGATTAAGCCTTTCACTCTCTATCACCTCCTTTGGAATTCCTATTTTCAGTTTCCCGATTACTTTTTTATCACCCAAATAAGTATCCACTTCTACAGAGGAAGAAGTGCTATCCATTTCATCTTTTCCTGCCATAACTTGAGTCAACAAAGCTGCGTCTTCCACTGAATGGGTAAACGGACCAATTTGATCAAAAGAAGAGGCATAAGCCAACAGACCCCATCTCGAAATTCTCCCATAAGTTGGTTTCATTCCTACCACCCCACAAAATGAAGCGGGTTGTCTTATTGAACCTCCAGTATCTGAACCCAAACTCGCTAAACAAAGTCCAGCAGCAACAGCAGCGGCAGAACCTCCCGAAGAACCTCCTGGAACCTTGTCCTCTTGGATGGGGTTTAATACGTTTCCTTTGGAAGAATTCTCATTTGAACTTCCCATGGCAAACTCATCACAATTCAATCTTCCAATGATAATTGCGTCTTCCTCCAGCAAGCGCTCAACAGCGGTTGCAGAGAACAAAGACTCAAAACCCTCCAAAATTTTTGAAGAGGCAGACACCTTGTGTCCTTCGTAACAGATATTATCTTTTATTCCAATCACAAAGCCAGCTAATTTACCAGCTGTTCCTTTCGAAATTTTTTCATCCACTTCTTGTGCTTTTTGCAATGCACTGGTTTCAAAAACTTCTAAAAATGCGTTTAACTGTTTTTTCTCTTCGATAAGAGCTATATAATCCTTTACCACTTGGACACAAGTAGTGGATTTACTCTTTAGATCTGCAAGGAGTTGGGGATAATTTCTGTACAAACTAGGGGTGATTTACTTATCTTCTAATATGTTGTCAATCGAGTCTTTCTTCGAATCTTTTTCTTCTCCTTTCGAAGCGTCTTTAAATTCTTTAATTCCACTTCCTAATCCTTTCATTAGTTCAGGAATTTTCTTTCCTCCAAACAACAATAATACCACCACAACAATAAGTACGATCTGATAACCTCCAATGGCCAAAAACACGAATGAATTCATAATTTTTAATTATTATATTTAGAACAAATGTAAGAATAAAGTGCATAAAAAAAGCGAAGTATTCATAAACTTCGCTTTTCTGGTTAGAGAAAAATTTCTCCTCGTTCTTATTTGGTTAATTCTTGAATTTTTTTGTACAATTTTTTCTCATCTCCAGGCACATAGTTGTTGTGCTCGTATACAATTTTCCCGTTCCCATCTACTAAGAAAGTATAAGGTACATTATTTACATTCATTGCCCTTTTTAGGTCCTGATTTGCATCCAAGTACACCTCAAAATCCCATGCTTTAGAATCTACGTAAGGTTTTACTTTGTGCTTGTTCCTTGCATCGTCTATCGAAATAGCTACAACTTTCACTCCTGTTTCGTCCTGCCAATCTGGGTATAGCTCTGAAATATTATTCAGTTCTTTTTTACAAGGACTACACCAAGTCGCCCAAAAGGAGATAACCATTGGTTTTCCGTCATTCGATAACTCCGATGTGTTTATTGTTTTACCTGTCAAAGTTTTGATGTTCACCGAAGGAATTGTTTTGCCATTGCCATTGGTAAAAGAGAATGCAAATGCTGCAAGAGCAACTAGGATTGAAAATTTAATTGTTTTAGTCATTTTGTGCTTTTTTTTTGTATTTTTACTCGCAGTGAATATACAAATAACTGTGCCAAAAACTAGTTGTTTTCACTGATTAACATTAAAATAACCGAAAGTACTATGAAAAAAAATCTACTTATACTTAGTTTAATTACATCCTTTACAGTTTCTTACTCGCAAATTGAGCTGCGCATGCACAGCGGTGGTTCTGCACTGATTAACGGAACAAACGTGAATGTAAACGCGATTCTTGTGAACGACATGAACCAAGATGTGCCAGTAGAAATCGATGTAAAAAGTCTTTACTCAACGACCAAAACGCTCCGAGTAAAGAAAATTGAAAAATCTTCTACTGCTCCTCTTTCAGAAAACGCTATTTGTTGGGGACTTTGTACGATTGGTGTTGTTTGGGGCACTCAACCCACTGTAATCAGCGATCCTTCTCCAATAAATGCAGGAGCTACGGTTCTTTATTCGGGACATTTGTACCCCAAATTAGATCACGGTACGAGCGAGTTTCTCTTCTGTGTCGGCAATTTCCTTCTGAATTAGGTCAGGAGTACGGACAGGAGATGATGACTCGCCCTCAGGAATCTGAGGAGCTGTTGATTCTTCTGGTAACTCTTCAAAAGGAGTAGTTACAGGAGGCATCTC
>JALRIS010000001.1 GCA_023255335.1 Flavobacteriales bacterium | reverse complement strand
ACATCTTTGTAATCAAATTGTTCTTTTACGTTGATATTACTCGACCAATCTACTCCGTATTTCCCTCCCACGGTTCCATAAAATGCCACATTATTCACTCGATTGGTTACCACTTTTAATTGCAATGGAAACTCGGTATATACTGATCTCACCTCTCGCAAATAAGATTCTTTTACTCCGTTTTGGATGAATACATATTCCATATTTCGATCCTGAAAAGACAACAAAATAGCCAATCTTAACTTGATGTTTTCATTGAATGAAATAGACCCCATTGGCCCCACTGCAAAAGAACCTACAGACACGGGAGTGAGTGACACTAACGAATCGCTAAAATCAAAGTCTGCCTTTCTATTTGGGATGAGTGAAGATTGCGTATAGCCCAACCAAAACCCCCAGTGATATCTGCTTTTGGCAAAATTGGGTAAATTTAATGGCTTATTTTGACTACTCGCCACCGAAGCAAAAAGCGTGAGGAAGAAAATAAGTACTATCAGTTTTTTGATCATGAGTTTAATTTAAAAGGGTTAACGAGTTTTTAATTCGTTTGATTGCCTCAACCAAACTTTCTTTGGAAGATGCATAAGAAATTCGGATAGTGGTGTCAGAACCAAATGCCTCTCCAGTAACCACTGAGACTTGTCCTTGTTCCAAAATAAACAAAGCTAATTCCGATGCATTCCGAATTGTTTTTCCTTGGTAGCTTTTTCCAAAATAGCTACTCACATCCGGGAACACATAAAACGCTCCCTGAGGATTGTTGCATTCAACTCCTTCAATTTCGTTTAATCCAGCCACAACCAATTCCTTTCTTTCCTTAAATTCTTCTACCATGTAGCGAATTTTTTCGGGCGAATTAGCTATTGCTTCCAAGGCTGCCATTTGTGATACAGTAGAAGTTCCAGAGGTGATTTGACCTTGTGCTTTGATACAAGCATCTGCAAGCCACTGAGGTGCTGCAATGTAGCCAATTCTCCAACCAGTCATAGAAAATCCTTTTGATACACCATTCACAATCACCGTTTGTTCTTTTACCTCCGGAAACTGGGCGATACTCTCGTGAGTCCCATCAAAATTAATCAATTCATAAATCTCATCACTGATGATCGTAATCTCGGGATAGTTGGCAATTACTTGCGCTATTTCCCTCAAATCTTCCTTCGTAAATACGGTTCCCGAAGGATTACAAGGAGAACTGAAAATAACCAATTTTGTTTTCTCCGTAATCGCTTCTTCTAGTTCTTTTACATTGATTTTAAAATCAGTAGATATATCTGATTGAATCACAACTGGCACACCTTCTGCCAACTTTACTTGTTCAAAATAGGTCACCCAATACGGAGCAAAAATAATCACTTCATCTCCTGGGTCAAGAACACTTAAAAAAATGTTCGCCAATGACTGTTTGGCTCCGGTAGAAACGACCACTTGGCTTGGTTTGTACTCTAAGTTATTGTCGCGCTTTAGTTTGTGAGCAATTGCCTCTCTCAATTCCATGTATCCAGGAACGGGAGGGTATTTGCTGTAATTCTTCTCAATGGCTCTTATTCCTGCCTCTTTGATGTAATCGGGTGTGTCAAAGTCAGGTTCGCCTAAACTTAAACTAATTATGTCGACTCCCTGTTGCTTTAGTTCGCGACTTTTCTGAGCCATTTCAAGAGTTGCCGAAGGCAACATCGTTTTTATTCTAGTAGCTATATGCTCCATGTTCTTATAAAAATTTTCTTTCAATCAATGAGTTAAACTGCTGGACAGCCTGAGTTTCTTCGTCCCAAGAAGAATACGTATTTACCTCCGATGACAAAAAGGCTTTGGCTTCTATCAAGGTTTCGCATCCGTTTATCTTATCCAATACTTTGTCGTATTTTGCCTGGTCTCCTTCAAATAATTCATTCATAAATAAGAACTTTTGATTCAAGGCAATTGCCTCTCTTAAATCCTTAATTTTACTTTTTGTTAGCTTCTCACCCAATGATTCGGGCTGCTGAGAACTTGCATAATTCTGATTGATTGAATGAGACTCTTCTGATTCTTTTGTCTCTTGAACTTTCTCTATTTCCGGAAATTCAAAGATTGGATCTGATCCAATTTCGTTAATCTCATCGAGCAAATTCTTTTGATTCGGACTAATCACCAAACTATCTTCCTCCTCTGTATCGAACTGAAAAGAAAACGAACTCTCTTCCACTACTTCATCAATCTTTTCTTTCGGGATGTTTTCTTCTTCCAATCCCTCAAGTAATTCTTTTTTCTCCACCAGAGCTTTGTATCGTATCACGGTAAGTCTTTCGTAAATATCTCTACTATTTTCTAGCATTTCGTTTACCTCCTCAAAGGCCAATTTACCTTTCTCTAGCTTTTGTGCTTTTTTATTCAAAGCCTTGGCTAATTGCACCAAGCTCAAATAATTTTGTTCACTCATAATCGTTTGTTTCTCTTATTTTAGTCCAAAAGTAGAAGTTCCTACTTTTAATCCTTCTGAATATATTTCTACTTTATAATCTCCTTTAGGAAGTTCATCGGTTGCTTTTTCGTAAAATACGCAAAAATCTACCGCCTTTCCTTGGTAATCCACTGCCCTACCCACACTTACTTCAATCGATTCACCATTCACGGTAATTTGAGAACTTTTGGTGTTGGTAAGAACCACTCCCTCAGGCGATATCACTCTCATGTAAAACATTTTGCTACCTTTTTCTGCGATAGAGTTTGCCACTATCGTAAAGCACGCTTTTACTTGATCTGCTCGTTTGGCTCTGCTCGTTTCGGTAAAACTTCCACTTGTTCTTATTCGGATAGCCTCGGCACTTAACCCCAGAATTTGCAGCTTAGAACCCATCTCTACCGTTTTGGATAAATTTTCGGTTCTCTCCTTAAATTCGTCTCTTTCTCCTTTTACCGTGGAGATTGTTTGGTCTTTTACCTTAATGGTGGCCTGAAGTTCAAGGTTAAGCGTATTTAACGAGTCTACTTTGTGCACGTAGTTTTTCATTACTTTTCGCAAAGTCTCTGCTTCTTTTCGCATTTTGTATAGTTCTCTTGCGGTGTATTTTCTACTTTTTTCCGAATTTTCTAATTCTTGTAGAAGCAAAGTTACTTTTTGCTTTTGGATGGCAATACTATCGTTCAATTCTGAATTATCAGTAGTTACACTGTTATATTCATTCAATAGGTTCTTTAGAGAACCAGCTATGTCATCTTCCATGAGGGCATTCATCCCATTTCCGGCCATCATTGCTTCCAATCCGGCAATTTCTTCTTCGTAATTCTTGTTTTGCTTATTGCTCGCAGAGAGTTCCCAAGCAAGAAAAGCTGCAATCAATCCCACTATAATCAAAGCGGTTACCAAAAGAGGGGTCTTATTATTCATAACAATCGATTTATTCACGTAAAAATATGTAAATTAAGGAGCAAATTGAATTATTTAACATAAAATATTGATGTGCTCACAGATTTAATTAAAATTGGATTTCCAAAAAATTGCCTTAGCTGTTCTAATGCCTTGGTAAAGAACGAAAACTTCATTTGTTCTTCCTGTTATTTTTATCTACCAAAAGGAGAATTGGCGATTGGAATTAACACAGATTCGGGAAAATTATTTGAGAAAAACGACTCTTTTTTTGGTGCTGGCCATTTATTTGATTTTGACAAAGAAGGAAAAACTCAGCATTTACTTCACGAACTCAAGTATAACTCCAACTTGCCGTTTGGAGAATACCTCGGAACCCTGCTAGGAAGTGAGTTTCACGGTTTGCTCTCCGATATAGATTTTTTAGTTCCCGTGCCTCTTCATCCAAAAAAGGAATACCAACGTGGATTCAATCAAAGTCAATTGCTAGGAAAAGGTATCTCGTCTGTTACTTCTATTCCACTTTCTTCGAACAACCTTATTCGAACTCGTTTTACCGAAACTCAAACCAAAAAGAATAAGGAAGAAAGAAAAATGAATATTCAAAATGCATTTGAAGTGCGTTCACCGCAAGAATTTGAGAATAAATCGTTGTTACTTCTGGATGATGTAATCACCACAGGATCTACCTTAATGGAATGTATGAAAGTCTTGTCATCGATTGAAGGGATTCAAATAAAAGCTTTGCTTTTAGCGAAAGCGGTTTACTAGATCTCGTATAATTCGTCAAAGTCAAGAAGGTTTTCTCCATGTTTTTCGACATAATCTTCCATTACTAAATAAGTTCTTTTCACCCCGTAAATTCGAGAAAATAACAACTCAAACTTTACATCCTTACTCACAATCATAAGCACCTCTACATAATCTGAATGTTTGGGAGATTGTAAGTTGTGATGACAATCTGGGCAGAAAAAATCTACTCTTTCTCCTTGTTCGAAATTATGGCTGTAATCATAGTAAAAATCGTATTTACCCAACGTAGGATCCAAAAAAATAGACAACATTTTACCCTTTTCATTTTTGGTTAAAAACTCTATCCCTTCCTTCTCTCGCAAATTTTCTTTGCAATGAGGGCAGTGATATTCATAATGTCCTATGTCTTTTAATATTCCCATATTTCCATCTTAAGATAAGCATAATTTTTTAAATCTCCTCCCTCCAAAGCTTATTTTTTTCCAATCTACTTGAACGAATCAACAGATTGTTCTCTTTCAGTAGATTCAAAAAAGAATAAAAAAACTTTTATAATCTTGGACATTCTAGTTTCATTTCTTGTATCTTTATCCCAAGAAAGTTCTTTCAAACCTATTGACCCACACTCTCGTTATATAAACTTAACATTTCATAATATTGGAGAATTACTTCGGACATCGATGGCGGGCCTCAACCAATGAAAATTGGTTTTCTTTAATGTAATACAGAGGATTACAGACATGAACGAGAGTCTCCTTCCATTACTACAGAAGTTTATAAAACTTCTAGTGTGGGTTTTTTTATGTTTTTTTTTTGAACCAATTCGTTGTGTGCGTGTACGGGAAGAAAACATAAATCAATACACACATGAAAACTTTTTTTACCACACTCTTTTTTCTCGGCTCTCTGTCCTATGGATTTAGTGCAACCACGGAGAAATCAATTAACTCAGAAATAGACAAAGTAACTGTATACCTCAATGGAGCTCAAGTGGAGCGAAAAGGAATGGTTTCTCTCAAAAGAGGAATAAATACCTTGGTATTTCAAGGTGTTTCTCCTTACCTCAATCCCAAAACAATTCAGGTAAGCGGATTAGGCGATTATATAATTTTGGATTCTAAAAAATCCATCAAATACCCTGACCCAGTTGAGAAAAAAGCTGTTCCATCAAGAATTACTCGGACCATAGAAAAAATGAAAGATTCGATTAAGTACTTGAATTTTGAGCGGTCAGATATCTCGGCTAAGCTCAATCATCTAAACACGGAACGAAAATATATATTGGCCAACAAAATTTATTACAAAGATACATTGCCTGTGCTGAAAGAGTCTTTGGCATATTTACGAAAACAACTTTTTGAAATTACAGAATTAGAACACTCATTGAAAGTTAAAAACGACCAATTATCTGAACAAATAGTAGCAATAAATCAGCGGTTAAAGGAACTAAACAACTACCAAAACAACACTCAAACTGCCGAACCTGAAAAGCCAATTCATCAAATTGAAGTAACAGTTCAGGCAAAAAAAACACTTACTGGAAGTATGACAATTTCCTATTTTGTGTCCAATGCAAGTTGGTCTCCTAGCTACGATATTCGGGTAAAAAATAGTAATTCTCCTGTGGAACTTACGATGAAAGGAACTGTTTATCAAAATACGGGAGAAAATTGGGACAATGTAAAGCTGACCCTTTCAACCAATAATCCTTACAAGAACAAAGTGAAACCGGAATTAAGCGTTTGGTACATAAATTATTACAACCCAAATATTGGATACTACCAAGATGCAAATGTAACACCTCGAAGACTCAACGAAGCAAAAAAATCTATCCAAACACTTAGTATCACGGAAGAAGTAACTGAGTCCACGAGCTACAATTCTAAAGCCTATGCGCCTGCCGCAGTAAGAAGCACCAACTATACAGTAAAAACTCAAACGATGGCAAATGTAGAGTATCGAATCGACCTAAGATATAGCATCAATAGTGACAACAAAGCGCATTTGGTGGCAGTAAACCAACAAGAAGTGCCTGCGAATTATATCCACTATCTCGTGCCAAAATATGACAAAGAATCTTATTTAGTAGCTCAACTTGTAGAATGGGAGGAGCTTGATCTACTTCCTTCGAAAGCCAACTTGTATTACGAGGGAAGCTATATTGGGGAAACCAGAATAAACCCAACGGCTAACGATACTTTGTACATTTCGTTGGGTAACGACAGAAATGTACGAGTAAAACGAACTAAAGACAAAGAAAAATCAAGGGAAAAAGTGTTTTCGAACAGAAAATCCACAACAGTTTCCTATGATTTATTGGTAAAAAACAACGGCAGCTCCAACTATCAAATTGTGGTGGAAGATCATCTGCCAGTGTCGCAAGCAAAATCCATTGTCGTTACCATTGAAAACAAATCAAGAGCTAATTTTAATGAAAAAACTGGTATGATGGAATGGAAATTTGAGTTAAAACCAAAAGGAAACAAAAAATTGAACTACACCTACAAAGTGGAATACGACAACGACAAGCCATTAGACTTGAGTAAATTGTAAAAATCACCTCGCGATTCTTCATTTTTTTGCACCAAAATATTCTATAAAAACCTCATTCAAGACTTTGTTTTCCTAGGATATTGAGTGTAATAAAAATGGAAACCATCATGAAATCTCAAACTGTCTTGTTGCAGTTTGAGATTTTTTTTATGCATCTTTGTGCATGATTTTATTTCCAGGATGTAAACTAAATATTGGATTGAGTATCCTCCATAAACGTGAGGATGGGTATCACAATCTTGAAAGTGTTTTTCTTCCGGTACCTTTGTTCGATTCTTTGGAATTTATTGAATCGAGTGAAACAAGTTTTCAGTGCAATTTGGAATTAGATAATGAAAAATCAAATTCCATACTACTGGCTTATCACCTATTAAATGAGGTGTATGACTTACCACCAATTTCTATTTTCTTACACAAACAGATTCCGATGGGTGCTGGTTTGGGAGGAGGTTCTTCCAATGGTGCCGCTATGCTTGTGGGGTTGAATAAGCAATTTAACTTAGGGCTTTCTGTGACTGAACTCGAAAAATATGCGTTACAAATAGGAGCTGATTGTCCGTTTTTTATCCAAAACAAACCAAAACTAGTTCACGGAATTGGAGAGATATTTACCGATATTTCAGTACCTCTTTCGGGGAAATGGATTGCGCTCGTGAATCCTGCGATTCACATCAGTACAAAGCAAGCATTTGAGAATTTAACTATTAAAAAAACTCCCAATTCTCCTATTGCCGATGTCATAGAAAATCATCCAATCACCGATTGGAAAAACTCTATTTTTAATGATTTTGAAGAAGGAGTGTTTAGTCAGTTTCCAGAAATAGAAGGGATAAAAAATAAATTGTATGAAGTAGGAGCAGAATATGCTTCCATGACCGGAACGGGTTCAACCGTTTTTGGCATTTTCGACAAAGAACCTTCTCTTTCTCATTGGCCTCACTCCTATTTTGTAAGGACAGTAAAATTGAGGTAGCTATCTTGTGTAATTCTCGGTAATAGCCTACTTTTGCAGTCTATGAGCGAATTACAGAAAGAAATAGAAAAACGCAGAACTTTTGCGATAATTAGTCACCCAGATGCTGGGAAAACTACTCTTACAGAGAAATTGTTGCTATTTGGTGGTGCTATCCAAACGGCTGGAGCGGTAAAATCGAATAAAATTACCAAAACGGCTACTTCCGATTTTATGGAAATTGAGAAGCAAAGAGGGATTTCGGTTGCCACTTCGGTGATGGGATTTAATTACCAAGGTCTAAAAATCAACCTGCTGGATACTCCAGGGCACAAAGATTTTGCCGAAGATACTTTCCGTACGCTTACTGCCGTAGATTCTGTTATCTTGATTATTGATTGTGTAAACGGAGTTGAGCCACAAACAGAGCGATTGATGGAAGTGTGTAGAATGAGAAATACGCCCGTGATGGTTTTTATCAATAAACTGGATAGACCTGGGCAAGATCCATTTACTCTTTTGGATGAAATTGAGGAAAAACTAGCCATTAAAGTTCGTCCACTTTCTTGGCCTATCAATATTGGTGATAGATTTAAAGGAGTGTATAATATTTATGATTCTTCGCTCAATTTATTTCAAGTAAACAAAACAAATATTGAAGACGAGGTTGTTTCCATTCGTGATTTGAGCGATAGTCAACTGGATGAATTCGTTGGCGAAACTGATGCTAATCAACTACGAGAAGACATAGAATTGATTGAGGGAGTTTACGAAAAGTTTGCTTTAGAAGAATACTTGAAAGGAGATTTGGCTCCAGTATTTTTTGGTTCTGCCTTAAATAATTTTGGAGTACAAGAATTGCTCAATTCATTTATCAGAATTGCCCCTTCACCCCAACCTACCGAAACCGATATCAGAATGGTCGCTCCTATCGAACCCAAGTTATCAGGATTTGTATTTAAAATCCATGCAAACCTCGACCCAAACCACCGAGACAGAATTGCATTTTTTAAGGTGTGTTCAGGTAAATTTGAACGAAATAAATTTTACCAGCACCAACGAATCAACAAGAAACTACGATTTAACAACCCTACCAGTTTTATGGCTCAAGACAAAAACATCATTGATTTTGCCTATCCAGGAGATGTTATTGGGTTATATGACACAGGAAGTTTCAAAATTGGTGATACTCTGACCGAAGGGGAAGAAATGAATTTTAAGGGCATTCCTAGTTTCTCACCCGAAATGTTCAGAGAATTGGTGAACAAAGATCCTATGAAAACAAAACAGCTGGAGAAAGGGATTCAACAGCTCACAGACGAAGGGGTTGCCCAACTATTTACTCAACAACCCGGTAACAGAAAAATCATTGGTGTTGTGGGTGAATTGCAATTCGAAGTTATTCAATATCGACTGAAACATGAATATGGTGCTTCTTGTGATTTTACCCCAAAAAACTTTCACAAAGCTTGTTGGCTAACGTCTTCGGACAAGGATAAAATGCAGGAGTTTGTGAGAAGAAAAGCCAGTTATGTAGCCGAAGACAAAGATGGGAATTTTGTTTTCTTGGCAGAATCGGCATTCTTACTTCGTCAAGCGGAGTTTGATTATCCAGAAATCACCTTCCACAAAACTAGTGAATTCAAGGTTTAACCATTTTGTTGTATCTTGAATCATGAAAAAATGGGAAAAGATACTTTGGAGCTTGTTTTTTGTTGGGCTAGTTTTTAAACTTATGCATTGGCCGGGAGCAGGAATTCTCACCGTTTTTTCGCTGGTACTAGTGTCTCTATTTTATTTTTATTTGGGAATAGGAGTTTTCAATAATTTGTCTGTCAAACAGATGTTTAACAGAAAAAATTATACGCACAAGGTTCGTTTCAACTTACTATTTGGCGCACTATTCGGCATAGTTCTAGCTACCCTAGTGATAGGCATTTTATTTAAATTTATGCTTTGGCCTGGTGGCAATATTCTATTATCGGTTGGGCTTATTTCACTTCTGATATCGTTGGTTGTTTACTTTTTTTTACATCATTTTGGAAAAATATTTTTCGAAAAAAGAGTGTTCGTTAGAGTTGTGTTAATTGGTCTTGCTTCACTTGGTTTATGGGTGATTCAATCCGACTCAATCATCGATTTTTACTATCCCAATGACCCTGAATACGCAAATTCATTAAAACAGATTATTCACAATCCCAGCGATTCTGTAGCGCAAGAAAATTTTATTCAACTCAGAAACGAAAGGGCAACCATCAGTAAGAAAACATCTACGGATTAAGCTATTAGTAATACTCTTTTTGAAAAACAAAAAAAGCGACTCAATTATCAGTCGCTTTTCTTAGTTCATTTCAGTTGGTATTAGTTGTTGTGCACATGCACATCCATTTGTGGAAACGGAATATTCAATCCTTTACTACCAAATTCTTTGTAAATTCTTTCGTTCATATTGAAAAAAACTGCCCAGTAGTCTTCTGTTTTACACCATACTCTCAAGGTAATATTCACCGAACTATCTGCTAGTTCTACTAGACCTATAAAGTTATCCTCTGCATCAATAATTCTTGGATCGTCCTTTACGAATTCCAACAACATATTTTTGGCCGTGTCATAATCATCACCGTACGCAATCCCTACGGTAAAATCCACTCTTCTTTTTGTTTGTGTTGAGTAGTTAATCATGTTTCCGTTTGCCAAAGGTCCATTAGGGATAATGACTGTTTTGTTGTCCAAAGTAATCAGAATAGTATTAAAAATTCGTAATTCTTTTACTGTTCCTTTTTCGCCTTGAGCCTCAATAAAATCTCCCACTTTGTAGGGTTTAAAGAATAAAATCATGACACCACCAGCCAGATTAGACAATGTTCCAGAAAAAGCCATTCCAATTGCCAAACCAGCAGCACCAAGCAAGGCAACAAATGAGGTCATTTCTATTCCCAACTGACTCAAAGCTGTGATGATTACCAAAATTCTTAAAGTAATGGCAATTGTACTTGCCAAAAACGTTTCCAAAGAGGGGTCAAAATCTTTCTTTTCAAAAGTTCGTCTTACCAGTTTGTTGATTCTTTTTACTATCCAAAATCCGATTACGATGACTGCAACAGCGAATAACAGGGAGGTCCCGTATTCTACTATTTTTTCCATAATCCAATCCGGATTGGTAAAAGATGATTCTGTTGTTTGTGTTGTATTTTCTTCCATAATTTTTATTGGTTGTTAGTAGATTAGTTAAGCTGTGCAAACTTACCAAATGAAACGAGCAATACGAAAGAATTAGCCGATAAATCGGCAATTAATTCTGACAATCTTGACTCGTTCTATGAATATTGTGTGTATCGAAACCTAGTTGTTTTGCCGTCTTGAGGTAATCAGCGTACACTTCCTCCTTTATCGACTTATTTCTTGCGAGTATCCACAAATACTTTCGGGAAGGAGAACCAACCAAAACGTGCTCATAATTGGGATCCAGCTCAATGATGTAATAGTCGCCATAAAAAGGCCGAAAAAAGCTGACTCTAAGTTCACCTGGATTCTCAGGATCTGGTACTTTTGCGTGTCCATTCGCTTCTTCCCATTCCTGCTTTTCTGTATTAAATCCTTTGTTTGTGACTTTTATTCCTCCATTCTCTTTCAATGTGTAGTTGGCAGTAACGCAAGTGAGGTTTTTCTCAAAAGAATTGGGCAAACGCGCAATTTCATACCATTTTCCTGCATAGCGCGATAATTCGACTGCATCTAAAGTGGATAAATGCTTTTTTGGGCTACATCCTCCACTCACAACCGACAAAAATGTCGCGATTATTAATGTGTGTTTCATTTCTTTTTTTCTTTACTTAAATGTAAGAAAAACGAAGGATATTCAAAAGGAAACAGAAGACACTCTGTCCATTTAAACAATTGATCTCTCCGCTTGTCAAGTTCGTAGTTTGAATTCAATAAAAAACCGTATTTTTAGTTAAAATAAAGAAAAATGACACCTGTTTTAGAAATAAAAAATCTAACAAAAGCCTACGGCAACTTTATTGCGGTAGACAATTTATCACTTTCGGTGGAACAAGGCAACGTATTTGGAATATTGGGCCCCAACGGAAGCGGCAAAACAACTACCCTTGGAATGGTGCTTGATGTCTTAAACTCCACGTCAGGATCTTATTCTTGGTTTGGGGAATCGCAAGCAAGTAATCACAGAAAAAAAATTGGTGCAATCTTGGAACATCCAATTTTCTACCCCGAACTCAGTGGATACAAGAATTTGGAAATTACTGCATTGATCAAGGAAGTTCCTATAGATAGAATTGAAGCTGTACTAAAAAGAGTAGAACTATTCGAGCGAAAAGATTCTGCTTTCACAACTTATTCGTTGGGGATGAAGCAGCGTTTGTCACTTGCCGCGGCCCTCTTGTCGGATCCGGAAGTGTTGGTGCTAGATGAACCCACAAATGGATTAGACCCCGAAGGAATTAGACAAATGCGAGAATTAATTTTATCTATCGCTGCGGAAGGAAAAACAATTATTATCTCAAGCCATATTCTGGATGAAATTCAAAAAATGTGCACACATTTTGGAATATTAAAAAATGGAAAGTTACTCATGCAAGGAGCTATAGGAGATATACTCACCTCCAAGAATCAATTTTCTATTGACGCTGAAAACAAAGAACAATTGAGCAAAATACTTGAAAATCATCCTGACTTTCATTCATCAGAAATCAAAGAGGAGAAGGTCAAAGTAACTTTTAATAAAACCGTGAATGGAGGTTCATTAAACAAATTCTTATTTGATAACGGAATTATAGCCTCTCAACTAGTGGAAGTAACGTCCTCTCTGGAGGATGAGTTTTTGGAAATTGTAAAAAATAAATAATGAGATTATTAAACATTGAGTTCAAAAAGATTGTAGGAAATAAGTCATTCAAAGTATTTAGTTTGTTATTTCTTGTGTTTCTACCCCTGCTGGTTATTCTAGTTCCAGCTATGGCAGGGGACACCATAAACGGAATCGATTTCTATCCGTTCATCCCAAACAATTATGAAACCACGTGGTATGCTGTTTCTGTCATTTCAAGCTGGTTTTGCTTTTTTCTTCTGTCCTTTGTATTAATTTATCACATTACCAATGAATACAATTACCGAACTGTTCGCCAAAATGTAATTGACGGATATACCAGAAACGAGTACATCAAAGGAAAGATATACCTCATGCTCGCCATTACAGTGATTGCAACTCTGTACGTATTTGTGGTGGGTCTAATCGCAGGAGCGTACTTTTCTACCTTTGACCCTGAGGATGCTGGGCAGTTACAAAATTTCTTTAACACCGGAGAGGAAATTGATCCAATAGTGGGATTTGGTTCTGTATTGGATGGAGTAGAAAACGTAGGAAGGTTTTTTGTTCAGGTTTTGGCAAATTTTGGGTTTGCCTTTCTTGTTGCCTTTTTGGCGAAAAGAGGAATTCTTGCTGTGCTCATCTATTACGCTGCGTACATTGCCGAAATTATTGTAGGAATTCAATTGAGAAACAACAATGCTGAGCTCATTTATGATTATCTCCCCTTAAACGTTATTTCTCAAACTCTTCCTTTCCCTAATTTTCGGATGCTGTTGGCTGGATTGACTTCTCCCGATACGTTTAATTGGTTGGCAAGCGGAATTGCTCTCGCTTACACCCTATTATTTATAGCCTTAGCTCGCAGATTATTTATGAAAAGGGATATTAGTTAATCAAAAAAGCGCTTTTCAGTTCTTCCTGAGTTTTCCTATAAAAAACTAACAGTATTAGGCCCTTCATTAAAAAGTAAATCCAAAATAAACAAATTTGGCAGAAACCCGTACTTTTCCTCAAAAACCTGATTGTAAGGCTCTTTGGGAACTTCTAATGATTTATTTTTGGGAGTAAAATACCCTCTATAATCCCTAAATCCTTCTATTTCCTTGTGGTGTTCTTTACTAAATGAAACGATAGGCGACATGGACAAAAGATCCAATATTTTATTTTGAAGTGCTAAATTGAACTCCACCAAATGAGTATAGTGTTTCATAAAAACTGTCTCTAACTCTTCTTCATAAAATTCGAAGTAAGGAGAAGATCGGTAAGCAGAAGCAATAGAGCGCCAGTGTTGTTTTTGCCAAAAGTGATCGTACGATATTTTTATATCCTGAAGCGCGGTATGATTCTTATGTTTTTCTACCGGAATTATTAAGTTTAACTTTCCATTTGCGCCATAAATCTCAGTTCTATTCCTGAAATTTTGTTTCAAATAATGACCATGCAAATCGAAAAAAACCTCTTCTGAGTTTTTTAACAAAGAATAATATTCAATGTTTCCGAGATATACTACGGGTAAAATTACTTTCATTTCGTGTTATTTGTTTTGATAAAAGGCAACGGCTTTTCTCACACTTCCTTTTTGCAAAAGCAACTCTTTTGCTTCGTGGTAATCCAACCCAGTTTGAGAGACTACCATGTTTGTTCCTCGGTCTACTAATTTGTCGTTACTCAATTGCATATCCACCATTTTATTTCCTTTCACTTTTCCCAATTGAATCATGACTGAGGTTGAAATCATATTGAGAACTAGTTTTTGAGCCGTTCCGGATTTCATTCGCGTACTTCCTGTTACAAACTCCGGACCTACCTCTACTTCTACCGGAAAATTGGCTACCTCTGCCAATCTACTTCCTTTGTTGCAGGTAATACATCCCGTGTTTATTCCTTCTTTGTTGCACTTTTCTATTGCTCCAATCACATAAGGGGTTGATCCCGATGCGGCTATCCCAATCACCGTATCTTGATTTGAAATGTGTTGATCTTGCAAATCTTTCCACCCCAGCTCCACATCATCTTCCGCAAATTCTACCGCTTTTCTTATGGCAGGATCTCCACCTGCAATAATCCCTACCACTAACTCATGAGGAACTCCAAAGGTAGGCGGACATTCACTTGCATCTACAACTCCTAGTCTTCCACTCGTTCCTGCTCCTACATAAAAGAGCCTTCCTCCTTTTCTCATTCTTGGGACAATACTTTCTATCAGTTTTTCTATCTCTGGCAAGGACTTCTCCACGGCCAAAGGCACCAATTTATCCTCGCGATTCATATTGGTAAGTAACTCACCCACACTCATTTTTTCCAAGTCGTTGTAATGCGAGTCTGATTCTGTAGTTCTAGACATTTTTACAAAGTTTTAAAAATTCTATTCCATCTTATTCCGCCATTGGCCCATCCTAATTCTTGGTCTTTACTCATCCAAATAACGAGTCCTTTCCCAACGACATGGTCTTCTGGCACAAATCCCCACATTCTAGAATCAGCCGAACTGTGTCGGTTGTCACCCACCATGTAATAATAGTCTTGCTTGAAAGTATAGTTGCTCACTTCCTCTCCGTTAATAAAGTATTTTCCGTTCTTTTCGTAGCCAGTATTCTTCTCATAAGTAAGGATACACCTCTTGTACATAGCCCAATTCTCTTCGTTCAACATGATGGTGGCTCCAGCTTTAGGCATCCAAATAGGGCCGTAATTATCGGCTGTCCATAAACAAGATTTGTGGTTGGGATAAAAACTAATGTAGGAACTAATTTTATCTCCCACCGAATCAATTTTTCTCTCCACAGACACAATTCTGAGGTCTCCCATTTCTCCCATGTTGAGAGCAGAAACAAATTTCTCCTTTAATCCAGCACTCATATTTACGTAACATACTTTCTGACCAATTGGTAAATTTCCATTGTCATTAAGGGAGGTTAAATCTTTGTATAACCCTAAATTGAAACCAAATTTTTCTTTCAATTTTGGAAAGTCAAGATTCCCCAAACTCCTATTAAATTCTACTTTGTGCTTAAAGTTGACATTTTCTCCTACAATACTTCTTTTACCATTGATGTATAAGTCTCCATTTCTAATCTCGAGAGTATCGTCTGCTACTGCCACACATCTCTTTATGTAGTTTTCTTTCTTATCTATCGGTCGATGAGCATGGCCTTGTAACTGGATGTTTCTCCCTGCGCTAAAGTCATATAACAAATTATCTTCCAAGATTTTCTTTCGGCCCATTGCTTCGTATTTCTGAGTATTATTCAAAAAAACCTCAGGAGAAACTCGATCTCGCGTAGATTGCAAATAGGCTTCTTGTCTTACAAACTGATAATAATTATGTCCTTGTAATTCTCCTCCGGCACCCTGAGAGCCGTACGATCTTCCAAAAACTGCTGTGTCACCCGTAGGGTAATTAAACACAACTATGTCATTTCGTTCTACTTTCCCAAATCCTGGCAATCGGTAGTAAGGTAATTTTATGGCTTCTGAATAAGAATTGGCGTAAGTAAATGGAATCGTATTATGAACCAAAGGATAAGAAAGAGGTGTAAAAGGCACTCTAGTTCCGTAAGATAATTTATTCACAAATAAGAAATCACCTACGAGCAATTCTTTTTCCATAGAAGGGGTGGGAATAGTGAAGGCTTCTAGCACATACCCTCTTATTAAGGAAGCAGCTATCAACGCAAAGACAATGGAATCTCCCCATTCCTTTACCATCGTTTTTTGTCCTTTTTTGTCCTTTCCACCCGTAAATTTTTGAACATACACCAACAAAGAAATAATACCAAAAGAGGCCAAGGCCAGCACAATTTTATCGGACGTAGATCTTGCCTCAATTCGGGACTTATTATTCCAATCCATTTCACCTTGATAGACCAATTCCTCTTTGCCAAAAGCAATCATCGGAAAATAAATAAAGGGAACAAAAATCTGCATAAGTGTATCAACCGCTCCATACTTTCCATAGATTCTACCCATCGAAACATTCATGGAGGCAAACATCAAAATCTGACTAAAACCAGGAATAAGCAAGATGAGCGCCCACCACCAAGGCCTTTTTATTACTTTTAACCAGATAAATAAGTTGTAAACTGGAACAAAACCTTCCCAGGGTTTCCTACCTGCTTTCTCAAAGAGTTTCCATGTACCCATGGCACAGTAAAGAAAAAGTATCGAAATCCATAGGGTAAAAATGGTGATAATCATAAGGCAATTTTTCTAAAATAAAATGAAAACAAATATAAGAGTTATGACAGAGTAACTGCTATTATTGGATGCAAAATCGAAGTTTGGTTAAAGATACCACGTTCACCAGAACCACTCTCTACAAGTGCCATCCACTCTCGCATAAAGCTAAGAGCATCTGGCTTCTCAGTGTAGCTCACAGAGT
>JALRIS010000194.1 GCA_023255335.1 Flavobacteriales bacterium | reverse complement strand
TCCATGTTATGCGTAGAAGATGCAATCGATGCTTTGCATTGGATTAAGTCTATTGGTGGATACGAAGGATCTATTCAAAAGATAATCCATGGCTGGCAACCCAATAGCACAAATATTGGAAGCGGAGCCGAGAACATAACTTCCAGAAGAAATATTTTGATTAACTTGTTGTGTGTCCACCGGAAAAATATTGAAGGCGGCTTTAAGCGCGTAATTGTCTGCCGGACCAAATTCTATGAAACTCACTCCTTGCCATGATAAATAAGTTTGGCGAAAGGCCTCTTTTAGTTCCGAAAAATTTTGAGATGTAGACACAGAGGTAAAACTGTCGATTTCTGCTTGAAGCTGAGAGAGCTGAACTGAAAGTTGTTCATATCTGGGTTGAATAACTCGTTGTGCGTAATTCGTCAACAAAGCGTTTTTGTCAAATTCTTCCTTCAAATCAGGCTCGTTTTCTTTTTTACATGAACAGAAGATAATAGTAACTAACGATAAGAATAACCAGGTGTTTTTCATAATAAATTAAATAAAATAACAAGACTGAGAACAGGATGTTACTCAGTCTTGTGGTTACATAATTAAAGGGTTGCTTTTACAGAGTCAAGGTTGTAAGTTGAGCTTAATAAATCGATTGCTGCATTGATGTCAGCAATTGTTACGTTGAGCAAGCTTGGAATAATTACAGGTCCAGAGGTAGTTTCAAAATATCCTAAGACCGTATTCAAATCTACAGTAGAAATTAATTTATCTGAGTTGTACTTTAACGAAAAGATAAATGCATAGGCTTCAGAAAGAGCGTGATTTCTCAATGGGTCATCTGAGAAGTTTGATTTTCCAGAATTTAAATAGTGGATGGCAGTTGTTACCAACACTAGCTCATATTCTTTTCTCACTCCAATAGCCGCTTCATCCCGGAGGTCATAATTCTTGTTAGAGATGCCGTACCTTCCTTTGATGTATTGGTTCATTACTTTTCCAATGGTTCCTAGTCCTTCAGCCTCGCCTTTTAACGCATATTTAGCGTGGTATCGCGAGTTGGCCGTTTGTGTTGCACTAAAATCTGTCGGTGCTCCAAAATAGCCAAAAGCTTCGTCCCAGTGATGCTCCATGTCGGTTCCTTTCCCCGGAGTAACAGTTGAGTTGTCCACAGTAGGTCCTATTTTTCCCGGACGCGTATATACTTCTGCAATGTTGTAATAGAAAATAGCTCCCATCAATCCTTTTTCGATTAACTGAGTGTATTCAACACCATTTTCATCAAAAAAATATTTTTTAGTTCCACTTGTGGCAACACCAGCATTTCCTGGACTCCAAGTATTACCCGCATATTGACTTATATCTCCTTGTCTTTTAATTAGGTAGTCAAAGTAGGTAGCGTTGAATGCACCACTATTCGAGTAAGTCTTGTTTTTGAGTTGTTCTCCAGAAGAATTTAAGCTAGCATCAGAGAATGGGTTCCCAGTATTGGAATACATTTTTCTCAATAAAGCGGAGTCTACTTGTAAGCCTGAATTTGCTTTTTTTAGTTCTGCTGTCATTTCTGCAAGCATGTCCAATCGAGCAGTTTGTCCCGAGTAATCTACATTAATAAAATTATAAGTGGAAGGAAGTGTAACTCCAGATTTGGTGGTGGGAGTTTTTTCCTCTGGGTCTTCTTTTTTACAGGAAGCTACCATAATGGAAGTTGCTGTCAGAGCAATAAGTATATGTTTCATTGTTGTTTTAATATGGTTTATGGTTCTATCATTGATCAATTGATGAACAAATGTAATCCTTATTTAGAATAAATAAAAATAACAAGTAGTAATATTTTCTGATTTTTGTCATAAAATTTTATTTGCTATTTGCTGTTTTTTTTCATAAAAAAAGGGAACCAAAACTGGTCCCCTTTTTTTCAAGAAATTGTATGATGTTTTATACCAATGCGTCTAGTTTTTCTGCTAATTGAGCTTTTGGTACTGCTCCTACTGATTTATCTACTACTTCTCCGTTTTTAAAAAACAGGATAGTTGGAATGTTTCTTACTCCGTATTTAGCTGCAATATCTTGGTTGCTATCTACGTCTACTTTTCCTACATGTGCTTTTTCAGCATACTCGTCCGACAATTCATCTACTAAAGGTCCCACCATTCTACAAGGTCCACACCAAGCTGCCCAAAAATCTACCAATACTGGTTTTCCTGAGTTAATTGTTTCTTCAAAGTTTGCTACTGTTAATTCTAATGCCATTTTTAATTATTTATTTGGTTTTTATATCATCAACGGTAGTCCAAAAAGAATACCATTCATGGTTCTCTGTCATCTTGACACAAATATAAGTCGTATTGAGGAATGTTTTCTTACAAAATGATTTTTTTCTTGTTAATTCAGCTTGTAGCTAACTCCATCCATCTCTCCAAACTTCGCCAATAGTTGGTTGGTGATTTTTAACTTTACCTTTCTCGAAAACAAATTGACGGTAGTTTTTTCTTCGTCTGTCACAATCACTTTTAGTTTGCAATTTCCTTTTTCTTCGCTTTCATCTGTTTCCAGAATTTCGGTTAGGTTGTCTACAAACTGATTGGAGAGTGTCCGCAAAGGAATAGTCAATGTGATGGACTTGCTCAACTTATCTCTTATTTCTGAGAGTAATTCAATAGAGGTAATAACGAACATCGGCTCCATATCGCCCCATCTTTTTTTATCTATCCTTCCGCGGATATGCACAAAGTTTCCGTTCACCAAATAATGCTTGAATTTGAGGTAATCATCTTTAAACAAGAACTGCTTGAAAGAGCCATCGTAATCCTCCATTTCGAAGGTTCCGAAAGGATTTCCGTTTTTGGCAACTCGGTGTTCTACATTATTAATGATACATCCAAGAGATATTTCTTTGCCAACATTGGCCGCCATTTGATTCAATGTTTCTACTTTGCTTCCACAGAAATTATCTAATTCAAATTTGTAATCATCCAGTGGGTGGCCCGAAATAAAAATTCCTACTAGTTCTTTTTCCCTGTTCAAGGCTTCGATGCTTCCCCATTCTTCGCAAGGAGGAATAGTGGGTTCTGGAATATCTACTTCTCCGTCTTCCGTATCAAACAAGCTTCCTTGATTAGAGTTTTTACCTTGCGAAATTGCATTGCCGTATTTAATTGCAGTTTCTATGACTGTTCTGCCATTGTCATCGGGCGTTACATACTGAGCTCGATGAACTCCTTCAAAGGAATCGAATCCTCCAGCAATCGCCAAACTTTCGAGGGTACGCTTATTGGCTGCACGCAAATCAATTTTGGAGGTCATATCAAAAATTGAGGTGAATTTTCCGTGTTCTTTTCTGGTATTAATAATGGATTCTACTGCTCCTTCGCCCACACCTTTGATAGCTCCCATTCCAAAACGGATAGCTCCTTGTTCGTTCACAGCAAATTTAAAATAAGATTCATTCACGTCAGGTCCTAGTACTTCGATTCCCATTCTTTTGCATTCTTCCATAAAAAATGTAACCGACTTAATGTCGTTCATGTTGTTCGATAGCACGGACGCCATGTACTCGGCAGGGTAGTGGGCTTTGAGATAGGCCGTTTGAAAGGCTACCCAAGCGTAGCAGGTAGAGTGCGATTTGTTAAAGGCATAGGCAGCAAATGCTTCCCAGTCTTTCCATATTTTATTTAGCTTTTCTTCGTCATGCCCATTCGATTTTCCCCCTTCTATAAATTTAGGTTTTAATTTTTCCAGTAAAGCAAAAATCTTTTTACCCATTGCCTTTCTTAGTACATCGGCTTCACCTTTCGTAAAGTTGGCAAGTTTTTGTGAAAGGAGCATTACTTGCTCTTGGTAGACAGTAATACCATAAGTTTCGGCCAAGTATTCTTCACTGGCATCTATGTCGTAGATGATTTCTTCTTCCCCGTTTTTTCTTCTTACAAAACTTGGAATGTATTCGAGCGGACCAGGACGATACAGGGCGTTCATTGCAATTAAATCGTCAAAAACTGTCGGTTTAAGGTCTTTCAGATATTTTTGCATTCCAGCGGATTCGTACTGAAAAACACCCACTGTTTCTCCTCGTTGAAAAAGTTCGTAGGTTTTTTCATCTTCCAAGTCGAATTCTTCAGGATCGAGGTCAATATTGTGAATGGCTTTCACAATTTTAACGGTATCCTTTATTAAGGTAAGCGTTTTTAGACCAAGAAAATCCATTTTTAGTAGTCCAGCACTTTCTACCACCGAGTTGTCGAACTGGGTTACGTACATTTCAGAGTCTTTGGCTGTAGCAACAGGAACGTAGTTCGTGATATCACCAGGAGTAATGATTACTCCACAGGCGTGCGTACCCGTATTCCTTACAGAACCTTCTAGGATAATTGCCTGGTTTATTACTTCGGCTTCCAGGGAATTTTCTTTGGCTATTGCTTTAAGTTCCATGGCCATGTCCATGTCTTCTTTTCTGCCAAGTTTTTTTGCCAAGGCTTTTTCATCCATTCCAAATATTTTGTTCAATTTGGTATTAGGGATGAGGTTGGCTAGTCGTCCAGCTTCCATGAGCGGTAGGTCTAGTGCTCTAGCAGTGTCTCGAATAGATGACTTTGCTGCCATAGTTCCGTAAGTAATAATCTGCGCAACTTGTTGGGCACCATATTTCTCGATAACCCAGTCTATTACTTTTCCTCTTCCTTCGTCATCAAAGTCAATATCAATATCGGGCATTGAGACTCTATCTGGATTTAGGAAACGCTCAAAAAGCAGGTTGTATTTGAGTGGGTCAATATTGGTTATTTTGAGGCAGTAGGCTACCACAGATCCGGCAGCGGAACCCCTTCCAGGGCCCACTGAAACTCCCATATCTCTAGCGGCTTGAATAAAATCTTGTACAATCAAGAAATATCCCGGATAACCAGTTTTGGTGATAATCTCTAGCTCAAAGTCAATTCGTTCTTTTTGCTCATCGGTTAAGGTTTCTCCATATCTTTTGTGCGCACCCACATAGGTGAGGTGTTTGAGGTAATTATTTTCTCCTCTGTTTCCACCATCTTCTTCGTCACGCGCATCTTTGAATTCTTCGGGAAAATCGAACTTGGGCAACAGGACATCTCTTTCTAGGACAAAGGACTCTATTTTTTCAACAACCTCCTGAGTATTGGAAATAGCTTCAGGAATATCCTGAAACAATTCAATCATCTGTTCTTGTGATTTAAAATAAAATTCACTGTTTGGCATTCCGTATCGAAAACCTCTACCTCTTCCTATCGGGGTAGATTTTTTTTCTCCATCTCGGATACAGAGCAACACATCGTGGGCATCCGATTGTTTTTGATCTATGTAAAAAGTATTGTTTGCTGCAATGAGTTTCACAGAATGTTGTTTTGCCAGACTGATTAATACTTTATTGGCATATTCTTCCTCTTCCTCTCCATGTCTTACCAATTCGATGTAAAAATCGTCTCCAAATTGTTCCTTCCACCACAAGAGAGATTCTTCCGCTTGTTTTTCGCCTACATTTAAGATAAGATTGGATAATTCGCCCGAAACTCCCCCCGAAAGAACAATGAGGTCTTCTTTGTATTGTTCGATAAGTTTTTTATCGATTCTTGGTACATAATAAAATCCATGAATATTCGAAATAGAACTTAGTTTGGCCAAATTGTGATAGCCGTTTTTATTTTTGGCTAATATCACAACAAGAGATCCATTGTCTTTATGCGATTTGTCCGTATGATCTTGACACACAAAAAATTCACAACCTACAATTGCCTTTAATTCGGTTTCGGAGTTCTCGGGGTCCTCTTCTTTCCTGTTTTGTACTTCTTTATTGTGGCGGTTTACTGCTTTTACAAAATGAAACGCGCCCATC
>JALRIS010000148.1 GCA_023255335.1 Flavobacteriales bacterium | reverse complement strand
TTTTTTTCCAAGCCCAAACAGTGGGAGAGATATAATAAAAAACCGTAAGTTGTTGAGAATGAATAAACTCTGCCATCCGCAAGTTAAATCCCGGATAATCTATCAAAATAACTGCATCTGGCTGGTAATCCAACACTTCTTTCTTGCACACTTTAAAATTTCCGAGTATGGTTCTAATATTTAAAAGAACTTCCGCAAACCCCATAAAGGCCAACTCTTTGTAATGCTTGGTTATTTCGACTCCTTCTGCTTTCATTTTATCACCGCCCCATCCTCTAAACTGTGCTGTGGGTTGTCTCTTCTTTAGTTCTGCCACTAAATTAGCTCCATGCATATCTCCAGACGCCTCACCTGCTATAATGTAATAGTTCATTTATTTCTTATTTATAACACGTACTTATACAACCAAATAAAAAAATAAATGAAGGAAGAAATCATCACACCGCGCGCCATGAAATCCTGGTCGCGTTTGAAACACCTCCTGAGCAGTAAAGCATTCAAACCTAAACCAAAAAGCAATCCAGATCCCACTACTTGATCTGTTATTCTTTTTTCAAAGAGATAAAAAATCAAATAAAGGAAGGCCACAAATAAAAATGGCAGAAGTATTCCGAACAATGTGCCTTTGATAATTTCTTTTTTCATACATCCAAATTTAAGAGTAAAATTGAATTGAAAGTAGAAATAATCTTTCATTTGTAAACAAATGAATGTGCAAGAATGACACTAATTCTTTTGCCTAAAATCGTGAATATTGGTGGTAATTGAAAAACTATGAGAATTGCCTGCCAAATGGTAGCTGGCTAGGCTATAGTTTAGGTGGAACTTTTTTACGCGAAAAGCTACACCACCAGAAAACCCTACCATTCCTTTTTTATCTAAAAAACGTAGTTCTTGTCGTCTTCTGATGTTATACCCTAATTGAATATTAAAATTCTTGGACAACACAATTTCGGTGGCAAATAATAGGTGTCCCGCAGCTTTTTCTAAAAAATTTGGTTCGGAAGGTGGAATTGGCTCAAATGTATTGGGATCAAAGTCCTGCGGTGCTAATGGATCTTCGAAGGATAAATCCCATTGTTGAAGATTGGCTAAGGTCAATGAAAATCTGAAGGGAGCATGCTTTAATTTGTAGGTAACTCCCGCTTGAATATCAAGAGGTAACGATTCATTTTCGGAGTATTTCGAAAATGAAAAACCTAAATTTTGGATGACCACTCCTGCCGAAAATAGTGAATTTGGTTTGTGGTAACTCGCGGCTAAATCTATCGCCAATCCATTTGAATAGTAAAAGTCATAAATAGAATTGAAAAACTTGATGTTTCCTCCTATTCGTAAGTTGGAATCAATGGCTCGACCATATCCCAAAATAAATGCTAGGTCGTTTGCGACAAATTCTCCATTTATCTGACCGGTAGCATCGGCCCTGGTAAATTTGCCATAATTCGCATACATCATTGCCAAATTAAACGTACCTATTTTATTTACGTGGTGAGTGTATGAGGAGAAACCGTAATTAATATCTCCAATATAATTGTGATAATTGAGGGTTATACTTCCAGATTGAGTAGAGTCCAAAAGAGCTGGATTGGTAAGAGTAAGATTTACATCACTATCGGAAAGAGAAATATTCTTCCCTCCTAGCCCTTGAATACGAGAAGAATTGGCTAATTCCAAAAACTGATAGGAAGAGCTTCCTCCTAGTTGTGCAAAAAACGAACTAGTGAGACACACAAAAGCAAGTACAATAAATGTAATCTTAGATAGAGTTGCCAATTTTATTGTACTTGCTTTCAATTTATTTTTCTATTTTTTTTGGTAAGAAATCTCTTCTTATCAACAAAAATATTAGTCACAAGATCCGTTCACATATTCCACGCCTGCACATTCTGCATAAGATCTATTGGCGTAGGTTTTGTCGTTACATCCACACACTGGAGCATAATCAGAAGTTACGTTGCAATCCTTTTCGAAAAACTCGTCACATTTTCCTAAAGGTTTGTTACAACTACTAGCCAATGCCATAACTGCAAATGATACGGTTGCGATAAATACAATGTTTTTTTTCATGTTCTTAGAGTTTAACGTCAATTATTTCTTTTTATTTTTATCCTCGCATTTTCCAGGTACAAAAGTTACATTACTACATTGAGCGTGACAGGGATTGAGATATGTTTTATTATCACATCCACATACTGGATTAACTTCCGTAGTGCACACACAACTTTCCATTGTATTGGGAACACAAGGTTCTTGAACGGTTTCGTTTTCGGTACTCGTCTTAGTTGCCATACAAGAAAACAGTCCTAGAACAACTACCAACAACAAAGCATTCAATCTCTTCATAGTAAACAAATATAATTAATATTTGTAAATCTACAAGTTGATTTTAAGAACCATCAACGAGGAAACTTTACTTGTTCTCTCAGACCAATGCTGCTTCCAAGACTTCCATCATGGTGTCCACATAATGAAATTCGAGACCTTCCAAATATTTCGGATTTATATCGTCAATGTCCTTTTTATTACTTGAGCATAGAACTATTTCCTTTATTTCTGCTCTTTTGGCTGCCAATATCTTTTCTTTAATTCCTCCTACAGGAAGTACTTTTCCTCTCAAAGTGATCTCTCCTGTCATTGCCAAATGTGGCTTTACTTTTCTATTCATGAAAATAGAGGTAAGTGCAGTCAGCATAGTTATCCCTGCGGAAGGTCCATCCTTGGGTGTCGCTCCTTCTGGTACGTGAATATGAACACTATTTTTCTCAAAAACCTCGGTGTCAATCCCAATTTTCTTTGCGTTGGACTTGAGGTATTCCATGGCAATAACTGCGGATTCTTTCATTACATCACCCAAATTTCCAGTGAGTGTTAATTTTTCTTTTCCAGGAGAAAGACTCGTTTCAATAAACAATATATCTCCTCCGTGCTGGGTCCAGGCCAAGCCAGTCACAACTCCAGGAATGTCATTTCCTTGATATTTGTCTTTTGGATGTGCCGGTCCAAGAATTTTTACCAATTGATCTGGCCTTATTTCAACTTCATACTCCTCGTCCATTGCAATTTGTTTGGCTCTGTATCGAACCAATTTAGAAATTCTTTTTTCCAATCCTCTTACACCGCTTTCATTGGTGTAATTTTCAACTACTTTTTCTAACGTCTCTTCACCAATGATTACCTTATCTTGAGGAACACCAGTTTCGTTCATTTGTTTTGGAAGTAAGTATTTATTGGCAATTTGCACTTTTTCTTCAATGGTGTAGCCGTTTATTTCAATAATCTCCATCCTGTCTCGAAGTGCAGGTTGAATCGTATTCAAACTATTGGCTGTAGCCACAAACATCACATTGGATAAATCGTAATCGAGTTCTACATAGTTATCGTTAAAAGCGGAATTTTGCTCAGGATCCAATACTTCTAGCAAAGCAGAAGACGGATCACCGTGAGAGTCTCTCGTGAGCTTGTCTATCTCATCCAATACAAATACTGGGTTCGAAGTTTTTACTTTCTTAAGATTCTGTAGAATCTTCCCTGGCATCGCACCAATGTATGTTTTTCGATGCCCTCTTATCTCGGCCTCATCCCGTAAACCTCCCAACGACATTCTTACATACTTTCTCCCAATTGCTTCAGCAATTGATTTTCCTAAAGAAGTTTTTCCTACTCCCGGTGGGCCGTACAAACAAATAATTGGAGCTTTCATGTTGTTTTTCAATTTTAACACGGCAAGGTGCTCTATCACTCTCTCTTTTACTTTCTCCAAGCCAAAATGATCTCGGTCCAATATTTCTTGGGCTCTTTTCAGGTCAAAAACGTCTTTTGTTTTCTTTTTCCAAGGTAAATCTGTAAGGAGTTGCAAGTAGTTCAATTGAACCGAATACTCAGCAGCCTGAGGGTTCATTCGCTCCAACTTTCCTAGCTCCTTTTCAAAGGTTTCTCTCACCTTCTTACCCCATTTTTTCTTTTTAGATTTTTTTCTTAATTCCTCAATTTCTTGTTGTCCTGGATTGTCTCCCAGTTCTTCTTGAATTTGACGCATTTGTTGATGAAGAAAATAGTCTCGTTGCTGTTTGTCCAAGTCGGTTCTTACTTTCGATTGAATGTCATTCTTCAATTCCAATAATTGCAATTCATTTGTCAAGTTTTGCAACAACAGTCTAGCTCTATCGTTCATATCCAGAACCTCAAGCATCTTTTGCTTTTCCGAAACATCTGCATTGAGATTGGAAGAAATAAAGTTGATCATGAAAGTAGGACTCTCAATATTATTGATGGCAAAAGAAGCTTCTGATGGAATGCTTGGTGATTCTTTTATAATCTGCAACGCCAAATCTTTCAGGGAAGAAAATAAAGCAAAGAACTCCGGGTCGTTTTCGTCCGGCTTTGTTTCTTTGAACGTGTTAATTTTGGCTCTGAGATAAGGAGTCTCTTGAGTAAATTCCTCAACCTCAAACCTTCTTTTTCCTTGAATGATAACAGTGGTGCTGCCATCTGGCATTTTCAAATGTTTTAATATTTGTCCTACCGTCCCTATTTTGTGCACATCTGCACTTCCTGGGTCTTCAATTTTGTCGTTCTTTTGAGACACGACTCCTAGTATTTTATTTCCCGCGTAAGCCTCTTTAATTAACTTGATGGATTTATCTCTTCCCACCGTAATTGGGATTACAACTCCCGGAAAAAGCACATTGTTTTTCAAAGACAAAATGGGTAAATCATCTGGAAATTCTTCCTTATTCATTTCATCCTCATCCTCTGTGGTAATTAGCGGAATAAACTCGCCCTCATCATTGGATTGAGCAAAGTGTAAAAATCCGTCTTCCATTGTTTCGTTCATAATAGTGTGGTCAAATTGACAGACTCATTAATCTCGTACCGAAAGTTAATTGATCTTATCAACTAGTTATAATTAATTAAAATACTCATAAGCAATAGATTATAATTAAACCATGCCCATTTCACTCCAATTAAAATCAATACTTGTGCCAGTTAGAATTATAGGAAATTTTGTCGGTAAGAAAGAAAATTGTAAGTAACTTTAGTGGTATGAATCTACCTCTTTTTTTCATCGCATGTATTCTCGGGATTTCTTCTTATGGTCAGTCATATCTTACGGGTACTATCTATTTTGGACAAGATAGCCTAATCGAGTATCAAGCTGGAAATCTGCCCATAATTTTGTCTGCTCCTCATGGTGGCCATGAGTCTCCTGCCACATTACCCGATAGAAATTGTAGCGGATGTGTTACTGTGAAAGACAGTTACACGCAAAAATTGGCTCGAGAAATTGCCGCAGCCTTAATTTTCAAAACGGGATGTTATCCTCATCTTATCATCAACAAGTTGCACAGAAAAAAGCTTGATGCCAACAGAGAAATAATTGAGGCGACAGATAGCAACTCTGCCACAGAAGTGTATTGGCACAATTACATGAATTTTATTGATTCCGCAAAACGTAGTATTTCGAGTAAGTACCAGAAAAGTATTTTCTTAGATATTCACGGACATGGACATGCCATTCAGAGAATCGAACTTGGATATTTATTGTCTTCTTCTGATCTAAGAAAATCAGATTCAGTGCTAAACTCTCCTCCTACTAATCTAAAAGCCAGTATTTTGAATTTGCGTTTTTCTACCCTAACTTCTCAACCATTGAGCGAATTGATACGAGGAAAACACAGCTTTGGTTCTATGTTGCATGCCAAGGGGTTTCCTACCGTTCCTTCCGATTCCATTCCGTTTCCGTTGGTGGGCGAACCCTACTTTAATGGAGGCTATAACACTAGGCGGTTTGGCTCTCAAACTGGAGGAACGATTGATGCCATTCAGATAGAACACAACTGGGATGTACGGGCAAATCCAGCTATTCGTACGCGATTGGCAGATAGTTTGGCTCAAGTAATTCTCGATTTTTTGGAACTACATTATTTCACCGATTTTTCCTCCTATGCCTGTAACTTCTTTACTGGAACAGAAGAATACACAAAGAAAAAAGTTACAGCCTATCCCAATCCATTTTCTACTCATATTGAACTAAAGGAAGTATCAAATAACTCAACGTTTAGCTTGTTTTCTCAAGAGGGTATGCATGTAATGACCGGAACTTTGACTGATAATTTTACAGTAGATCTAAGCCATCTTTCACAAGGCATTTATTACCTTTCGATACGAAACAAAACCTCATTCACCACCCTAAAACTTGTAAAATGTTCGTAGAACAAATAGACCACACCTACCGCAATATCACAGATTTGAAGCGCGGAATTTATCGAGATTGTCTGTTTATTCAATGTGATTTTTCTGGTCAAACATTCGCCAATTACGAATTTGTTGATTGTGAATTCAAAGAATGTAATTTGAGCAATTTAAAGACAGACAATGCCTCATTCAAAACTGTGTCGTTTTCTGGTTGTAAATTAATTGGAATTGATTTTTCAGGAATCAATTCTTTTCTCTTGAAACTAAACTTTGAAGACTGCAACTTGAACTTATCCTCCTTTTATGAACTTAACTTGAGCAAAACCCGCTTTACACGGTGCGAAATTCAGGAAGTTGATTTTACCGAATGTAATTTAACGGAAGCAGTATTTGAAGACTCTTCCCTATCGCTTTCGATTTTTGACCGAACCAAATTATCCAACTCGGACTTAACTACTGCGAGAGACTTTGAAATAGACCCAAGAAAAAACAACATAAAAAAAGCCAGATTTACTCGTGAGAATATAGCTGGCTTAGTAATGGGTTTTGGTATTATTATTTCGTAATTACCATTCGTTTGGTGACTCTTTTACCCTCTATTTCAAGAGAATAAAAATAAATTCCTTTACTCAAATTATCCGCCCGAAAAGGAATGGTGTTTTCTCCTTCTTTTGCTTGGTACGTGTTGGTAAATACTTTTTCACCTAGTAAAGACATTACGGTAAAATTGACCAATGACGGTGTCTTCACTGAATAAGTTATCAGAGTAGATTCCACAAATGGATTTGGGAAGTTTTGGTTCATTGTTAATTCAACGGACTTTCTTGATTCTAACCCAACAGGATTGATCTCTATTCTATATCCATTTATATCACCGGTTCCAGTTTGAGCCAAGGGTCCTCCTATTGTTTTTCCTTCTAAGGTAATTACTAAGGGAAATGTCCCAGTAACAGAGGGAGTTCCTATTATTCTTAAACACCCATAAGCTCCTCCATTCCATTTACAATCGGCAGTATTACAAAAAATACTGTCGCTGGTTGAGGCAGAAGAAGTAAAAGAAATACCAGCCGGAAGGCCCGAAATATTAATTAATTGCAACGTTGCCAATTGAATTGCGGGTAAGGTTGGGTCCAACTCATTGGCATAAAGAGGTAATTTAAACGACAAAAACGTATCGTACTGAACACCTATTTGAGCAGGTGGCAGATTGTCCGTTGTGTCTGGCATAATTCCCCACGTATCTGGAGCTATGTAGGCATTTAACCCAGTGATATCCACTGCGCACGTTTGAGAATAACTTCCAATTCCTAATAAGAGAAGTGAGGCAACTAGTATTTTTTTCATAAGTAGCGAATTTTAACCTCCAAGATCAGCTCATCATCTCTTCGGCTTGGTTCATTTCGTTTGTGATATTGAGCACTTTGTCCAATTGAGAAATTTC
>JALRIS010000177.1 GCA_023255335.1 Flavobacteriales bacterium | reverse complement strand
AAAGCCGAAAGGACAGTAACTATCAACAGTGGAGTGTACACGAAGGCTCCTTTCCTAAAACTAAACAACAATTGAAACCAACTTGGGGAAGTAAAATTAAACCCTTCTTCTGAATAACTCCACACCCACCAATGTCCACTTTGGAGATACCACACAATGGGCTGAACGGCTATAATGCCAAAGAAAATGAGGAATGATATCCACCCTTTTCGGCTAAAGACAGAAGAATAAACATATTTTTTTAAAGCTAGGGGTGAGCCCGCAAGGAAAGGAATTACCAAAATGATAAGTCCATTGATGGGTCTCACCAATACAACAAAACCTAGAAAAATTGCCGATAAATAGAACAATTCAGAACGACCAGTCAGCAGGTGTTTTTTGGTGAAAAACAGAAATCCAGTAATCCAAAAAAAAGAATAAATGTGGGACATAGAAGGTTCAAAAACTCCATAGACAAACAAATTAGTCCCAAAAAATAAAGTGAGAATGGTAAGGCTTATCGCTACTTCCGAAAACCTAAAGAGTGATAGGAGTCGGGCGAGATAGAGCAACCCCAGAATCAGGTAAAAAACACCTGCAATAGAGACAGAAATTTGGTACGTGAGTGAGTATCCGTTTTGTTCTTTATCCAACATGGTAGCCAGTCCAAAAAACGGCAAAATAGAAACGGCTGTGCCTGCGTAGTATTTGTTGACGCCTTTCCCGTTTATATCGAGTATGAATCGACCATCAGGAGTTTGATCACCGATAGAATTGTGGAGAAAAACAGCTGGCAAATAAGCATAATATCCTTTTCCATCGCTGGTAATTACGGTATACTGTTCCGATTCTTGTATCATTGGTGCAATCACAAAAACCAAGGAAACAAACGCTACCAAGAGTATGGAAAACTGTAAGATCCCTATTTTTTTGAGCCAACTTTTCATCATTTTTAAAGGTAACGAAACTATTGAATTGACCAATGAATTAATTCTCGTAGAGAATCCATCGGACAAGTTTGAGTTATCTCATTTGATCCAACTTCATTTTATCAGCAAAATGAGCACAATAGTCCCTCAGGTCTTCCACGATAGCATCTTCTCCCGTGGCTTTCTGAAAATTATCTGCCATCGTTACTAATGTTTGGTAAAAAAACATTTTCATTTCATCCACCATCATCTCCTTGGTCCACAAATCCATTCGCAAAGCCGCCTTATCCTCTTTGTCCCAAACAGATAAAATCATTGCTTTGCACTCTTTGTTTTTAATATTGGCATCCGTTGCTGTCCAATTCATAGCCTCTGGCACATTGTGTTCATCTGTTTTTACGGCAATATTTATTTGAGCTGTTTTTTCCTTTGACATCTTATTTGATTGATTTTTTCGTAAAGGTCTTAAAATTTTAGGTAATAAAAGTTCAACATGGACTAGAACCTTTCAGTTTATTAAGAATTTTATTCCCGCGATTCTTTACTCCCGAAGAGCTGCCAGGAAGTATCTCTTCGATGCAGAGAATTAACTCATTTGTCAACTCTGGATATATTTTTACCATTTGGTCCAATACACCCATAGAAAAAGCTTTTACCGCAATAGCTGTCTCTTTTTTCGTTAACAATCGAAAACAAGCATCAATTACAGCTCCATGAAACTCGGTAGGAATCGATTTAAATTGAAGTATACGAACGATATTTCTCTTAACCGAATCGGAATAAGACTCATCCCCAATTATTTGAACAAAATCACTGTAAAAATCATCAAAAAAACCTGCTCTCTCATCAAAACAATGAGTTATTACCCAGGCAGCTTTCTCGCTGTAAGGCGAATTGTTTTCCTTCATAATTTCTACCAACTCACTGTATTTTGCTTTACTATTGGCTACCAGCCTTACCACCTCATAACTATTCGCTCTCGAAGCTTTTTTTGCCAATAATTCTCTCATAAGTGGAATTTTCTGGTGTTAATTGTTCTTAATAATAGAAAAAAAGGAGAACAATTTTATTATAGACTTTGGATATTTTCTACATTTGTATATGTCCAAGGCAAAAAAAAATAGATACAAAACAACCTCGTTTTATGTGACCATAAGTATGGGATTCATCCTATTTCTATTACTTATTTTTGGAATGGCAATTCTAAGGTTGGACAAAATTTATGGCGATCAAAAAGAAAAGATTGAGGTAGATGTATTCTTCAGAGAAAACGCCAAAATGGCTAAAATGCAACAGATTGAAAAAGAAATTAATCTTGATCATCGCGTTAATTCAACCACTTATATCCCAAAAGAGAAAGCAGTAGAGTTTATGATTGAAGGGATGGGCGAGGAATTTCTTGATGAGTTTTTGGGTGGGAATCCGCTCTACAACAGTATTAATTTGACCCTCAAAAAAGAGTACGCTCAACTGGATAGTGTTCAATTATTTGAACAAAACATCTTGGAAAAATACGAAGATTACGTAAGTGAAATTTCTTACAGCAAGGCACAGTTTCAAACCATAAACGACACCTTTTACAACGGATTGTGGTATGCTTTGGGGCTAAGCAGTATTTTGCTTACCATCGCCATAATTTTAATAAACAACACCATCAGATTAGCGATCTTTTCAAAACGATTTCTCATTCGTACGATGCAATTTGTAGGTGCAAAACATAGTTTTATCAAAAAGCCATTCCTGCTGAATTCCATCATGCAAGGAATTACCTCAGCTCTCCTTGCTATTATACTATATATCTTGTTGAGCTTGGCGCTAGAAAATTACAACTCTATCATTGGCGAACTCGTATTCAATGCAGAAAATATTTATTCCAACTTTGTCATCTTTGGTATTATCATAGCTATCGGAATTTTAGTTAGCTTTGGTTCGACCTACTTCTCAATGAACAAGTATTTAAAACTTAGTCAGGACAAACTATACAAACAATAAGAACCTATGGAAAACGACAACATTTATTTTACCAAAAAAAATTACATTATGATTCTTGCCGGAATTATAGTGTTTGTGTTGGGTTATTTTATTATGTCGGGTGGAAATCCTGAAGATCCAAGTGATTACAGCGATGACATTTTTAATTTTCAACGACTTACTTTAGCACCATTTATAGTAATTTCGGGCTATGTGATCGTGTTGTTTGGAATTATCAAGAATTTCAAACCAGAATCAGATACCGAAGAAATAGACTCGTCAACCAAGAAATAAACACCTTAACACCTTTTTTCTTTCATGGGTTTATTAGAAGCCATTATTCTTGGAATTGTTCAAGGACTTACCGAATTTTTGCCCGTCAGTAGTAGTGGGCACATTGAGCTGGTAAAAGCAATTTTCAAGAAAGAAATTCAAGAAAGTATGACAATGACAGTGGTTCTCCACTTTGCCACTGCCCTGAGCACTTGCGTAATATTCAGAAAAGATATTGCAGAAATTATTCGGGGATTGTTTCAGTTCAAAAACAATAAAGAATTTCAGTTTTCTCTCAAAATTATTATTTCTATGATTCCTGCAGCAGTTGTAGGTATCTTGTTTGATGATTTAATTGATTCCTTTTTTATAGGTAAAATCCTCCTTGTGGGATGTATGCTTTTGATTACAGGTGCTCTGTTATTTGTTGCCGACAAAGCCAAAACGACAAATAAAGAGGTTAGTGTCCCTCATTCTATTCTTATCGGAATTTCTCAAATGATTGCCATTCTTCCAGGAATTTCTCGCTCAGGCGCTACCATTTCCACTTCGGTGTTGTTAGGAATTGATAGAGAGAAAGCTGCAAGATTTTCTTTTTTGATGGTTGTTCCATTAATTTTTGGAAAAATCGCTAAAGACTCCCTTGGACTTTTAAAATCAGATTCGGGAATATCCTCGGCTGAGTTTCTCCCCTATTTTGCAGGTTTTGTTTTTGCTTTTGTTACAGGGCTGTTAGCTTGCAAATGGATGATCAGGCTAGTGAAAAATTCGAACCTTACCTATTTTTCAATCTACTGTTTTGTGGTTGGAATTTCGGCCATCCTCTATTCTATCAGTTAGTAGTATGAATCACCCAGTAGATTTTCATGAAGGAGAAGTTATCTTGGTGGACAAACCACTAAAAATCACCTCATTTGGTGCGGTAAATCGTATAAAACGAGTCTTTGTACAACGAACCAAAAAAAAACGATACAAGATAGGGCATGCCGGAACATTAGACCCTTTGGCTAGTGGTTTGCTTATTATGTGCAGTGGCAAAAAAACCAAAACAATATCTTCCTTTCAAAACTTACCCAAAGAGTACACTGCCACCATAAGACTTGGAGCAACCACCCCCTCGTATGACTTAGAAACAGAGATAGACCAAACCTTTGATATTTCTTCGCTTACCGAAGAAAAAATAAAGGAGTGTGCACAAAGTTTTGTGGGTGAGCAAGAACAACTACCTCCGATATTTTCGGCAAAAAAAATTCAAGGAAAAAGAGCCTATGACTTAGCCCGTGCAGGAGAAGAAGTGAACGTAACACCCAACAAGATTATCATTCATGAAATGGAAGTATTGAGCGTAAATCTTCCAGACGTGAAAGTAAGAATTGCCTGTAGCAAAGGAACTTACATACGCTCCATTGCCTACGATTTTGGAGTAAAACTGAATAATGGTGGTCATCTTACCGAGCTAAGAAGAACAAAAATTGGGAGTTATGATGTTGAAAATGCACACACCATTGAGCAAGTTCAACAATGGATTTTTGATTCGGAATTTACCCCAATCTCTTAAAATTCTTATGCTCATTTCACCGCCCGCATATAGTTAGGAAAAAAGGTTCTAAAATCGTATTTTTGTATTCTGAAACAAAAACTACTATGAAATTATCAAAATTTGGATTTGAATTACCTGAAGAGTTATTGGCAGAATATCCAGCCGAAAACAGAGACGAAGCAAGATTAATGGTGCTTAACAGAGAAAAGCAAACCATTGAACATAGACAATTCAAAGACCTGATCGAATACTTTGATGACGAGGACGTTCTTATCATGAACAACACCAAAGTATTTCCTGCCAGAATGATTGGTAACAAAGAAAAAACCGGAGCAGAAATTGAAGTTTTTTTGTTGAGAGAACTAAACAAAGAAAGTCTTCTTTGGGATGTACTAGTTGATCCAGCGAGAAAAATAAGAATTGGAAACAAACTATACTTTGGAGAAAATGAAGAATTGGTAGCCGAGGTAATTGATAATACGACTTCGAGAGGAAGAACACTGCGATTTCTTTTTGATGGGACTTACGAAGAATTTCAAGACAAGGTGAGACAGTTGGGTCAAACTCCTCTTCCAAAATACATCAAAAGAGAGGTTGAGCCAGAAGATGAAGAACGGTATCAAACAATTTATGCAAGACATGAAGGATCGGTAGCAGCACCAACCGCTGGACTTCATTTTAGCAAAAACCTACTAAAAAGACTTGAGATAAAAGGAGTGAACTTTGCAGAGGTAACCTTACATGTTGGGTTAGGAACATTTCAGCCAGTAGAAGTAGAAGATTTGACCAAGCACAAAATGGGGTCTGAAAGAGCTTATGTAAGTCAAATGAATGCAGATATCATTAACAAAGGAATCCTTAATAAGAAAAATGTTTGCGCAATTGGAACCACTTCTGTAAGAACTGTAGAGTCTTCTGTTTCTTCAGAGAACCTATTGAAACCTTTTGATGGATGGACAAATAAATTTATTTTCCCTCCTTACGAATTCAGTATCCCGAATCGATTAATTACTAATTTTCATACTCCTTACTCCACACTCCTGATGATGGTTTGTGCATTTGGTGGGTATGACTTTGTGATGAGGGCTTACGAAGAAGCTGTGAAAGAGAAATACAAGTTTTTCTCATACGGAGACGCCATGTTAATCATTTAATACACATTAAGAGAGTTTTACGACTCTCTTTTTTTTTGCTTTACTCACAAAAAATGACTCAAACAAAACAAGTGAAAGAATTCAAGTTGTTTTCCTTATATTTAGTCCTATGAATTCAAACCATTATGTAATTATTGTGGCAGGTGGCGTAGGGAAAAGAATGAATTCTCCCTTGCCCAAGCAATTTATTAAGATTCACAACAAACCGATTATTCTGCATACAATCGAACGATTTCTTGAGACTGATAGCTCCATCCAATTTGTTATATCTCTGCATCCAGATTACATCGAATATTGGGAATCGATGGTGAAGGAATATAATTTCCACTTCAATTATCAAGTTGTAAAAGGAGGACAAGAGCGATTCTTTTCGGTAAAAAATGCATTAGAATTAATTCCCCGAAATGCTATCGTAGGCATTCATGATTCTGTTCGACCCCTCGTGTCGACCGACACAATTTTACGATGTTTTCGCGAAACAGAAACTCATTTTTCTGCCATACCGGTAGTAGATTCGGTAAACAGTTTGCGGTACATAAATGAACACCGAAACGAAATTGTAGACCGCAGTTTCATCAAACAGGTGCAAACTCCTCAGTATTTTGATGCACAACTGATTAAAGAAGCTTACTGCAAGGATTACTCTCGTAAATTTACGGACGATGCTTCGGTTTATGAAGCTAACAATCACGATATTCATCCAGTACAAGGAAACCCAGAAAACATTAAAATCACTTCGCCCATCGATTTGATTGTGGCAAAAGAAATGCTGAAGTAGAGTTGTTTTTTAAAGCTGGGCTTCGAAACATACCGAAATTTCGCGACAAAACCCTCAGCCCGCAAGATTGTACGAAACAGAACCATAATGTTTTTAAGCGAAAAAAAATATTTGCCCAGATAATTACGGCAAGGTTGGATCTTACATTTGTCCTTGTGAAATTTACGCGAAGACTTGAATTTCTTTTGTTTCTTTTTTTGTTTAAAGACAAAAAGAAGAAGAATTTCATTAATTTAAAGATATGAAAACAACCCTACGAAAAGCTACCAAACATGATTTGCAAGCCGTGCTGGATTTGGTGAACGAACTAGCCCTTTACGAAAAAGCACCTCAAGAAGTAACTGTGACTTTAGCGGACTACGAAAAAGATTTTGAGAACAAGGTATTCGATATCATCCTTGCTGAGCAAGGAAATGAAATAGTAGGAATTGCTTTTTACTACATGGCGTATTCCACTTGGAAAGGCAAAATGCTGTACCTAGAAGATTTTGTGGTAAAAGAGGAATTAAGAGGACATGGGATAGGAAAATTATTGTTCAAAGCTTTTCTGGAAGAGGCCAAAAATCTTGGGGCTAGTGTAGCCAAATGGCAAGTGCTAGATTGGAACAAACCTGCTATTAACTTCTATGAAAAATATAACTCTACTATTGAGAAAGAATGGTATAATGGGAAGATATTGGGAAAGGATTTTGATGGGGTTTTGGAGTTGTTAAGATAATTCTTTGAATTTGTCGTTCTCTTGATGTTATTCGTGAAATATTCTCTGTGAGATCCTGAATCAAGTTCAGGATGACTGATGAAAATTCAATCGTGAACTTCCCAAAGGGAAAAGAATTTGAAAACACGAGAATGCTCATTCCCTTTGGGAAAGATGGGATGGGAGTTTACTCCTCTTCCCCTTTTCCCTTCAACTCCTCATCAGCTTCTCTTTTCAAAAAAGCATCCCAGCCTTGTGCCGTAAGTGGTTGCGAAGTATTGTCTCTCGTCACCAAGTTTACTCCCGAATTTTTATCGGTCATGTGACCAATGACTGTCATGTGCGGATTTCCTTTTATTTTATCAAAATCACTTTGCTTTATAGTGAACAACAACTCGTAATCTTCTCCACCGTTGAGGGCGACTATCGTAGGCGACATCCCAAAATCTTGGGCTGTCAATACTGTTTGTGGGTCGATAGGCAACTTGTCTTCGTACACGCTACAGCCTACACCACTTTGGGTACAAATATGAAAAATCTCCGATGCCAATCCATCCGAAATATCAATCATGCTGGTGGGTTTCACTTCCATTTTAGCCAATAATTCGATGATGTCTGCACGAGCTTCTGGTTTCAAAATTCGTTCCAATACGTAGTCGTTTCCTTCCAAATCTGGCTGAATTTTGTCATTAGCCTTAAACACTTGTTGTTCTCTTTCAAGCAACTGCAACCCCACATCAGCTGAGCCCAAATCGCCTGTTACTACCAACAAATCATTTTCTTGTGCTCCATTTCGGTACACAATTTCTTCTTCGTTGGCCACGCCCATTGCCGTAATATTGATGATGAGTCCAGAA
>JALRIS010000089.1 GCA_023255335.1 Flavobacteriales bacterium | reverse complement strand
TCTATTACTAACAGCTACGCATTTTGGCCAGACGAATGGATACAAAGTTACAAATGGGAAATGCGTGGAAAACCAAGATAGGAAACTCGGGACTCACCGTTACCGAAATGGTGACTACCGCCTGGGCATCGGCAAGTACTTACCGCCAATCCGACAGAAGAGGTGGTGCAAATGGAGCCAGAATACGATTGGCTCCCCAAAAAGATTGGGAAGTAAACAATCCTACTCAACTAAAAAAAGTATTGACAATACTGGAAAACATTCAAACTGAATTCAATGCACAATCTACTGCCAAGCAAGTATCTTTGGCAGACCTGATTGTACTGGCTGGAGTGGTAGGAGTAGAAAAAGCGGCTACCAATGCCGGGCAAACCATTTCGGTGCCGTTTACCCCAGGAAGAACGGATGCTACTCAGGAACAAACGGATGTGAATTCTTTTGGTTTGCTAGAGCCAATGGCAGATGGATTCAGAAATTATTTGAAAACCAAATACACCGTATCTACCGAAGAATTACTGATAGACAAAGCCCAGCTACTCGGACTCACTGCCCCAGAAATGACCGTGCTGGTAGGTGGAATGAGAGCCATTGGTGCCAACTACGACAATTCGGAAACAGGATTGTTCACTGCCAAAAGAGAACACCTCTCCAACGAATGGTTTGTGAATCTACTCTCGATGAGCACCGAATGGAAAGCAACAGACGACACAAAAGAAAAATTTGTGGGAACCGACCGAACCACTGGCGACAAAAAATGGCAAGCCACAAGAGCCGACCTTATCTTTGGTTCCAATTCTGAACTAAGAGCACTGGCCGAAGTGTACGGTAGCTCAGATGCTAACGAACGATTTGTAAAAGAATTCGTGGCTGCATGGAACAAAGTAATGATGGCAGATAGATTTGATTTGAAGAAATAACGTAACCCATCCATTTTATAGAAAGGCTCAAGATTCTCTTGGGCCTTTTTTTTGTTTCAAACCAAAAAAAACATCCAATAAATTTTCAAATGTTAAATATCTAACTACTTTTGTTAAATATTTAAATGCAATATGAAAGTAATCAAATTTGGAGGCACTTCGGTAGGCACTCCGGACAGAATGAAAAAAGTGGCTGAGCTCATAGCCAAGGAACAGGCAATAGTCGTGCTTTCTGCGGTAAGCGGAACCACCAATTCCCTGGTCGAAATTGCACAACTCCTCTTCCAAAACGAGCGAAATAAGGCTAAAAAACAAATTGAAACCCTCAAGGATAGTTACCACACATTTGTGAACGAACTGCTCTCTTCAGCCACTCAGCAAGAAAAAGCGCACGACTTGGTGGCGAGTCATTTCTCGCACATCGATTCCTTTACCAAAGATTTGTTTACCATTCACGAAGAAAAAACCATCTTGGCACAAGGCGAACTGCTTTCCTCTGCCCTATTTCAATTGTACTTAGAAGAAATAGGAGTCCATTCTTGTTTGTTGCCCGCCTTGGATTTTATGCGAATAGACAAAGACTTGGAGCCCGATAGTTTTTACATCAAGCACAACCTAGAAAGAGAACTCACTCATTGCCAAAGCAAATTGTACATCACACAAGGGTATATTTGCCGCAATGTTTTTGGAGAAATAGATAACCTAAAACGAGGAGGAAGCGATTATTCTGCTTCGCTTATTGGTGCTGCTATCCAAGCCACCGAAATAGAAATATGGACCGACATCGATGGCATGCACAACAATGATCCTAGAGTGGTAGAAGACACTTTTTCTATCGAACATTTGTCGTACGATGAAGCAGCAGAGCTTGCGTATTTTGGTGCCAAAATTTTGCATCCCGCCAGCGTGTATCCCGCCCAGTTGTACAACATTCCTATCTTTCTCAAAAACACGCTAGAACCCACCAAAACTGGCACAAAAATAGAACAGCAATTGGGCGACAGAGAGTTTACTGCCATTGCTGCCAAAGACGGAATTACCGCCATCAAGATAAAATCGGGGAGGATGCTTTTGGCTTACGGTTTTTTGCGCAAAATCTTCGATATTTTTGAACGGTACAAAACTCCAATTGATGTGATTACCACCTCAGAAGTGGCGGTATCGCTCACCATTGACGACAACACCAACCTGGATGCCATCCAGGAAGAACTGCGCTATTTGGGAGAGGTAGAAATCAACAAAAACTTATCGATTGTGTGCGTGGTAGGAAATTTTTCGCACGACACCATGGGGTCGGGAAACAAAATTTTTACCAGTCTCCAGCACATTCCTATCCGAATGGTATCGTATGGCGGAAGCCAACACAATGTATCGATAGTGATTGAAACCGACTACAAAAAAGAGGCGTTGGTTTCTTTGAATAATGGACTTTTTAATCAAAATTAAAATGAAAAAAGAAGCACTTATTCAGCACAAAACTCCTTATTACCAATACAATTTGGACTTGCTCAACCAAACTTTGGACCTAGCACAAACTCATGCCTTAAAGTACGGCTACCACATTCATTACGCCCTCAAAGCCAACACCAACGATCGCATTCTGGAGATTATCCGGTCCAAGAGTTTTGGAGCCGATTGTGTGAGTGGAAACGAAGTAAAAAAAGCCATTGAAAAGGGATTTGCGCCCAATCAAATAGCTTTTGCAGGAGTAGGAAAATCGGACGAAGAAATAGGAATAGGGTTGGAACACGAGATATTTACGTTCAATTGCGAGTCGGTAGAAGAAATAGAAGTGATAAACGACTTGGCTGCTCAACACAACAAAATAGCCAACATTGCCCTTAGACTCAACCCAAATGTGGATGCCAAAACTCACAAATACATTACAACTGGACTGGAAGAAAACAAATTTGGGATCAATCATTGGGAGTTAGAAAGTTTACTAACGAAATTGCCCTCACTCAGTCACATCAAAGTAACTGGATTGCATTTTCATATTGGGTCGCAAATTACCTCGATGACTCCGTTCAAAAATTTGTGTATTCGTGTAAACGAGCTCAACCATTGGTTTTTGGAAAGAGGAGTTCGCATTGAACACTTGAACCTGGGTGGCGGTTTGGGAATTGATTACCAACATCCTACAGAAAATCCAATTCCAGATTTTGAGTTGTTTTTTGGTGTTTTCAACCAATTTTTGGAACCTCAACCCCACCAAGAGATTCATTTTGAATTGGGGAGAAGTTTGGTTGCCAATTGCGGCAGCTTGATAACCAAAGTATTGTATGTAAAAAAAGGAGTAAAAACCAATTTTGTCATCCTCGATGCCGGTATGACAGAACTCATTCGGCCTGCTCTGTATCAGGCTTCTCATTTTATCGAAAATCTTACTTCGGATTCTACAGAAGTAGAATTTTACGATGTCGTGGGTCCCATTTGTGAATCTTCAGATTGTTTTGGTAAAAAAATCGCCCTAAAACAAACCAAACGGGGAGATTTCATAAAAATACACAGCACAGGCGCTTATGGCGAAGTAATGGTTTCTGGGTACAATTTGAGAGAACAGAATCCTGTGGTGTTTTTGGATGAGAGATTCTAAAAATAAGACCTACGACATACGACCGCTGCGCTTTATGACTTACGACTGCTCTGAAAATAGGATCGTCTCTTTAGAAAAAACTAAGGACTGATGACTAAAGACTTAGGACTTTCATAGAATCTCTTTACGAAAACATCCCAATTGACTATTCATCCAATTGGCTATTCTTTGGATAAACCTTACCTTTGCAGTCAAATACAACGAATTTTTATGATTTCTACCGAAAATATATCCTTACAATACGGAAAAAGAGTCCTTTTTGATGAAGTAAATGTGAAGTTTACTCAGGGAAACTGCTATGGTGTAATTGGTGCAAATGGTGCTGGTAAGTCTACTTTTTTGAAGATATTGGCGGGCGACATCCAACCCACTTCTGGGCGCGTAGCCATTGAGCCAGGAAAAAGAATGGCCGTGCTCAAGCAAAGCCACTCCGAGTACGACAACGTGACGGTGCTCGATACGGTGCTCATGGGCCACGACAAGCTGTGGAACAACATGAAAAAGAAAGAGGAAGTGTATGCCAGAGAAAATTTTAGCGAGGCAGACGGGATGGAAGCTGCCGACCTAGAGGCAGAATTTGCCGAAATGGACGGTTGGAACCTGCAGCCACAGGCAGAAAGTTTGTTGAGCGGAATAAATATTCCGGAAGAAAAACACTACTCGCTCGTAAAAGATTTGAGTGGTAGCGAAAAAGTAAGAGTACTCCTAGCCCAGGCTCTTTTTGGAAATCCAGACATCTTGATTTTGGATGAGCCAACCAACGACCTGGACATCAATACCGTGTCTTGGCTCGAGGATTTTTTGTTGGATTTTCAGAATACCGTGATCGTGGTATCTCACGATAGGCACTTCTTGGATACTGTGTGTACTCACATTGCCGACATCGATTACAACAAACTAAATTTATTTACAGGTAACTATTCTTTTTGGTACGAAAGTAGCCAATTGGCAACCAGACAAAGAGCCAACCAAAACAAAAAAGCGGAAGAAAAGAAAAAAGAACTTCAGGATTTTATTTCCCGATTTAGTGCCAATGCTTCTAAATCGAAACAAGCTACGAGTAGAAGAAAACTCTTGGACAAAATTAACATTGACGAAATCAAACCTTCGAGCAGAAGGTATCCTGCCATTATTTTTGATCAAGTGAGAGAAGCCGGTGACAAAATATTGGAGGTAGAATATCTGACAAAAAAAGGATTCTTTCAGGACTTTCATATCAATGTCAACAAAGGAGACAAAATTGCCTTTATTGGTAAAAACAACAACGCTATTTCTGCCCTATTCAAAACCTTGATAGGAGAAATGGAAGCCGATGCAGGAGAGATAAAATGGGGGCAAACCATTACTCCGGCCTATTCGCCAAACGACAACGATGATTATTTCAATGGGGACGACAATTTGGTAGATTGGCTAAGGCAATATTCTGACGAAAAAGACGAAGTTTTTATCCGTGGATTCCTAGGAAAAATGCTCTTTACGGGGGAAGAAGTATTTAAGAAAAGTAACGTCCTTTCTGGAGGAGAAAAAGTAAGATGTATGCTCTCGAGAGTGATGCTGCTGCAAGGAAATGTGCTGATTTTGGACGAACCAACCAACCACCTAGATCTGGAATCTATCCAGGCATTGAACAACTCACTGGCCGATTTTAAGGGAACTGTGTTGTTTACCTCGCACGATCACCAGTTTGTACAAACAATAGCCAACAGAATTGTGGAATTAGGACCTACAAGTCACCTCGACAAACTAATGACTTACGATGAGTACATCGAAAGCGACAAAATAAAAGAACAAAGAGAGGAGCTTTACAAGTAAGATAGAACCCTTATTTCCAGTTTTTCTTCGAGTGCAATTTATTGGGCGACCACTGCCCTCAACCCAATTTCTGAATGAACCCAAGGTTTTTCTAGAACGAAAGTTCTTAGATTGAATGTGAGGATAATGTATTTTCCGAAACAACTATCCACTGATTTGTCTTTCTAAAAAACACTAGGAAAAAGTATTGACGAACCGCCAAGTGACTAGGTAAACTTGACTTTGGGATAGAGAAAAAAGAATAAAGAAAAGAGACAAAAGACCAAGAACTGAAGACTTACGACTAAGGTAACCCCCTAATCCACCCCCAAATACTTATGAGTTTGTACAGAAATTCTCCATTGTGGGTGCCGTGTAATGTAATCGAGAACTAGTGGATACATTTCTTCCTTTTTTTCCCATTCGGCTTGCATGTAGAGTTTACAATCCTTTGAAACCTGGGCAGCATGTTCTTCAGCCCATTTCACATCAGATTTATTAAACACGATGATTTTGAGTTCATTAGCTCTTTCTATTACCGAAGAAATCGGCTTTTTGAATTTCTTGGGCGACAAACAAATCCAATCGTATTCGCCTTTTAGTTCGTAGGCTCCAGACGTTTCTACCGCAATTTCTACGTTTAGTTTATGCAGTTCTTGGGTCAAATAATTTAAATCATACATCGCTGGCTCGCCACCTGTAATTACTACAAAATTAGTTCCCGATTCTTGTACTTGATTAACCAAATTAGACACTTGCAACACTTCGTGTTCATTGGCATCCCAGCTATCTTTTACATCGCACCACACGCAGCCTACGTCACAACCCGCAACTCGAATAAAAAAAGCGGGACGTCCTGCATAAAAACCTTCTCCCTGAACGGTATAGAAAGTTTCCATGATGGGTAATTCGGTGATGGGAGTCGTATTAGTCAAAGCTATAAATTTCGGTTGGCGTGATGCAGTGGTGCATATTCTTGTCAAAGGTATCTAAATCTTTTATTTCATCAATGGGATCAAAAACAGAAAGTCCTATTAATTGAGTTTTTTGTGGAAGTTGGGCTATAAATCTGTCGTAAAAACCACCTCCGTACCCTACTCGATAGCCTTTTTTATCAAACACCAACAACGGAAGTAGCACAATATCGATATCGCCCGTTTGGCATGGATTGGCATTGATTGGTTCCAAAATTCCGTAGTTGTTTTGAGCGAGCTCGGTATCTTTCTCAAAATAAAAATGAGTCATGGAGTTGTCCTCAAAATTTGCTTTTGGCACCACTACTCTCCCCTTTTCCATGATGCGATCGATGAGGAGCCAAGTGTCTATTTCGTTGTTTTGTGCCATGGGAATAAAGCAATGAACTGTTTTTCCTTCCAACTCAAAGTTTTGACTCAGAACATCAGAGATTTTAAGGCTCTCGAGTTTCACAAACTGGCTCGAAAGCGATTTCCTTTTTTGTAAATATTCTTTTCTCAGTGCTTTCTTTTGCATGTCACAAAGTTAACTTATTTCAACACAAACTTTATCGGAATTCTATACCTCACCCTCACTTTTTCACCCTTATTTTCGCCCGGCAACCATTTCGGCATATTTTGTATTACGCGCAAAGCCTCTTCATCACATCCTGCCCCTATACCCTTAATCAATTTGGACTGAGATATTGAACCGTCTTTATTTACAACAAAACTCACATAAACTTTACCCTGCACCTCCTTCTTTTTAGCCAATTCCGGATAAGAAACATGGTCAAACAAATAACTCATTAAACTGTCTACCCCTCCAACAAACTCTGGCATTTTTTCAGAGAATTCAAACACTGTCGTGTCTGTAATGCTTGGCTCTACATTCGGAGATTCTATTTTTCCGAGGACCACTGGTACTTCCCTTATTTCAGGAGATTCAATTATCACATCTCCCATAATGATTTCTGAAATATCTACTTCACCCTTCAGTGGCATGTCAACAGAATCCACTGTTCGACAGTCAGGTGGTGTGATGGTAGGCTCCTCCACTGGTTTTTGAGCCGGAAAAGTATCGATTAATGAATTTTGAGAAGAATCAAGAGACTGTTCAACACGAACAACTTCACCCAAAGTTAAGTCAGTTCCATTGGTAGAATCTGGATCCGTATTACAAGAGACAAGAGCTAGAGTGGCCAGTGCTAAAATCAAAAATGCTTTATTTCCTTTTTCTTTTCGGGCACCTTCAATAATTGCCTCCAATTCATGGAAATGAAAATCAATTTGATTTCCCATCATTCGAGCACATGTTGATTGATTTCTATTCTGAAAAAGATGAATAAGTATATCTTCTCGCGACATTTGTGTAAAATCCATTACTGGTTTTACACACAACTCACAATGCCGTGAGTTAATGCCTATTTTCATTTCATTCCAATTTGCAGGACAAGGTTGATTTATCTGTAATTTCATGTCTCACTGTTTTCTATCTGTACACGTTGAGATAAAAAAAGTTCATCTTTATTTCCAAGTTATCCTAGCAAAAATCAAATCGTACATATAATGATGTACCGAAAAATCACATCCCAGGAATCATCCCTGCCGAGGCTGCCCTCATTTCGGATTCGTTTACTTTTTCGGCTTTTTCTAGCGCATCATTGGTAGCAATTACAAGCAAATCTTCCAATTCTTCTTTATCCAAACTAGTCAATTCTTCATTGATAGAAATAGCATTTACTTTTCTGTTTCCGGTCATATCAACCGTAACTTTTCCGTTACTCGCTTTTCCTTCTACAGTTATTGTATCCAGTCTGGCTTTGGTCTCTTCTACTTTTTGTTGCATTTCTTGCAACTTTTTCATCATACCGTTTCCTCCAAACATATTTTTATTAATTGAAAATGGATAATTAACAATTGATAATTATCCATTAGTTATAATTTATTTTTAATATTCAAAAATTGTCAATTATGAATTGTACATTATTAATTATAAAGCCGGTAGCACTTTAGCTTTCACTTCTCCAAATCCAATTCTTACTCCATCCTTTTCTGAATATCCTCTCATGATTACGGTATCGTGGTCGTTGATAAATTTACGTTCGCTTCCGTCTTTCATTGGGATAGTTTTGGTTCCTTTCCACGAGAGTTCGAGCATGGATCCAAACTCGCTTTCTTCGGGTCCAGAAATAGTTCCCGACCCCATGCAATCGCCCGAACGAATGTTACATCCATTGATAGAATGATGCGCCAATTGCTGGTTCATGTTCCAATACATGTACTTGTAATTGGAGTTTGACACCACAGTTTCTTCCGCTCCTTCTGGTTGTATGGCTACTTCCAAATTGATATCCACGTGTTTATCTCCTGAATATTCCAAGTAAGGCAATACCTTGGGATCTTGCACAGGGCCTGCCGTACGGAAGGGTTCCAACGCATCCAATGTTACCACCCAACACGAAATGTGTGAGGCAAAGTTTTTTCCCAAAAACGGACCTAGTGGCACGTATTCCCATCCCTGAATATCTCTTGCGCTCCAGTCGTTGAGCAAGGTCATTCCAAAAATATAGTCGTCTGCTTCTTCGGTAGATATACTTTCTCCTAGTGGTTTTCCGTCATAGGTAAAAAAGGCTGTCTCCAATTCAAAATCTAGTAAATTACAGTTTCCAAAAACTGGCACTTCGGCAGTGGGTGGTTTCTTTTGTCCTTTTGGTCGATGAAAATCTGCTCCAGAAGGCACGATAGAGCTCGATCTTCCGTGGTATCCTACCGGAATGTGTTTCCAGTTTGGGAGGAGTGCATTGTTGGGGTCGCGAAACAAACACCCTACATTGAATGCGTGCTGCTCGCTAGAGTAAAAATCGGTGTAATCACCAATGTGCATAGGCAACAACATTTCTACTTCGCTCTGCAAGTGAAGGACCTGATTGGCGTGGTGTTCGTTTTTTTGTAGTTCGTCATTTTCTGCGTTAAGCAAATCCGACAACCTATCTCTCAATTCTCTCGTTCCTTGCTTTCCATGACGCATCATCTTGTTCAGTACATCGGTATCAAAATCCTCGATAGTAAACTGCAAACGATTAAGATACCCCAAAGAATGGAGAGCTTTGAGATCCAACACTTGATTTCCGATGGCCACTCCTACTCTGGGAGTTCCTCCATTTTTTTTGAAAACACCAAACGGTAAGTTCTGAATAGGAAAATCGCAATTAGCTGGGACTTCTACCCATGATTTTAGTGCTGGATTGTTTGCTTTTATTGTCATAATTAGATTTAATTTTATTTGTCATTCCCTCGAAAAGGAAATCTAACCTTGAGAACCTTTCTAAAAAAAACAAAGATTCTAGCTTTCGGGAGAATGACATAAAAAGGTAATTTCCTTGTTATATATTTATACGGTAAAAATACGAAACTGTTGAGAGTATTAAAAGGTTAAGGACAAAAAAAGCCATCTACTTTCGTAAATGGCTTTTCAATAAATATTACATCTTATTGTTAGTTCACGTACAACACTGCTTTCACTGCATCAATTACTCTTTTTGGGTTTGGCAATGCTTCCTCTATCAAAGTAGGTGAAAATGCAAATGGCGTATCTGCTTGGGTTACTCTCATTACTGGAGCATCCAAATAATCAAATCCATATCGCTGAACGTAATACGCTATCTCAGAAGAAACTGAAGCAAATGGCCAGCTTTCTTCCAATACGACCAATCGGTTGGTTTTCTTTACCGATTTCATCACGGTATCCCAATCCAACGGACGAATCGTTCTCAAGTCGATGATTTCACAAGAAATCCCTTCTTTTGCCAATTCATCGGCAGCAGTGTAAGCTTCTTTTATTATTTTTCCGAAAGATACAATCGTGACATCGTCTCCTTTTCTTTTCACATCTGCCACGCCAATTGGGATAATGTATTCTCCTTCAGGAATTTCTCCTTTGTCGCCATACATTTTTTCCGACTCCATGATGAGTACAGGGTCATTGTCGCGGATGGCTGCTTTTAGCAATCCTTTGGCATCGTATGGATTGGAAGGTGTAATTACTTTCAATCCTGGAACATGTGCATACATTGCCTCAAAACTCTGAGAGTGAGTCGCTGCCAATTGCCCAGCTGTACCGTTTCCTCCTCTAAATACGATTGGCACATTGATTTGTCCACCGCTCATTTGCAACATTTTGGCTGCACTGTTGATGATTTGGTCGGCCGCCAAAATCGCAAAATTCCATGTCATAAACTCTACGATTGGTCTCAATCCATTCATGGCTGCACCTACTGCAATTCCAGCAAATCCAAGCTCGGCTATCGGAGTATCAATTACTCGCTCTGGACCAAACTCGTCCAACATTCCTTGACTTACTTTGTAAGCACCGTTGTACTCTGCTACTTCCTCGCCTAATAAGAAAACACTTTTGTCTCTTCTCATTTCCTCGTTCATTGCTTCACGAAGTGCTTCTCTAAATTGAACTGTTTTCATCTATTCAGTTTATGGGTTATTGTAAAAATGATTTCAAAGATAGGAATACTATTTTTTATTTGTCTTATGTTTTTTGCGTTTTTTAAGATTTAAAAAATCGATCGAATTATTAGAAATCTGCTCATTTATTATGCGCGCATACCATGTCTTTTTATTTATTTTATTCTTAAATTTGAACAGAATATTTATTAACCTTATATATATCCTTATGAAAATATTAGTTTGCATAAGCAAATCACCGGATACAACCTCTAAAATTGGGTTTACCGATAATAATACAAAATTTGATGATGCTGGTGTTCAGTATATCATCAATCCTTACGATGAGTGGTATGCACTTGTGCGAGGAATTGAATTAAAAGAAGCAAATGGCGGAAGTGTTACCACTGTAACGGTTGGAACTGCAGCCGATGATCCTACCATAAGAAAAGCACTTGCTATTGGTTCCGATGCTGCAGTAAGAATAGATGCCGAAGCAACAGATGCTTATTTTGT
>JALRIS010000074.1 GCA_023255335.1 Flavobacteriales bacterium | reverse complement strand
CTTTTTTGAAACCTGACAATCCTTTCCACACTTTCACAAAGGTATTTTGGGTCACGTCATTGGCATCCTCGTGGTTGATGACCATTTTGCGGATGTGCCAATAAATTCGCTGTTGATATTTTTCGACCAATTTTCCAAACGCCACTTCCTCCTTGCCCGAGGTAGTGTACAGTTGTAATATGTCTTGGTCGTGTAGGTGCAATGTGTGGTTAATTATTCTTACGGTTCTTAGACTTGTGAAAGGACAAATGGTTTAATGTTGGAAATAATTTACCTTTTTATACACTAAACCCAAAATGGGGTCGTTATAACCCAAAACTAACACAATTATATGGATAAAAATTCTACTCTAAATGACTTATCGGACTTTTACAAAAACGACAAAAAACTTTCAAAACTGCTAGTGGACATGGAAGAATCGACCTCGTATTTTGAATCCGTAAGCAACTCTGTCGTCTCCAATATCTTGGCTTATTCCAAAGCACTGAGTGTAAGAGACTCTAAATTTCTTGGAAAAATAGAACTTATCTTGAATTAAGTTGTTTGTTCCATCACCCACTCCACTTTGAGCGTATCTTTTTTTTAGATGCGCTCTTTTTTTTGAACTACTCTGCAGACGAGCTAGTTTCTATCCGTCTTCCATTTCAGATATTTTTTGTAATCTTGTAGCCAATGAAATTGTTGTATTCCATATCCATTCGTTTGTATGGTTTTGCCATTGGGGTAGTTTCGCTCTGGAATCCCAAAGCAAAACAATGGATTGTTGGCCGAAAAAATTGGCAAAAAAAACTCAATCAAGCCCTCGGAGATAAGAAAAACATTCATTGGTTTCATTGCGCCTCTTTGGGCGAATTTGAACAAGCTCGTCCGCTTATCGAAAAGATAAAAAGCGAATCGCCCTCGACTCACATTTTGGTGTCGTTTTTTTCGTCCTCGGGTTACGAGCAGCGTAAGGATTACGAACTTGCAACTTATGTGTGCTATCTTCCTTTGGATACAAAAATGAATACCCAGCAATTTGTGGCTACTCTCCACCTTGCCAAGGTTTTTTTTGTGAAATACGAAGTATGGCCCAATTATTTTGCCCAATTGGCAAGCAAAAAGATTCCTTTTTACCTTATTTCAGCTACCTTTCGCCCAAGTCAACTTTATTTTAAACCCGCAGGAAAATGGTTCAAAAAACTATTGACCTTGCCTACCCAACTATTTGTACAAAACGAAGAATCTCAGCTCCTACTGAACTCCCACAAAATAGACTCGATACTAGCAGGAGATACTCGATACGACCGAGTGCGAGCCACCGCCCAAAAAGCCGTGCCAAACGAAATAATCGAAGAGTTTTGTAGCAGTAAATTTACGCTTATAGCTGGGAGTAGCTGGGAGAAAGAGGAAAGTATAATTGCATCATTTTTGAAGGGAAATCCGGGCAATATAAAAGTAGTATTTGTTCCTCACGACATTGGCGAATCGCATGTATCGGGAATAGAAAATTTACTACCAAATGAAGTGACTTATTTGCGCTATTCGCAAGTAACAAAAGAAGTAAATTTACGGGATCTAGATGTGTTGATTTTGGATAATATTGGGTTGCTTTCCGATGCGTATCAATACGGGAAAGTGGCTTTTGTGGGAGGTGGATTTACCAATTCGCTCCACAATATTTTGGAGCCAGCCACTTTTGGGTTACCCGTTTTTTATGGCGACAATCACCCAAAATTTCCCGAAGGAGAGGAAATGGCGAAAGAGGGAAGTGGTTTTAGGATAAATCGATACGAAGAGTTTGAAAGAAATTTACTGAGATTGATTCTTGCTGAAAATGAATGGGAGGCAATGTCTAGAAAGAATAAAGAATTTATCGAATCAAGAGTGGGTGCGACAGAACTGGTGTATCGCTCCACCCAAGAGTCCTAAACCGTATAAAAATTAGATTTATTCGTTTTCATTGTCCGTGAAACTTTCTTACATTCACACTTCCAAAAATAAAGACAATCCAATGAAGAATTTTTTAACGATTCTAACGATTCTATTATTCACGTATAGCGCTTATTCACAGACCGGTACAGTAAAGGGATTCGTCTACGACAAAGAATCGGGTGAGCCGGTAATGTTTACTACTGTTCAATTAAAAGGAACTTCTATGGGGATTACCACGGATGTGAATGGATATTACAGTATAACTCAAATTCCACCAGGAGAATATGTATTGATGGTGTCAAACCTTTCCTACGCTAAGTTTGAGGAGAAGTTATCGGTGACGAAAAACAAAGTGATAACTAAAAATATTTACCTGATAGAAGATACAAAAACCCTTAGGGTTTTTGACGTAAATGGCGAAGCTCAGGAAGCAAAAACAGAAGTAAAAATGTCTATCATCAAGGCAACAGGGGATGATATTAAACAGATTCCTGCTATCGGTGGTGATGCGGATATCGCTACTTATTTTCAAACAGTTCCAGGAGTTGTAACTACCGGAGATCAAGGTGGTCAGATGTATGTAAGAGGAGGTTCTCCTATCCAAAATAAAGTGATGATGGACGGAATGGTCATTTACAACCCATTTCACTCCATCGGGTTTTTCTCAGTGTTTGAAACCGAAATTATCCGAAATGCCGATATCTACACCGGAGGATTCAATGCGGAGCATGGTGGTAGAATTTCATCTATTATGGATATTACCACAAGAGATGGAAATCCAAATGGATTAAAAGGAAGAGTATCTGTTTCGCCTTTTATGGCCAAAGCTCTGATTGAAGGGCCATTAATGAAACCCAAAAAGGAAGGAGACGGAAGTATTTCGTTTATTTTGACTGGAAAGCATTCGTACTTAGACGAATCTTCAAAAGTATTGTACCCCTACATTGACACTACTGGCGAAGGATTGCCTTTTGGTTTTACAGATTTATATGGAAAATTAACCTTTAAAGGAAGAAACGGGAGTAAATTTAATTTGTTTGGATTTAATTTTCAGGACAACGTAAACTATCAAGCAATTTCTGACCTTAGCTGGAATAGCTGGGGAATTGGTTCAAATTTTTTACTCGTTCCAGGTACGTCCAAAGTGTTGATTGAAGGAAAGTTCTCGGTATCGGATTACAAAATAAGATTGCTGGAGGAAAACGGACAAGAGAGAACAAGTGGAGTGAATAGTTTTAATTTTGGATTCGATTTTAAATATTTCATCAAAGAGAATGAATTGAAATACGGGATCGAAGTATCTGGTTTTGGAACGGACTTTAGTTATGTGAACTCAACAAATAGAAGAATTGAGCAGAATGAAAATACTACCGAGCTAGGTTCTTACATTTCTTACCGAATTGTGAAACCACTTTTGGTTATTGAACCTAGTTTTAGAATGCAGTACTATGCTACGCTCAAGACTTTTTCTCCTGAACCAAGGTTAGGTCTGAAATATAACTTGAGCGAGAATGTGAGATTGAAATTGGCCGCAGGAATGTATTCACAGAACTTGATTAGTGCCAACTCCGACCGAGATGTTGTGAATTTATTCTACGGATTCTTATCGGGTCCAGATAATTTACAAGATCAATTTACGGATGAAGAAGGCAATACGAGAGACGTAACTCATTCTCTTCAAAAAGCCAATCACCTTATCGTAGGTACAGAGTTTGATATTACACGAAACATTAGTTTGAATGTAGAAGGATACTACAAACGATTTACACAATTGACTAATATCAACAGAAACAAGATCTTTGATGAAAATGACGAAATAGATGCTCCAGATATTTTGAAAAAAGACTATGTAGTGGAAACAGGAGATGCTTTTGGAGTAGATTTTGTTGCGAAATACACAAGTAAAAAATGGTATTTGTGGGGAGTATATTCTCTAGGGAAGGTAACAAGATGGGATGGCGTAAGAACGTATGCCCCGGTATTTGACAGAAGACATTCGGTGAATTTGTTGGCTACCTATAAGTTTGGAAAAAAAGACAGTTGGCAGCTTAATGCTCGATGGAATTTTGGTTCAGGATTGCCTTTTACCCAGACTCAAGGGTATTACCAAAAAATTGACTTTACAGAAGGAACCGGAACGGATATCACACAGGCCAACGCAAATGAGTTGACAGCCGTGTATGCCGGATTAAATGAAGGACGACTGCCTACCTACCACCGATTTGATGTAAACCTCAAGAAAATTGTAAAATTCAAAACGTCAGAACTTGAACTGAATTTTGGAATTACGAATATTTACAACAGAGAAAATATATTTTATGTAGATAGAATTACTGCAGAAAAAGTGTATCAGTTGCCCATCCTACCAAGTTTAGGACTTGCTTGGAGTTTTTAATTCTCAAGGTTTTTAAAGATATCACTGAATTCGTTCCAAAAATCGTGAGCCGCTACGATGTTTTTTTCTAAGAAAGGGAACACCTCGTGCCAGTCGTCTTTGTTGAAAACCGATACTCCTTCGAGTTCGGTAAAAATTTTAGAAGAAGTTCCAAATTCAGTCTCATGCTCTGGGAGCCAGTGTAGTTTATACTCAAAACTATCGGTAATCACGGCTTTCAACTCAGTGAATTGCTCATAAAATAATTCTCTCAATCCCGAGTCTCGATGCTGTAAGTCAAACGAAAATGAGGCTTTTTTTTTGTTTACATCTAACCGAAAGTAAATATCCTTACACTTGGTGTTGTAATTCACCCAGTTGATTTTCCCTTGGTACACTTTGTTGTACTTTTTCATGTAAACCCCAAAGGAGGTCCAAAACTCTTTTCTCATCGATCCTGATTCTTCTTTTGAATACATGATTTTTCTTTTATGTAAAGAAACTAATTTTTTTGAAAACGACCGCTTTTGGTATCAACGACAATCTTACTGAAAGTGAGTTTACTCAAAGAAACCTACAGAAGAATCAAAAAACTTAACGCTTTGACTAAACAAAGGTCTACAATCTAATTTCTTTCTGTATCTTAATAAAGAAATCACCAAAGTAGAACGCCTTATGAAATTAACAACAATCATTATAGACGATGAGCCCAATGCTAGAGAAAATCTCCAAATCCTTATCGAACAATATTGTCCCGATTTGAATTTAGTGGGAATGGCCGCAAACATTAAGCAAGGCAAAGTGTTAATCGATGAATATGAGCCCGATTTAGTCTTTTTGGATATTGCCATGCCAGGCGGTGACGGGTTCGAGTTGTTAAAGGAGTTTGAAGATCGAGATTTTTCGGTGGTTTTTATAACGGCTCACTCAGAATTTGCCCTCAAAGCATTCAAGGCAGATGCCATAGATTATCTCCAAAAGCCTATAGATATTGAAGAATTGCAAAAATCTCAGGACAAAGCAATGAAGTTTTCTTATGCCGATAGTTTGACTCAAAAATCTGATAAGGTTACCATGGAAGATGAAATCGAAAAGATTTCTATTCCAACTCGAAGTGGGTACATATTTATCGAAAACAAAGATATTTTGTATTTCAAAGCAGACGAAAACTACACAGAACTCTACCTTGCAGATGGTTCCAAAATATTAAGCAGTAAGACAATAAAGCGATATGAAGAAAAAGTAAATTCGCACATATTTTATCGAGTTCATAAGTCGTACATTATCAATAAACACAATCATTTAAAAGAATTGTCCAGACAAATGGGGAATTTTGCTGTAATGAGCAACGGAGATAATATTCCCATTGCACGAAGAAGATTGTCTGATTTTATGAAGCAAATTGCCTAAGTGAGACTTCCTTATTTTCCGGTAAGCACCAATTCATTTTTATCGGTGTATGTTAAGGTGTTTTCATCCAACTTCCATTGAACAACCTCAAGAATATTGTCTTGATTGTGATGAGGCATTTTTTGAACCAATTGGGTAATCCCTAGTGGCATTTGTCTTATTATTTCTTCTATTTCTTTTTCTATAACGATGAAATTTTCCTTAGAAAGTACTTTTTTCTTTCTCGCCAGACACACATCGCACGTGCCGCAATCTACAAATTCTGTTTCGTCAAAATAGGAGAGTAAAAGTTTTGACCGGCAGATGGTGTCGCTTTCGCAGTAACTGATCATAAAATCGAGCTGCTCCTTTTTAACGGTTTTTCTATCGAGGTAGATTGCTTTGGGGAATTTTAATCGATCTTCGTGCATCCTATCTACCGTGTAGGTCAATAAAGGTTGGTTGGAAGTCGGCAAAAATTCCAAAATCCCATAAGATTTTAGTTTTTTCAGGATTGCCTCAATTTCTTTGGCGCTTTTCTTCAGCAGGTCTCCAAGACTAGTCAAATCTATTCCAATCAAATTATCGAAAATACCCTCGTTTTTTCTCAATAAAAGTTGAATTAATCCTTCGTGCTCAGGGTGCTTTATTTGGTAATTGTACAGCTCATTATTACTCACCTCAAATTTTACTCTGTTGGGGCGAGTAATGGCCTCGGACAAATGAATGTAACCCGCCAAACCTAAAATAGACAAGCAATGATGAGTGGTAATTACTTCAAAGTTAAACTTGGTGGCAAAATCAATGAGATCAAATTCATAATTGGAATTCTCACCTCCACCAATCGCTAATCTAAAGTAGTTTCCAAGTGCATTGTATACTTTTTTTATTTGAATCGTATCAGGAAATTCAAGTTCATGAAACCTTTCTAAAGTAGTTTTGTCACTTGGTTTGTAAAGTAGAACAGCAAATGATTTTTTCCCATCTCTTCCACCTCTCCCAGCTTCCTGAAAGTAAGCTTCGGGCGATGGAGGAGGCTCCATGTGAACTACAACCCGCACATCGGGTTTGTCAATTCCCATTCCAAAGGCATTAGTGGCCACAATGACTTGAGTTTTGTTCTTGATCCAGTTTCCTTGCCTGTTGTCACGATCCTCTTGAGATAAGCCGCCATGATAGTAATCTGCAGTAATTCCATTCTGTCTTAAAAATTCTGCAATCTCTTTTGTTTTTCGTCTGGTATTAACATACACGATACCGCTTCCTCCAGTTTTTCGGATTATTTGAATCAGTCTTTGTTTTTTATTTTCTTCTTTTAACACCAAGTAACCTAGGTTTTCTCTAGCAAAACTTTGTTTGATAATGTGTTGGCTGTCAATAGAAAGTTGTGAGGCAATGTCCTGAATAACCCGTGTATTGGCTGTGGCCGTCACAGCTAAAAAAGGAACAGATTTTTGAATTATATCCCGTATTTCTTTGATTTTTTGATAGGCGGGTCGAAAGTCGTGACCCCACTGAGAAATACAATGAGACTCATCAACTGCAATCAAGTTTACCTTCATTTTTGCGAGTCGCACCTTAAAAATTTCTGTTTGAAGTCTTTCTGGCGAAACGTACAAAAATTTATAATCTCCATACACACAATTATCCAAGGCAATGTCAATTTCTCTTTTGTTCATTCCCGAAAATATAGCCAAAGCTTTTATTCCACGTTTTTGCAAGTTTTCTACTTGGTCTTTCATGAGGGCAATCAGTGGAGATATTACAATGCAAATTCCTTCGTTTACCAGAGAAGGAACTTGATAGCAAATGGATTTGCCTCCACCAGTAGGCAGTAGAGCCAACGTGTCATTTTCATCTAGAACAGAATTGATGATCTCCTCCTGAGAATCACGAAAAGAATCGTATCCCCAGTATTGTTTCAGTATGTCGTGGATTGTTTGGCTCATTTAAAGGATAAAAATACAAAATGCCATTTGTTTTTTCTTCAATTGTTTCCTTTCATTCTTATCTTTGAAAAAAACAAACTAAACCTATGCTAACAATCACGCCTTCCGAAATACCTGTACCCAAATTACATCATTATTTATTAGGTGCCGTGGGTCCTCGTCCTATTGCGTTTGCCAGCACCATAGACAAAAACGGAAACAGAAACTTAGCCCCTTTTAGCTTTTTTAATGTGTTTTCGGCTAACCCGCCAATCTTGGTATTTTCGCCTGCCAGGAGCGGACGAACGAATACAACAAAAAATACTTTTGACAACGTAAAAGAAGTGGCAGAAGTGGTTATTAATATCGTGAATTACGCAATTGTGGAACAAATGTCTCTGGCAAGCTCTCCTTTTGATGCGGATGTAGATGAATTTGTAAAATCAGGATTAACACCCATTGCTTCAGAAACCGTGAAACCATTCAGAGTAAAAGAATCTCCAGTGCAATTTGAGTGCAAAGTGAACGAAGTAGTAGAGCTGGGAACCGAAGGAGGTGCCGGAAATTTGGTGATTTGCGAAGTAACTAAAATTCATATTAAAAAAGAGGTTTTGGATGAAAATGGGGCGATAGATCAGCACAAAATTGATTTGGTTTCGCGTATGGGAGGAAACTGGTATTGCAGAGCCAATACCGAATCCATGTTTGAGATAAAAAAACCAATAATGACTGTAGGGATAGGATATGACGCCATCCCAGAGGATATCAGAAAGAGTAAGGTTCTTTCCGGAAACGATTTAGGAAAATTGGGTGGAATAGAAGAATTGCCTAACGAAACGGACGTAAACGATCACAAACTTATTGAGTTGAGTGAGTTGTTCGTGGAATTAGAAGACGACCAAGAAAAACTAGAATTAGAGCTTCACAAAAGAGCCAAGCAAGAACTCAAAGAAGATAAACTCAAAGAGGCTTGGATGACCCTGTTGGCTTTTAATGAGTAGGCTTTATCTCCCAGTGTCATTCCCTCGAAGGAGGGAATCTTAAAACGGCCCCTACGGAATTTTTACAAAGTTCTCATACTAGTAGAGTCAATGTTTGTGTGAAATTAATTTGGTGAAGGAACCAATAGCTTGACACTTTTACTCGTTTTTTAGTCTAAAAAGAATAAAATAAATACCTTTGTAGAATCTTAAATAATATAAAAAATAAGAAATGGAATTAGCAGGAAAAGTAAAAGTAATCTTTGACAAACAGACGTTTGGAAGTGGATTTGAAAAAAGAGAAATTGTTGTAACAACTGCAGAGCAGTACCCACAGGATATAAAATTTGAAGTTTACAAAGAGAAGTGTGCCATGCTGGATAACTTCAAAGTAAATGACGAAGTAAATGTGCACTTTAATTTGAGAGGAAATGAGTACAATGGAAAATACTTTGTAAACTTGAATGCTTGGAAGATCGATAAAGGATCAACAGCCGCTTCTGGCGCAAATGTAGTTCCAGACAATGCAGCTCCACTCCCAACGTCCGAATCGCCATTTGATTCAGGAAGTGATTTTGAAGGAGATGATTTGCCTTTCTAACGAATAGAGTCAAAACACAAAAAGGTGGACATGAAAATGTCCACCTTTTTTATTTTTTGATGTTTCTGATAAACCTGAACTGTGAACGATAGTATCTCGAGACTAACAAAAAAGGAAGTCGAGCCCCCAAAATTGTCTCAACCTTCAAGATTTTGAGTAAAATTTTGCGCTTGAGCGAGTAGTCTATCGATAGACTGTCCGATTTCTCGAGAATGAGTGTTAGGTTTCGTTGAAATACCTCATACATTTCTTTCTGTTCGAGATTTTTTCTGTCTAACCAAATCATCAAAAATATATCCACCATACAATTCAACTGATACACAAAAGCACGATGCAGAGTAGTTTTACATTGGTTGGTTGAGGTAAGTGTTTCCAATTCTTTGAAAAAAGAAAAAGTGCTGTCTGCGATTCTTTGTTCAGAAACTACACTTCGTGTGATAGAATTTGGATTGGCGAAGTGAAGGTACAAGTTGCTAGAGCCCACGAGCACTCGATTAGACTTTAATAATAGCTCAACAAGAAAGGGTTTGTCTTCGAATACGAAGCCAACTTCAAATTGTTGTTTTTTGAGAAAATGGGCGGTAAACAGTTTGCCCCAGACCGAAGCAACTATTTCATAGTCATACATTTTAAATAGGGCCTCTTGTCCTGAATATACCTGGTCATGTGATTCTTTTACCTGTTTTGAAATTTCTTTCCCTTCCGTATTGAATACTTTTGTTCCAAACACGGCTACATCACATTCAAACTCTCGTAGTTTGTTCAAACTTGTTTCCACAAAATGAGGGTCTAACTCGTCATCGGCATCCAAAAACGCGCAATATTCGCCACTCATTAATTCAATCGCTTTGTTGCGTGCATACCCAACTCCTTTCTCCTTTGCTTTCCCCAAAACAAGGTTGGACGAATCAAAACTTTTGACAATCTCAATAGATCTATCCTTAGAAAAGTCATCAACCAAAATGAGTTCGATAGTGTCATAGGTCTGATTCAAACAAGATGTAATTGCTTTTTCAATAACGGCTTCCTCATTAAAAAAAGGAATAAGAATGGAAACGAGTGGTTTTGTCATGGCTCTAGTCTGTTGCAAGGTAAGCATTTTCTTTTTTTTCTAGGATTGTAATATCCTAGACAAAACACTATCTTTGCCACCAAATTCAAAGCACTATGGAAAAAATAATCAGTGGGATTCAACAGATGGGTATCGGAGTACCAGATGTAGAAAATATGTTTGCTTGGTACCGAGAAATGTTTGGAATGGATATAAAAGTTTTTGAAGAAGCCGCAGAAGCACCTCTCATGACTGATTATACTGGAGGCAAAGTACAAAGCAGAACGGCAACCCTGGCACTGAGTCTAGAAAGTGGTGGTGGTTTTGAAATCTGGCAATACACAAGTAGAAACACAGAAAAAGCTGAGTTTGATATTCAATTAGGTGACTTGGGAATTTACAGCTGTAAAATAAAATCGAAAGACGTAAAAGCTACTTTCAATTTCTTGACTAAAAAGGGGGTAGATATCTTAGGAGACATTACCAAGAATCCGGCCGGAGAAGAAAACTTTTTTGTCAAAGATCCAAATGGAAATATTTTTAATATTGTAGAAGGAAAAGATTTTTTTGTAGACACCAAGCACCCAGCCAAAACTGGTGGTGTGGCAGGGGCGATTTTGGGCGTATCCAATATAGAAAAGTCTCTCGAGCTGTATCAAAAAGTATTGGGATACGAAACGGTAGATTACGATGAAACTGCAGAATTTTCGTGTTTTAAAGGACTGCCTTCTGGTGGAAAAACATTCCGAAGAGTGAGACTTTCTCACAAAGAACCAAGAAAAGGAGCTTTTGCCAAATTGTTAGGACCCACAACAATCGAATTGGTCCAAGAGATAGGAGGAAATCCACGAAAAATTTTCGAAAATAGATTTTGGGGAGATTGGGGTTTTATTCATTTATGTTTTGATGTGCAACGAATGGATAGGTTGAAAGAAGATTGCAAAATGGCTGGTTTTCCATTTACTGTAGATAGCGATAATTCTTTTGATATGGGAGAAGCTGCAGGAAGATTTAGCTATATCGAAGACCCAGATGGAGCGTTAATTGAGTTTGTGGAAACACATAAAGCTCCGTTGATGAAAAAAATAGGCTGGTACATCAATCTCAAAAAAAGAAACCCAGAAAAGAGCTTGCCAACCTGGATGCTGAAAGCAATGAAGATAAGT
>JALRIS010000059.1 GCA_023255335.1 Flavobacteriales bacterium | reverse complement strand
AAGGAATTGTCTCTTAATTTCAATTCTTTTATTCGTTTTGCAGAGAGCAAGATCAAAATGGTGTCCCCGTTCATTTGACTGTTTTCTGACCATATAAAAGGGGAAGAGAAGAGCTGTATCAAAGAATCGGACTGGAGGTATACCATTGAGTCACAAATCCCTTGAAGATCTGTTTTGTAAATTTTTACATCATGAAAACAAAATAATTGATTGTTCTTTGTAGAATCAATCTTGATGACTTTTATCGTATCCGCTGATAAGAATAAAGTATCTTCTTTCTCAAACCATTTACTTACCAAAGTGTGACCTGTTACAAAAGACTCGTTATTGGTTTCATTTCGTGTACCGTAATCTCCAGTTACTAGGATTTGATTCACAGAATCTTGGAGGCTAATATTTCCTATGGCTCTTCCAAGGCCTATGTTTCTGTCGTAGTATAATTTATCGCCTTTTATGGTATGTCCATCAGAAATTAAATAGGCATCTTTGTTAAATTCAGAAATATCATTTCGGGTGTCATAAAATCCATTTTTACAAAAGATCAAGTTTCCCTCTCCTTTGATGAATGTATTTCCAGAAAAATAGGCTATCTCCGACAACTCATTATAGTCTAGTGTATCCGAAGTCATTACATAGTCTGGGTTTACTAACTTTACATTTCCTTTAAAAGAAAGTGTTTTGAAATCTGAAAAGTAATACCCCAAATTGCTCGTAAGCGTATTTTGATTTTTTTTACTAATTACGGTTCCACCTTCGGTGTAATAGGCAGTATTTGTTGTTAAATTATATCGAATGGATGGGGCAGTTAAAAGAAGGTCGTTTTCGATTAATCTTACATTTCCTCGAACGATAGCAATCCTGGTATCTCCATCGTAATCTAAGGAATCTCCATAAAGAAAAAGAGAATCTCCTTGATTGATTCTCACATTTCCAACGGCCTTGAGAAATTGTAGTTTGGAATCGAGTAAAGCAAAATCACTCCTCATAAATACGCTGTCTTGCATAAATCTGGCATTTCCCACAATTTTTGCCACATTGATATTCCCATTCATAGGAATTATGGAGTCTGCTCCAATAAAATGAATTAAATTCTTCGCAGTATCTTGAAGAAGTGGATCTCCTTTTACCTGACCTTTCACAAAAAATGGGGCCAAACTAAAAAAAACAACTGCAAGAAATATTCTAACAGCTGTTTTTGAGTTATGTAGTGAATTGTTTTTCAACGTAAACTTTTGATTAATGAAAGGGTAACGATAAAAAAACAAGTATATTTTAGTTTCTGATTAGCGTTTGATTTCTGTTTGGGCCTACAGAGACGATTGTAATAGGAGTTTCTAATTCTCTTTCCAAAAATTCAATGTAATCACTCAATTGTGAAGGAATTTGATCAATTGATTCTAGTTGAGTTAAATCTTCAGTCCATCCTTTCAGTTCAATGTAAACCGGTTCTATTTCTTCGTCACAAATGTCGTAAGGGAAATAGTCGTACAATTCGTCACCAATTTTGTAATGTGTACACACTTTAATTGGATCAAACCCAGATAACACATCTGCTTTCATCATACTAAGTTCTGTTACACCATTTACCATTATGGCATATTTTAATGCAGGTAAATCTAGCCATCCACATCTTCTTGGTCTTCCGGTGGTTGCTCCAAACTCATGACCTGCTTTTTGCATGTCTTCTCCGGTTTGGTCCAGTAATTCAGTAGGAAATGGTCCTCCACCTACACGTGTAACGTAAGCTTTGAAAATTCCATTTACCCCTTTTATTTTGTTGGGCGCAATTCCCAAGCCTGTGGCAGTTCCGGCTGTTACAGTATTAGAAGAAGTAACAAATGGATAAGTTCCAAAATCTATATCGAGAAGAGTTCCTTGCGCTCCTTCTGCTAGTATCGACAATCCTTCTTTCATTTGAGAGTTCAGGAAATGTTCGCTATCGATGATATTTAATCCTCTCAGGAACTCAATACTTTTGAACCATTCCGTTTCCATTTCGGATAAGTCGTATTCAAAATCTTGAAAATCTAACATTTTACAATGTTTAGACTTCAGCTGTTCATATTTTTCCTGAAAATTTGGGCTTAAGATATCTCCAACACGCAATCCATTTCTACCTGTTTTGTCCATGTAAGTAGGTCCAATTCCTTTAAGGGTTGATCCAATTTTTTCTTTCCCTTTTGCTTTTTCTGATGCGGCATCAAGCAATCGGTGGGTAGG
>JALRIS010000048.1 GCA_023255335.1 Flavobacteriales bacterium | reverse complement strand
TTTTTTCTTTGAAATACAACCCAAATACAAAAATCCAAACCATCCTAGGTGGTGGCTACAACCACTATGATGGCGACCATTTTGGGGAGGTGATTTGGGCACAATTTGCCAATAATACCGGTATCAGAGAACGATACTACGACAACAATGCCACCAAAACAGATGGAAACATATACTCCAAAACCAATGTGCAGGTAAACAAAAAACTAAATGCCTTTTTGGATTTGCAGGTAAGACGAATTACCTACAATTTTCTGGGGTTTGACAACCAAAAGAGAAACGTACAACAGAATGCTACTTTTGTGTTTTTCAACCCAAAAGTAGGTGCCTCGTACGCACTGAATTCGAGCACCAAACTGTATGGATTGTTTGCGGTGGCGAACAAAGAACCAAACCGCGATGATTTTACCGAATCTTCGCCTATCTCGCGTCCTAAATACGAGAGTTTGTACGATTTGGAATTGGGTTTCAAACGGTCCAAATCCAAGTATGCCCTGAGTGTAAATGGATATTACATGCTGTACAAGAACCAATTGGTAGCCACAGGAGAAATAAACGATGTAGGAGCTTCGGTGCGAACAAACATTGAAGATAGTTACCGACTAGGACTCGAAATAGAAGGAGGAATACAACTGACCAAAGGACTGAAGTGGAGCGGAAACCTCACCTTGAGCCAAAACAAAATCCAGCAATGGACAGAATATGTGGATAACTGGGATACTTGGGGAAAAGACACAGTACGTCACACCAACTCCACTCTAGCCTTTTCGCCTAGCGTAGTCGCTAGCAGTATTTTTGAATTCAGACCCTTCGAGCAGTTTGACGGACCCAGAATGGCAAACAGAATAGATAATTTGAGCATTGCGCTCATCAGCAAGTACGTGGGCGAACAATTTGTGGACAACACCCAAAGCAGAGACCGAATGCTCGAAGCTTATTTTGTGCATGATTTAAGAATCAACTACGACATCAAATTCAAAACCGGGATAGACAAAATCACGTTATTCGGTTCTATCTACAACCTTACCAACGAACTCTACTCTGCCAATGCCTGGAGCTATCGCTATTCTTCGGGTGGTGAATTTCAGCAGCTCATGGGATTCTATCCTCAGGCGTCTACCAACTTTTTGGTTGGGTTGAATTTGAGGTTTTAAGGTTAGAAAAAAGAATGAATTGCTTTGTGTGGCTAACAGTTTTTAGCAGAAACTGCTCCCTACACAAAGTATTTTTTTTTCCAAACTCACTTCTTTATCTCTTATGCCACTTCGCCAAAACTATCTATACGCAGAGAGATAATTTACCCCATCCCCACCCCCAAATTTTTCCTCTTCTACTCTCCACATCTTGTTTAAATTTTGTTTAACTTTACGTGTATATTGTTAAACAAAAAGAAAATGAAGAATTATTTAGTAATAGGAGGCTCCTCAGGAATCGGGAAAGCATTGACAGAACAACTAGCCCTCGAAGGGGAAGTGTATGCTACGTACAACAAAAACGAAACGGAAAGCATCATCCCCAGTGTCAATTATTACCACTTGGATGTAACGGCTGATGAATTGGAATTGGACGAGTTGCCAGAAGAAATTCACGGAGTAGCGTACTGCCCAGGTAGCATCAATTTGATGCCTTTCAAAAGAATAAAGCCGGCACAATTTGCCCATGATTTTGAACTGCAAGTAAATGGAGCCGTAAAAGTGATACAAAAAGTATTGCCAAATCTGAAAGCGGCAGGAAACTCCTCTATCCTATTTTTCTCCACAGTTGCTGTGCAAAATGGATTCAACTTTCATGCACAAGTTGCC
>JALRIS010000009.1 GCA_023255335.1 Flavobacteriales bacterium | reverse complement strand
CACGTACAACTACTTGACAGACAAGCTGAAGCCCTTCGGTGACCAGAGCATTGAACTGGAGCACAAGGTGCAAGAGATCATTGCAAGTCAGATTGAGAATGGGTGGCTGCTGGATCAGAAGCAGGCCATGGACCTTTTGGGAACATTGTATGAAAAGAAAATTTGATTAATCAATTAACAGGAGCTGTGCGGTGGACCCAAACCATGAACAACATGATCGATAATGGTTTGTCTGAGGTAGTTGAGGTAGGGCCTGGTAAAGTATTACAGGGGTTGTTTAAGAAAGTAGACCGTCAGTTTCCTACGGTAAGTCTTGAAATGTAGGAACTTATTGTTTTTTCTTAATCCAATTGGGTACCGTGCTGAAATAACTATTACTGTAAATCTCAGTTTCTTCCAATTCTAATTTTATCCTTAATTCCACACTGTCTTTTCCTTCGTAGATCGGAATTTTGGTAAACACATATTGCTTGGGTTTGATTTGGTAATAAAAATCCCCAAGCTTTTCTTTTGTTCGTTTTTCGATATCAATCCATGTGTTTTTCTTGGTTTTCATTTGTTGGATCAATACTGCGCATCCTCTATGAACCGGAAGTGACATTGTTTTTAATGAAGCTATATTTTCAATTATTACCGGAAAAGCCTTCACAAATCTTTCTTTCCGCCCCTTTCGTTGTGTGACATTCATTTTTGTAGTTATACTATCTAGCACATGGATTTTAAGTTTGTGGGAGTTCCCTTTCAAGAAATCTGCTTTCTGAGAATTTCGGTTTTCTTTAAGACTCAAAAAAGGATCGAAAATTTGGTTGTAACTAAAAGGGATAGAAACGGTCGTTCTTGGGTTTAGTTTGTTTTCTTCCTCTCTGTCGATGTCCATTTTGTGATATAATTCAAACGGGATGGAAGACTTTTCATTCTTACACATCACAAGCAGCAAAACTGCAATCGAATAAAGGAGGTAGCGGAGAATTTTCATAAGGTCAAAGTGAATAGGAAATGAGCGTTGTAAAAAAACCAACTACTAAGATAGCGCCAAAGATATACAAAATTGCTCCTTTTTTATGCCGGTAAAATTTAGCTGTAATTATTGTACCCAAAGGAATGGAGATAAATGAAGCAGTGAGTAATGCTAAACCAACAATCCCCAGACTGTTTTTTGTCCTGATGATTAATTTATTCTTTTTGGTAAATACTTTTTTCTTTATTCCTTTTTTTGCTCTTCTGGCTTGAGTGAGATTAATCAGATAAACAGAAAGGTAGTAACAAATTCCTGCTCCGGTCATTGCACCAGAAACACAAACTAAATAGGTGATAATAAAATGATTCCCTTCTATAAATCGTGCAGTTGCGGGCGCAAAAAGAAATTTGATCATTGACCAAAAGAAAATACCAATATAGGGAAGTAACATGTTTTATAATTTAGGTCCGTAGGTTAGATCACCGGCATCTCCCAAACCAGGAACGATATAGGATTTATCATTCAAGTGAGAGTCTATTTCTCCAATCCAAAAATCGGTATTTTCTGGAAAGAAGTTTTGTGTTGCTGCCAAGCCCTCGGGCGAGGCAACTACAGATAATATATGTACTTTTTTAGGAACTCCATTTTTGATTGCAGCCTTGTAAGCCAAAATCATAGAGGCGCCCGTAGCGAGCATGGGGTCGCACAACACAAGAGTTTTTCCCTCTAAAGAAGGGCTTGATAAATATTCAATTTCAACCTCAAATTCTGTTTCATTGGCATGTTTTCGAAAAGCAGAAATGAAACAACTTTCAGCTTTGTCAAAATAGTTTAAAACTCCCTGATGCAACGGCAATCCTGCTCGTAAAATAGTAGCAATTACGGGCTGATTTACCGGGCTAAAGACACTTTTTGTTCCAAGTGGAGTAGAAATGTTTTCTTCCTTATAATCCAGAGTTTTGCTCAGTTCGTAGGCCATTATTTCGCCAATTCGCTCGATGTTTCTTCTAAATCGCATGGAGTCATTCTGAATCTCAATATCTCTCAATTCTGTCAGAAAAGAATGTAAAATGGAGTTAGTTTTGATAAATTCAGTTGTCATTGTGTCAAAGGGGTTTGTGACTCGTTGTCAGCAGTTTTTTCATCCTTAGTTTTAGGAGGAATAATGTGTAAGTCTCGCTGCGGAAAAGGAATTGTTATTCCGTTGTCTCTAAATGCTTTGTCAATCATAAAACGCAGGTCGCTCTTTAATATTTCGATTCTAAAAATTTCTGAGGTCCAGAAGTACAGTTCAAAAATGAGTGCCGAATCTCCAAAGTCCTTGAAACCAACAAATCCTTTTCTGTTTTTACTAACCAAGGAATGTGTTTCCAAACAACTCATTAATAATTTTGCTACCAGTTTTGTGTCACTTCCATAGGCAACCCCTACCTCAATCTTGAATCTCATTATATTATTGTTGTGACTCCAGTTCGTTACGTTTTCCGTAATGAATTTCTTGTTGGGCATAATGATCGTGTAATCATCTCGCGTAATGAGGGTTGTGTTTCTTAGCGTTATTTTTTCCACTTTTCCTATCTTATTGTCTACTTCTATAATGTCATTTGACTTTATAGTTCCATCAAAAAGGATAATAACACCGGAGATGAAATCGGTAAACAAGCTCTGAAGGCCAAAAGAAATAACAACCAAAATAGCACTGGCACTTACGATGATGCTAGTTAGATCTACTTTTAAGAATTTTAAACAAACCAAAAACGCAAGGAAAGACATAATGTATTTTTGAATCTGAACAAAAGAGTCGATTCTACCCTTACTATCCGGGTTTTTGTCCATAAACTTGTGAGTGATCGCTTTTAGTATTTTTGTAATACCGAAAGCAATCACAATAGTTAGGAGAATAAAAAATAGAGCTTTTACCCGAATGACTTTCTCTTCAGGCTCTCCGTAGGTAAATAATATTTCGTTGAAAAAATTTAGCAAGTTTATTCGTTTTTGTGTGAGACAAAATTAACTAATAAATATTGGACTGAGAATTAATACCCTCAAAAATGAATGAGTTCTCCAGAATATGTCTTTTGCTCACAGGTTCTGAGAAAGGATTGTAACAGCGCTACTTTTACAAAGCAAAAAAGCCATTAATATTGCTATTAATGGCTTGTCTTTTTGCTCCCCCTCAATCCCGAAGGTTCGGGGTTGGACCTATTGATTAATCCCGATCAATCGGGACTCTACCCAGCTAAGGAGCTATTCTTTCCATCCTTGATTAACTATTGTTTCGATAAGTTTTCTGCTTTTTTGATTTTTAATGAACCTTTCTGCTTTCAGAGCTTCTGATTTTGATTCAAATGGAATAATTCTAAGGATTGTCCAAGGTCTGCCGTTTCGCGTCCACTTTTTATTTCTCTCGTCATTATGTTCGCTTAGTCGTCTCTCGGGATTTTCGGAAAATCCAATGTAATAGTTGTTAGCAGATTGAGAGAAAAGTATATACACGTAAAATTAAGTCATAGCGCTACTTTTATAAAGCAAAAAAGCCATTAATATTGCTATTAATGGCTTGTCTTTTTGCTCCCCCTCAAGGACTCGAACCTTGGACCTATTGATTAACAGTCAACCGCTCTAACCAGCTGAGCTAAGGGGGAATTTTAATCTGGTTTTTTCCGCTTTTTTCAAATCGGAGTGCAATATTAAGGGAAAGTTTCTAATTAAACAATATATTTGTAAAAAAAAGTTGGAAAACAATTTTTTAAACGTGTAAATCGCACAAATTCAGAATATTAAAAACATAAAACAAAAACTCACAAAACTGAATGAATTTATTATCCATTGGTACCGTAGCATTTGATGCATTAGAAACCCCTTTTGGGAAAAGAGATAAAATTGTAGGAGGATCTTGTACCTACATTGCTTTGTCTGCTTCCTATTTTTTGAATAAGTCAGGTATCGTGTCTGTAGTAGGAGATGATTTTCCTCAAGACATGATCGATAAGCTAGAGTCAAGAAACATTGACTTAGAAGGTTTGCAGATTAAAGATGGAGAAAAGACTTTCTTTTGGTCTGGAAGGTATCACAACGACATGAATACGAGAGATACTCTTGATACACAACTTAATGTTCTTGAAAACTTTGATCCAATTATTCCTGAATCCCAGAAAAATTCTGAGTATGTAATGCTGGGGAACTTAGTTCCGGCTATCCAAAATCAGGTGTTGGATAGACTAGGGGAAAAGCCTAAATTTACTATGCTTGATACCATGAATTTGTGGATGGAAGTAGCCTTGGATGATCTTAAAAAAGTAATCGCTCGAGTGGATTTATTGACCATTAATGATGAAGAAGCTAGATTGTTATCCGGAGAATATTCTCTACGAAAGGCGGCAAAAGTAATCTTGGCGATGGGGCCGAAGTTTTTGATTATAAAGAAAGGAGAACACGGAGCTCTTTTGTTTGGAGAAGATGAAATTTTCTATGCGCCAGCGTTACCACTCGAAGAAGTGTTTGACCCTACCGGAGCAGGAGATACGTTTGCGGGAGGTTTTATCGGTTATTTGGCAAGCACAGACGATACGTCATTTGAAAATATGAAAAGAGCTGTAATCGTTGGTTCTGCTATGGCATCTTTTTGTGTTGAGAAGTTTGGGTCTGAGAGAATAGAGAACCTTTCTTTGGAAGAAATTAACTCAAGAGTCGATGAGTTCAAAAAGTTGACCGACTTCAATCTGAATTTAGCGCTGAAATAGAAGTGAATTTAATTTTAGATATAGGAAATACTGTAATGAAGTTTGCTCTTTTTCAAGGGCAAACTTTGTTAGTTAAAGGGGCAGGAGATTGGCAAGATTTAGCCCAATTTATTGAAGGAAAGGTATTGACCGGTTGCTTGGTGAGCACTGTAACAAACGAAAGTCTGAATGAACTTACTTCCCTAGTGTCATGCGATATAACCGAGCTAACTTACAAGACCTCTATTCCTATTGTTAACTCTTACACGACTCCTTCTACCCTGGGAAACGATAGATTGGCCAATGCTGTAGGAGGTCATTTTCTTCGACCAGATGAAAATAAACTAGTTGTAGATTGTGGGACGTGTATAAAATTCGATTTTGTCTCTAACCAAGGAAAGTATTTGGGCGGAAGTATCTCTCCTGGTGTACTTATGCGCTTCAAAGCGTTGAATGAGTTTACAAGCTTGTTGCCACTGTTGGAACCTTCTTCACATCCCAAATTAATTGGCGATTCAACTTACTCCGCAATCAATTCGGGAGTGGTAAATGGGGTTGTAGCCGAAATTGATGGGTTGATTGCTAATTACCGGTTAGTTTATGAAAATTTAACAGTTATTTTGACCGGTGGAGATGCATCTTTCTTTGATAAGGAATTAAAAAGTAACATATTTGTAGAACCAAATCTAACACTGATAGGACTAAATGAAATACTTCGTCACAATATCTCTCATTAGAATCATTGCACTTAGCTTCGCAGTGTGCTGTTTTTTCACCTTAAACGCACAAGAAACGGGAATATCGCCCTATTCGAGAATCGGACTAGGCGACATGAATTTGTACCACTCGCCAGGATATGCCTCAATGGCTGGAGCCTCGGTATCTTTGTCTGATTTTAATATGGTGAATATTTCTAATCCAGCCTCTTTGTCTTCGCTTTCTCCTCACATGCCAGTATTTGAACTGAGTGGAACCTCACAGTTTTTGAAATTAACCTCAGAGAATTCTTCGGCTAATTTGAATTCTACAAACTTTACTCGCATGAGTATTGCCTTGCCTGTAAACAATAAATTGGGATTGGCATGGGGAATCAAACCGTTTACTACCTCAGGGTACAATATCACAACTACAAACAACGAACCCTCTATTGGTAATGTTACCTATTTATATCAAGGAAAGGGAGGAGTAAACAACCTGTTTTTGTCGGGAGGATACTCCCTGATACAATCAGATTCAATGAGTTTGTCTCTGGGGGCAAGTGTCAATTTTTTGTTTGGGAATATTGACAAAACCAGAAGAGTAGAGTTTCCGGACGATGCTACAGCTCTCAATTCTAAGTTGACACAAAAAACAAGTTACTCTGGAGTGGATTTTCAAATGGGCCTTTTGTTCAAGCAACGAGTGTCACAATCTATCAAATATTCTCTCGGAGTCTCCTATTCTTTAGGTACAAAGTTGAATGCGACACGTGAGGATTTTTTTGGAACCTATACCAACTTTTCTTCTGTGGAAGTGATTCAAGATACTCTTCAGTATTTTTCTGAAAATAACGGAAAAGTGGTAGTTCCCTCTTCATTGTCTCTGGGCGGATCCGTTAATTTCAATAATAATTTGGATATCGCGGTTCAATACAACAGACAAGACTGGGCTAGTTATGAAGAAATCTTTGATCAAAATAGCGTGACGGATACACTAGCGACAAGTTCCTCATTGGCAGTTGGTATTAGGTATAGACCAACGGATGTTTTTTCAACGGCAAAATTTTACGAAAGAATTGAATACCGCGCTGGGTTCAGAACAGGGAACTCCCCTTTACAATTTGATAACAATCAATTGACAGAGTTTGGCACGAGTTTTGGTTTAGGCATACCGCTTAGAAAAAGCGCCACTTCAAAGAATGAGTTTAGATCTCTTTCGATGTTCCATGTAGGAGTTGAAATGGGAAGAAGAGGAAATAGTGAAAATGGTTTAATTCAAGAAAACTTTACCACCGTTTACTTTGGAATATCCATTATGCCTCAAGTTCAAAATAGGTGGTTTGTAAAAAGAAAATTTAAATAAGAAAACATAACACAATGAAACGTATAGTAGTAACAGCCTTTATTTCAATAGCATCACTCTCTTTATTTGCCCAAACGGGAAATTTAGGAGATAATCCAGAAGAATGTAAAAAGAATCTTTCTTTGTACACGGACTATTTGACACAAAAAGTCTATAAAGATGCTTACAAGTTTTGGGTAGAAGCCGTAAAAGTATGTCCCGAGTACAACGCAAATTTGTACGACAATGGAATTTACATCATGAACAAACTGAAAAAAGGAGCAAGTGCAGAGAGACAAAATTCTCTTTCCGATTCAATCGTTTGGGCTTACGAGCAAAGTATTAAATTGTTTGGAGACAATCCAAAAATCAATGAAAACTATGGAGCAGACCTTATAAAATTAGGTAAAATTTCAAAAGGAGTTGAGGTAATGAAAAAATCGATTGATTCTGCCAATGGACAAACCAGAGCTAGTTCGATTTACTATTACTCAAATGCACTAGCTGTTCTTAAGAACAAAGAAAAAATGGATTGTGAAGTACTTGTGAATGAATACGACAGATTGTCCACGATCATTAGCATGAATGAAGGACAAAACGGATATGACAAGGCCCAAGATGCAGTTGACAAATTTTTAGGCCCTTGTTTAACCTGTGATAAATTACTTCCAGTAATCGAGAAAAAATTCGAACAAGCAAAAACGGATGATAACTTAAGATCAAAGGTGTTGAACACGCTGAAAAAGAGAGAGTGTACGGATAACGAAATGTTCAAAACACTCATTGTAATTGATGTAGAAAAGAATCCGAGTGCAGAGGGATACGAAGGTTTGGCACAAATGTATTTGCAGGAAGGAAGCAACTCTAAAGCCATTACTTACTATGATAAGGCAATCGATATGACGGAGGATGCTGCCAAAAAAGAATCCATGTTGATTAATACTGCGAAAATTTTACTAAGCAAAGGAAATAGAAGTAAGGCAGGAGATTATGCAAATGAAGCATTAAAATTGAACAGTAGCAACGGAGATGCCTATCTAATCAAGGCTTCTATCATTGCCTCTTCGGCTTGCGGAACATCAAGATTTGATGACCAAGCGATAAACTGGGCTGCTTATGACATGGCTGCCAAGGCAAAGTCTTTAGATTCCAGTGTAGCTTCGCAAGCATCAAAAGATATGTCTAGATATCAAGCGAGATTCCCAGAAAAAGGAGATGTGTTTGCACAAGGTCTTCAAACTGGTCAAGCTTACAAAACATGTAACGGATACTCCACAACAGTGAAATAGAATAAAACAACCAAGAATGTAACCGCCTTCGGGAAATCGAAGGCGGTTTTTTTATGCATATTAGTTCTGTTTATTTAGCTTTGGATATCAAATCGTTTATATTTATCGTTTATCATAAAACTCAATTGAAAATAGGGATGAGAAAGTATCAATACGTGGCAATTTTTTCCTTGGTAGGAACCTTCATTTTTTTTCGTTGCCAAGGCAGTGATTTGGAAAAAATGAGGTCAATTCAGCAAGAGTCGCTGCCCGATGAGATTTCAACTAACGTAAAACTTACATATTCAGATTCTGGAAGAGTTAAGAGGATTTTACAGGCCCCCTTGATACATAAATTTACCACAGACACTACTTACACTGTTTTTCCCACAGGAGTGCGAGCTCAGTTTTTTAATTCGAAAGGAGAGCAAGTAACAGAGCTTACTTGTGGCTATGGACTTACGGGAGCTAACAATGAGTCGCTAATTTTTAGAAAGAACGTTAAAATCACCAACGACAAAAAAGAAACCTTGCTTTCAGAAGAGATATATTTGAAAGAAAACTACATCTACTCGGATAGCACCGTGTATATTGTGACACCAACACTTACATTAAGGGGGACAAGCCTTAAGGCACCAAGAGATTTTTCGTCCTACACTCTTTCTAACCCGGTGGGAGTTGCGAAAACTGAAGCCCTCAAATCTATTAAAAGTGACCAATAAAAAAAGCCTACTGACTGCAGTAGGCTTTTTTTATCGGGTAAAACATTGAGTGCTTATCCGTGAATCATTTTATAAATGTCTTTGTAGGCAGGAGTATATTTTCTCAAGTAATCTTCGTTTTCTCCATAGAAATATGGTTTTCCAATCTCAATGATTGCTTTTGCTTCATCCACTTTCTTCTTATCATTTAGGTAATCAGCATATTCTATTAAGGCTAGTCTTAAAAACACTTGCTCCATTTCCGTCATTTCATCAAAAGGTTTGATAGGTTTCATTGGTCCACCAAAAATCTCTTCGATTTTTTTGTTCTTCTTTGCCAATTCTTTGTCTGATAATTCTTCTTCTTTTGGCATTTCGTCACGAGTTGGCGCTAATCTTTCGATTTCTGGCATGATAACCTTCAGCATCCTTTTTCCCTCAGTGGTATTTTTTACTTTCAGTTCCAATACAGCAGCAAGTAAATAAGCTCCCTTGTCGTCTGGGTCCATTTTATGTATTTTGGACATTAACCCCAAGGACTTTTTGGCAGATTTATACGCTTTCGCCTTTCTGTCCTCCAACATGTAGTTTTCTACCTCTTCGGCAACTAACTTTTTTAGCTCCTCAAAGTGAGTAAGGTAATCGTCATAATACTGACCTGCTTTGTCCTTTTTTCTATATTTTCCAGCGTAGCTTAAGGCATCATTAAAAGCCTTTTTGAATTCTTCCACTCCCTCGTTTGTTTGTGAAATTCTTAAACAAGACATGGAGGCATAGACATAGATTTCAGGATTGTCTTTAAATTTCGAATTCGAAGAAAATTTGATTGCATCGTGTGCACAATCCTGGTATTTTTCTTCTCCGTACATGTCTCTCAGCTTTTCGACTATTTTGTCGTCCCTTTGAGCCATCGAATTTCCGATTGTTAATAGCGAGATCCCTAAAAATAATAATGTCTTTTTCATCTTGTTAATTTTAATAGTAATTTTGCATCTGAGAATCCAATTATAATGCCAAAAAAGGACTTCCTCAATTGCGAGGTCAATAATAACAAATTTATAACAAATGAAGTGGTTATCCAATAGAATATCTTTTCATCGTCATAGTGAATATACAACTATTCTTATATCTACCAAAGTAGAAAAGTGGAAAGAAGGAGTCTTGTTGGCTTGGATGGTTTTGTGGTCTTTGGTGGGAATAGCTATCATGGGCATCGCCTTATCACAGAACTATCTGCGACATATTGCTGGCGAGACTCCTGTAAGCCAGTTACAATTGTTTTTACTGTTGTTTCTTGTTTTTTGGGGATACTATTTGTACAAAATTGTGAAAGTCTATCTTTGGAGAACAAAAGGAGTAGAGTATTTGAAACTAGACAGAGAGTCGTTAGTGATAAAAAGAGGGTTCGGAAAATTTGGCAAGGCTCAGAGCTATCGATTGTCTAACATGGGGACAATCAAAATTTTGGAACGTTCGTCTCGTTCTTATTCTTGGGTAATGCAAAGCGCATTTTGGGACATAGGAAATGAAAGTTTAGAATTCGATTACTTGGGAAAAAAAATAATTTTTGGCGTCCAGTTAGAGGAGGACGAATCTAAGAAACTCCGTCAATTTTTGCGAACTGAAATTGGAAACATTGAGAGGGAAAAAAAATCTCGAAAAAAGTAAATTGTTAAGGATTTGTAAATGTCTTACTTCCCATGTAATTATGAAGTATATTTATAACAAATGTAGCATTTTAGACTATTCTCTGTTAATCTGTTGTTAAGTCCTTTGCAGAGAAATATAATTTTTACTAGGTTTGGAATGATTATTGAAATTACGAAAATTACATATAAATACATAAACAAAAAACACATGAAAAATTTATCATTATCACTAGGCTTATTTTTAGTAGCAGCGTTCTCTATGAACTTTGTATCCACTGCTAATTCTGAAGATACTGCTTTGGCAGGCGCTGAAATTGCTCTTGACAAGGATGTACATGATTATGGTACAATTGCCAAAGGATCTGATGGTAGCTGTTATTTTACGATTACAAATAATGGAGATGCTCCTTTGACTATTACCCGAGCAAAAGGAAGTTGCGGATGTACAGTGCCAGACTGGCCAAGAGAACCAATTGCTCCAGGACAATCAGCTAAAATGAAAGTAACTTACGATACGAATAGACCTGGACCAATCAACAAGTCAGTGACGATCACTTCTAACGCGACTAATGCGCCAACAAAAATCGTAAGAATAAAAGGAAACGTAACCGCAACACCAGCGAACTAAATCGGTGGAAAATTAAACTTTATCCAAATGAAAAGAATTATACTATACATAGGTTTGGCAGTCGCATCAATGGGATTGACTTCGGTAAGTTTTGGGCAAGCCGCTGAATTTGTTCAAGGAGCTAAATTATCTCTTGATAAAGAAGTACACGATTACGGAAAAATCAAAAAGGGTGCTGATGGAAGCTGTTATTTTACCATAACAAATACAGGTACAGAGCCTCTAACGATTACAAACGCCACAGGAAGCTGTGGTTGCACTGTGCCGAGTTGGCCCAAAGAGCCAATTATTCCCGGTGAATCAGCAAAAATGAAAGTTACTTACGCAACGAACAGAGTAGGACCGATAAATAAATCGGTAACCATTACCTCTAATTCAGTTGATGGGAAAGTAAAGATGGTGAAAATCAAGGGAGAGGTTTTGAAACCTGCCCCAGAAGATGGAGCTCCCGTTTTGAACAAAAAAAGCCCGATGTTGAATTAAGTCTTAATTGTTTTAACACACAAAAAAAACCGTTCTGAAACTCAGAACGGTTTTTTTATGTACTATTATTTCAATTAGGTTTACATCGCAGTCAATGTAAAAGTGTAAGATTCCATAATGAGATTACACAAAAGTTTTTTACAAGCTGTATCTACTTTCTCTTTTGCTTCTTCTTCTGTTCCCGCCTCTATCAGTAGTGTAATGTGTTTTCCGATACGTACATTAGAGATTTCATTTAATCCTAAGTTCCCCATACTTTGGGTTACGGCTTTTCCTTGTGGGTCTAAAATCGCCTCAAGAGGCATAATGTCAATTTCTGCTTTAAAATTCATGTTTAGGTGGTTTTTCTTTTCTTGTAATGGTAATGTAACGACAAAAGTATATACAAAAGGATTATAAATGGAATGACAGCCAATATATTTGTAAACAACCCAAAGAGAATTGTTAAAATAAAAGCGCCAATTAGAAGAATAATTCGATACATATTGTCTCCTTTTAGTTTCAAGTTTTTCAGCTTAAGTGAAAACATACGTAGATCTGCAATCATCAATAGTGACATGGCTACGATCAAAAATAAAAGAACGTAGGACATCGAATGTGAGTGATTCATTTTTAAAATATAGAACATTCCTATCCAGAATAAAGCGTTTGCCGGTGTTGCAAGACCTTTGAAGTAAGTTGTTTGTTCCTCGTCAACATTGAATTTAGCTAGTCGTAACGCTGAAAATGCCGGAAGTAGGATAAAAAAGTAAGGAAAAATCGAATGTTCTGGAAAAAACTCGAGGTAACAGGCATAAACTAAAAAACCCGGTGCTACCCCAAATGTCACCATGTCGGCCAATGAATCTAATTGAGCTCCAATTTCCGATTGAACACGCAAGAGTCTGGCAGTGAATCCATCAAGAAAGTCAAGAAGAGTGGCAATTCCTATAAGAATAATACCTATTTCAATTGCACTGTAAGTTGGGTTTACAAGACTGTTTACGCTTTGTTGGGCAGAATTAGTAGATTGGATAAAAAACAAAATGGCAAAAACACCACACGCTAAATTTAGCAGTGTTATAAAATTAGGAAGGTGTTTTTTGACATTCATACGGCAAAGATAGAAATCAATTGATAATAATCAATTATCTGTTATCCATTGTCAATTATCTTAATAAACACGATATTTGTTTCCAAACCACATCAAAATGACAAAAAAAGCAATTCTTGTAATCCTCGATGGTTGGGGACACGGAAAGAAGGATAGCTCAAACGCTATTCATCTTGCCAACACACCTTTTGTGGATAGTTTGTATCAAAATTATCCAAACACGGAACTAGTAACATACGGAGAGGAAGTTGGATTACCCGAAGGTCAAATGGGGAATTCTGAAGTTGGTCATTTGAATATTGGAGCGGGGAGAGTTGTTTATCAGGATTTTGCGCGAATTAATAAAGCGGTAAAGGACGATTCAATTCTAAAAGAAGAAACCTTGTTAAGAGCTTTTGAGTATGCACGAAATGAAAAAAAAGCAGTTCATTTTATGGGGTTAGTTTCTCCTGGAGGCATTCACTCCCATGAGCAACATCTCTATAAATTGTGTGAAATGGCGGAAAAAATGGGTGTTTCGGAAAGTTTTATTCATGCCTTTACGGATGGGAGGGACTGCGATCCTAAAAGTGGATTGACTTCTATTATTGAATTGAAAAAAAAAGTGAAAGAGACTTCTACACAAATTGCCTCTTTGATAGGTAGATATTATGCCATGGACAGAGATCATCGTTGGGAGCGTATACGATTAGCCTATGAATTATGGACCAAAGGCGAGGGTGAACAGACAAGTAGTCTGGAAGAATCTCTGAGGAACTCGTATGACAAAGGTATAACCGATGAGTTTATTAAACCTATCGTAAAGACAACAAAAGAAGGGAAGCCAATTGCACTGATTTCCGAAGGAGATGTAGTTATTTGTTTTAATTTCAGGACTGATAGATGCAGGCAATTAACAGAAGTGCTTAGCCAGTCAGACAAACCGGATTTTGGTATGTCTAAGTTAAAGCTTCATTTTGTCACAATGACTGAATACGACAAGCAATTTAAGAATGTTCATGTTGTGTACACCAAAGACAACTTGAAAATGACAATGGGAGAAACCATTTCTCGTGCGGGGTTAACCCAAATTAGAATAGCAGAAACGGAGAAATATCCTCATGTTACTTTTTTCTTTTCGGGAGGTAGAGAAGATGAGTTTCCTGGCGAATCACGTATTTTGGTGAATTCGCCCAAAGTGGCAACTTACGATTTGCAACCTGAAATGAGTGCACCCATAGTGACCCAGAAAATTCTCAAGGAAATTGAAAACCAATCGGCTGATTTCATTTGTCTCAATTATGCTAATACGGATATGGTTGGTCATACGGGTATTCAAAGTGCGGTGATACAAGCAGTAGAAACTGCCGATAGTTGCCTGAGAAGAGTAGTAGAAACTGGACTAAAAAATGGGTATAGTTTTGTGATAATAGCGGATCACGGGAATGCAGAATTGAATATAAATCCTGACGGAAGTCCCAATACAGCGCACACCTTAAATCCGGTTCCGTGTTTTGTGATTGCTGAGAATGTCACAGAAATTAAACCAGGAAAGTTAGGGGATATTGCTCCAACCTTATTACATTTAATGAATGTTAATCAGCCAAATGAAATGACGGGAGTTTGTTTGGTAGAGAAATAGGAAAGATGAGAATAGCAATTTACGGTAGAGAGTTTTCAGATGATTTTATTCCATATTTTCAGCTATTGATTGATGAGCTGGATAGAAATAATGTGGATTATTTTATCTATTCTAAATTTCACAAAAATGTGGTGAGTAAAGGAATTACCTTTGGTCAGGAAGTAAAGGAATACACGAGAAAGACTTACCCCAAATTGAAATTAGATTTTTTGTTCAGTATTGGGGGAGATGGAACGATACTAGACACCTTGACTAGTATTAAAAAAGGAATTCCAGTTGTGGGTGTTAATTCTGGAAGGCTCGGATTTTTGTCCAATACGGCCAAAACTGAAATAAAGAAAGTGCTTCATCAATTAATGAACAAAGAGTATCGAATAGAGGAGAGAGCCATGTTGTCACTCGAAACAAAATCGAAGCTTTTTGGAAAGTATAATTTTGCTCTGAATGAATTAACAGTGCATAAAAAGGACTCTTCCTCTATGATAACCATTCATGTGTTTGTCAATGGTATATTTCTTAACTCTTACTGGGCAGATGGCCTCATTGTAGCTACTCCAACTGGCTCTACGGCTTATTCTTTGAGTTGTGGAGGGCCCATTTTGATGCCTAATTCATATAATTTTGTGATAACTCCTATTGCACCTCACAATCTTAATATAAGACCGATGGTTGTGCCAGACGACAGTGTGATTGAATTAAAAGTAGAAGGGAGAGAACAAAAATTTTTAGCCACCTTAGATTCTCGTAGTGAAGAAATTTCTACGGCAAATCATTTGGTTGTGACTAAATCACAATTAAAAATAAATTTGGTTCAGTTCCCAAATCAAGATTTCTTTAAAACCATCCGAAATAAATTGATGTGGGGAATGGATAAGAGGAATTAGTGTTTAACTAGTTTTTTTCTGAAGATTCCGCCTTTGTTATCTGTTATGATGATAAGATAAATCCCTTTGGGGTAGTCTGAAATATTAAATTCTGTGGAACAATTTAACTCTGATTTTTTCGTCATTATTCTACCTTCAATGCTGGTGATTTTCATGTTGAAGGCGCCAAGGTGCAGCGTATTGTCCTTAATCAAATAGAAAATCCCTGAAGTTGGATTCGGGTAAATATCGAATGAATTAGAGAGATTTGTTTCAGAGATAAATGACGGAGGACCAGCAACAATCACTTTCTTTTTTATGGAATCTGCAATTGTGGAATATAACTCAACTCCTGTGAAGCCATCGTTGGCGGTAAAAAATAGGGTTGTGTCTATTAATTTAAGTTGCAAAGGAATGGAGCCGCCACCATTCGTATCAACATCCAGCCTTATTGTGCCCGTGTCTGTTCCATTGCTTTGCCAAAGCTCGGTAGAAGAACCTCCTCCTCTCGAGATAGCATCAAAGAATAAGTTTCCATTGCCATCGAATAAAAATTTGGAGTTATTCAAAAAGCCGTCTCCAATACCAGGGTTTAAGTCTTTTACCAAATAAGTTCCTGTGTCTGTTCCATCTGACCTCCATAATTCTAGCCCATGAGTTGTTTCTTGCCCGTTGAAGTAGAGAATAGAATCAATGACTAATCCTTTGAAATGATTTGCAGGCAATCCATGCGCATTTCCTGGATTGATATCTTTTAGTAAAACAGTACTAGCAGGAGTTCCGTTTGTTGTCCAGAGTTCTCGTCCATAATTGATAGGGGATGTGTTGTCTTGGTTGAATATGAGGGTGTTGGAATCTAACGCAATCATAAAATCATTCCGCGATAAATCAATTATTTTAATTGTTCCAGTGTTTGTTCCATCGGATTTCCAAAGTGCTGTTTTTCCATTTATAAATACATGGAAATATAGGTTTTTCCCGACACAAATAGGTGAGGTTATGTTTGAGCTCCCGGCTCCTGCTTTTATGTCTTTTATAAGTGTCGTTCCAATTGAGGTACCGTCTGTTTTCCAAAGCTCATTTCCAGATACCCCATCATTCCCAACAAAGAATAATTCACCATTTATCAAATTAAAAAATGGCGAATCTGGCCACGGTGTTCCGTCATTCATTCCAGAGTTAATATCTTTCAGAATAACTGTACCGGAAGCAGTTCCGTCAGTTTTCCAAACTTCTTGGCCAGTTACTCCGTCATTGGCCACAAAATATACTTCATTGTTATAGTATTTGAAAGTCGAAAAGTGAATTGAGTTCCCACCACTGCTAAATGTTTTTAGTTTTACTGTGGATGCAACTGTTCCGTTACTTTTCCACAAACTTAAATTACCTGATGAAAAATCTTGGGTGACGAATAATAGCGAGTTATCCAGAGGGAAGAGGCTGTTGTCCTGAATGGTTCCAATATCAGGAAAGGTTATTAATGTATCTGTTCCTGATGCATTTCCATTGCTAACCCAAAGCTCTGTTCCCGTCCTACAAGTGAAAAATAATTGTGAATTGGTTGTTGTAAAATCTCTTAAATTATCAGTGCCTAAAACTCCTGGCGTAAGGTCTTTAACTTGAACTGTCCCAGAAGTAGTGCCGTCAGTTTTCCATAACTCAAAACCATGAGTTCCGTCATCTGCTGAAAAATACAGGACTCCATTCAAGGGTGTGAGGTTTTGTGGATAGCTAGACGTTGCAAAACTGGGATTGATATTCTTTACTAGTAAAGGTGACTGAGATAGGGCCCACTTACTCATAAGGATAAGAAAAACAGTTAGTTTCGAGAGATTATTCATTCTATTAGAATTTGGGAGTTTCTTTTCTACTTTACTAAAACAATTACTTTAGTCGTTTGCAAGTCTGATATTTCGATTCTTGTTCTCGTTTGATTCAAAATTTTATAGCTAAAAGTACCTTTGTTGTTTGTAATTCTAATGAGATTATTTAAAAGTGTCCAAGATCCAAATAATTCAAATTCACCTTGATTAGAGATACTATAGTGATTGTAGCTTAGTGTGAAAAATGGCTTCTTGGAATCTTCGAGCTTCCATTGTCCAATTAGTTTCATTTCGGCTATGTTCTTTTCTCGTTCACGTGTTATGTGTTCAGGCTCTTTTCTGGGTATTTCATGTATTTCTTCCACTACCTCTTCAATCGTTTCCTCTACCATTTCAATTTCTTCGTCTATCTTGGGGTTTTCATAGTATTCGGATACAATTTCTTCTTCATACATTCTTCTTGATTCTTTTTCAGTCCTTTGGTAAGGCGCAATGGAATCTCTCGAAAGCCCTATGAATAAGTTTCGTCCATAGGTGTTTCCAGAAAGAGTCATGCTGTCTTTTGAGGGAAATGATACCTGAAATATCATTTTTTGGCTTCCAAAAACGATAATTATTGAGTCTTTTGAAAAGATAGAAAACCTTCCTTCTTGGGTGTCAGGAACAGACTTTGCTCGATCTTTGAGCAGGAATGTGTTGTCTTGAGTAAACACAAAGGAAGACCCTTTCGCTTTCTTCGATTGGTCTTTTTTGTCTCCGTTTTGTCTTATTTCCCATGCCTGTCCAACAAACCAAGTGTCACAAAGATTTTTCTTCGTGACTTTCTTTGAGGGTGAAGTAGCTGAAAATCCAGAGAGAAAACAACAGGATAGTGCGAAGGCGAAAAGGGTTCTTTTGCTTTGAGATAAATTCATACTTTGGTGATTGGTTGTATTCACCAAAGTTAATAAATTAATGTTCGTGACAATGCACTTCGTAGTTTACTCCATTTACATCAATTCCTTCTGCTTCTAATGTTTCTAGGTCCGAGTCACATTTTTCACCTAATTCTACTTCTGCACCGTCTTTGTCATAGTGGCATTCATGGCATTCGGATTTGTTGCAAGAAACTGAAAAGATAGAAAGTCCTGCAAGGATAATGGTGGTGTTGATTATTTTTTTCATGTTAGGTTGTTTTTTGATTTATTTTGAGGTTAAGACTGAAATAAAAGTTCCTTCCTGGGTTCTGAATACCCAGAGGTTTTAATTCTGATAAATGATTGATATAATTCGTATTAATAATATTTCTCGCACCTATTTTTAAGTGACCTTTTAGTTTCGTACTTGCGATTTTCCAGCTTGCTCCAAGGTCTAATAAACTGTATTGATCAGAGTATATTTCATTTTCAATTACCCTTTGCTGCCTTCCAAAAAGGGTCGCTTGAAGTGCAAGTGAAGAAGGGATTAATTTGGACTTAGACTCGATGTCATAGGTAAGTAATCCCATCAGTCTGGGTTGAGGAATTTGAGAGATTGCCTTTCCTTGGCCATCCTCGGCAAATAAATAAGTGTAATGAGTTTCTATGTGTAAATTGTGTAAAAAGTGCGGGTGATAATGCAAAGTCACTTCTCCTCCATAAAAGTAGGTAAGCTCATTTTGGGCGTAGTTCACTACGGGGTAATTATCGATGAGAGAGTCAGTATAGTTGAGGTAAACATAGTGTTGAATAACTGAAACGTAAGGATTGAGTAGCAGTCCTATATGTTCGTTGTTAAATTCATAAGATAGGTCTAGTTGGTTGGCAAATTCGGGTTGGAGCGAAAGTGAGCCAATCTCAAACCTTCTTGAAGAGTGATGAACACCATTAGCAAGACTCTCGATCGGATGTGGCGGTCTATATCCCGAAGAAATATTTATTCTGTAAGCATGTTTGTTTTTTTTGTAGCTCAAACCTGCCGAGTAAGTTAAACTTTGGTAATTCAGGGTGAGTCCAGGATCTTGTAAAGAATTTGAAGCTATTTCAAACTCATTTCTATCGGCTCGAATTCCAAATTGAGTTTCCAGCTGTTGATTCCATTTTGAATGAATCATTCCAAACACTCCAGCAGAATTTGATTGTAAGTTTTGGAGTAAAATCTCTTCCGCTTTTTCATTGTTCTTGTTGGTCTGAATATTTCCTTGTGCCCCTATCAATATCTTGTGTTTTTTCCAAGAGGTAATTCTCCATAGTCCGTTGAACGAAAAAGTATTGAGTTTCATGGCAATTCCAGGAATAGTCACTTTTTCATCAAATTCTTCTAGGTTGTTAGAAACTAATCCCAAGGTGAATTTTAATTCACTTTTATTGAAGTATAATTTATGATCAGTACTCAAAAAGTGAGAGGAATTTACTTGGAGTGGGAGTGTTTTTTTCCGGGAAGCAGTAGGCTTGAATAAATCTTCTTTGCTAGGTACAGAGTCATGCGTATGTCCCGGTATTCCGAGTTCATTGGAAACGAAGGTGTACCGAATATTACCCACCCAATTGTTCTTGTTCATGCCTAGTGCGGCTTTTATTCCTTGTCCTTTAAATCTTGAATTAAACACAAAATCTCCGTTGGGAACTTGATAATCTGCTTGCGAGGTTTGGTTTCCAAATAAGTTGAATCGAATGTTTTTTTTGGCGATTTTCATGTGAAATCCATTCGTAAACCCCATAGAATTTAACTCGAATTGGGAGTTTATTCCAGCCTCAAACATATTAGATTCAGCATATTTTTCTTCGTGGAGGTAAATCACTCCACCCAACGCATCGGATCCATAGAGTAGAGAGGACGCTCCTTTTATCACTTCCACTTTTTCTATTCCTAATGCATCTACGCCAATTCCGTGATCACCACCCCATTGTTGATTTTCTATTTTTAGCCCGTTGAGGTAAGTGCTTACTCTCATACCGCTCATTCCTCGTATTACTGGTTTGTTGATTCCATTTCCGGTAGAATTGTTGTAAACTCCAGAAATATTTCCTAGAGATTGACCCAGTGTGGTGGTGTTGATCGTTGTGAGTTCTTCCAGAGTTTTGGACTCGACATTGGTGATGGAGTAGTTTTGAAGAATTCCCGTGGTGGTGGATATTTCCATTTCTTGTAGTTCAATGTGAGAGGGTGAGAGAACTAGTACAATCTGGTTGGTGTCATTTTTTGAAATAGAACTAATGGCACTCGTGTAACCCACTGCCGATACTTTGATGTGCATGGTTTGTGGGAGCGAAAAGTCTAAGAGAAACCTTCCTTGGCTGTTGCAAGAAACGCCTGTATTTAGGTCTACGATCCAAATAGAGGCATACGGTACGGGTGAGCCATTTTCTTTGTCCACTACTATTCCTTGATATTCTTGAGAATAGAGTCTGGCGAAACTGGTAAGTACTAAAACAAGTAAGATAGAATAAAACTTCATATATTTGCAACTGTGATGCAAATATAAGGAATTAATGAATTTTTTGTAACAATGTTGCAAATATTTTTCTCAGGAACATGAAATCAATCTTAAAAAGAAAAAATATCAGCGAGACTCCTTTTAGGAAATCGGTATTGGAAATTATCAGTGATTCCTCTTCAGCTGTTTCCATTTCGTACATAGAAAATAAGCTGGGAGAGTATAATCGTGTTACTTTATATCGCACAATCAAAACGTTTCTAGAAACAGGTATTATTCATTCAATTTCCATCGCAGGCGAGGATTTGCGATATGCAATGTGTGAGGATACTTGCCAGCAGGACAATCATATACACAATCATCTACACCTACAGTGCACCCAGTGTAATTCGGTTTATTGCGTTGATTTACCGGCAGATTCTTTCATCAACAAGAGTAATCACCTTATCGATTCTTTTGAGGTTCATGCCAAGGGAGTGTGTGAACACTGTCAGTAAAGTTGGCTACTTTTCGTCATTGTATTTTGAAGGGCATTTTGCCTGGTGTTCTGTGGCAAAGAATGCATTTTTTTCGCTATCGGCAGTTCCTGTAATAACTACTTGATCCGACCTATCAAAATGTTCTTGTACCGTTTCGTTGAGGTACACTTTACATTCTTTTCCGTTTTGGTCAATCATATTGAAAATAACCAAGTTGGCTTGAGGAGTTTCTACTGGAATATCTTTGTTGAGAGTGCCAATTACCTTAAAGGTTTTGCCTTCTTCGGCAAACGCCTGCGTAAAGTTACCATAGCGACTTGCCTGCGAGGAGTAGCTAAATATAATTCCTATCGTAACAGCTACAACAATTATTAGTGCAATTTCGACTTTTCTCATGATGCAAATTTTACTTAAAGTTACCTATTTTATTTTTTTGATTCTTTCTCTATTTTGGAAATTTTTCTATCCAATTTTATCAAATAAAAAATCAAACCGATAAATATTACAAGAACGATGGCAACTACCACGTTTATTTTTCCCGATTCGTGAAAAGTTTGTTCCACCAAATTGCCTTTGGCAAGGCTCGCGTTGTAAAAAAAAGCAATGAATGCTAAGAGTAAAAAAACGATTTTTTTATTCATCTTCTAGGTTGTTTTCGAGGGTTGAAATTCTTTTTTTGAGTGAGAGCATCCAAATTCCGAGGAGTATCCAACCCACAACAGCCGGATAGAATACTTTCCTTAGGGTGCTGTCAAGATCATACTTTCCAAAGGCAGGATTCCCTCCATTGCCAGGATGTAATGAATCTGTAATTCGAGGTAAAATCATAATAAATACCAGCATTAATACAAAGGCGAAAATATTATAGACGGCACTTACTTTTGCTTTTTGATTGGCTTCTTGTAGGGAGTTTCTCAAAATTCTGTAAGCCAAATAAATTAAGGTGGTAATGGCGGCTCCATTGAGTTTTACATCATTTACCCACCACCCCGATGTGGTGAATAAATCTGTGTGCTCGCTCCAGGTGAATTTTGCCCAAATAGAACCCGTAACTAACCCTAAGGCAGCAAATAATAATCCGATGTTTACGGCCTCTCTTGCAATTCTATCATAACGCAAATCAAAGGTGTTGAGGTATTTGATGGAATACCAGAAGGAAATTGAAAGAATTACCATCATGGTAAACCACATCGGCACATGAAACATGAGGTTTCGTATGGTTTCGTTTAGTTGTAGTCTATTTGGAATATCCAAAGGAACTGAACTAGCAAGTGGAGGGGACGAACATTGTGCATCATCGGCAGGAGCCTCAACAATAGAGAAAGCTTTAATCAGTTCTGGTGAGAAACAAGAAAAACGAGTGGTATGAAGTCTAAGATGAAGTACTTTGGAAGGAAGTGAGTCAGGCACAGTAAAACTGGCTTCTATTTGATTTTCATTCAAGACAGAAATAGCTGTTCCACAAAGAAGGGTTTGCTTGTCATATTCGATTGCAATGTGAATAGGCTCATCGGCCGTAAATCCGGTATTGTAGCCAGTTAATATCACCTTGTTTTCTCCAATTTCAAGAGAGCTGGGAGTAGCCGACTTGATGGAGGGAGAAAGAGGAACCAAAAACGAAAAACCAAAGGTGTACACCAATAGAATTACAGATAAAGCCTTCCACCAATGTTGTTTAACTGTTTTCATTGCAAAAAAAATCTCTTATTCTCGCCAAAGGTAAGGAAATAATAAAAAAGAAAGTATGATTATAAGCAAGTTAATCAACGATAAAAAAACGATGAATTGGCCAGCCATTTCGGTGGTACCTCCATTGATGGCCAGGTTGGAAAACTCGATAGAGAGCAAAATGGAAGGGATGAGAATCGGAAAGGCAAGGATGGAGAGAATGCCAATGTTATTGTTTGTTTTAGAGGCGATTGCACTGACCATAGTCAGAGTTGAGGATAGGCTGGTGCTTCCTAGTATCACCGCAAGAAAAAACAACCAATAGTTCATGTCTGTCAGTCCGTCTGACTGAATAAAAATAGTAAACACAACAAAGCTCAAAACAACCAATAAAATAGAGAGGACTAAGTTGTAGAGAATTTTACCCACGATAAGTACTCTGGGGTTTATTAAGGTGTAGAGAAATAATTGTTTGTCAGAATTTTCGTTAAGAAAAGATTTGGAAATGGCATTGGTTAATGAGAAGAGAATGATTATCCAAAAAAGAGCATTCCAAATACTAGTTTCTGAGATGGAGGTAAAGGAAAGTGAACACACAAATATGGTCGAAACAATGTAGAGCACAATAGAGCTTATGAAATGCTTTTGTTTCATTTCTAGTGTCAATTCATGCTTTAGGAGGTTCACTAATTGTTTGGCAAACATTTCATTTCGTTTGTGACAAAGTTAGGGAGAATTCTTTTCGATTCCAATCAAAGGGGAGAGATTGAACTGATGGGCACAGAATCGCGGAAAAGGGAAAAAATAATAAAAAGAGCTCCAGTTGCGCTTCAGAGTTTAATGAGAGTAAACAGCAGAAATGAAGCAATCTTTTGAGAGACATTAACCTAAAAGAGCTCTTTAATTATTTTTTTCTATCCAACAATATTTTGAAACGAGTTAAACGATATATGTTGTATCAGGTGAAGAAGTACAGGGTAGTTAGTTTAAAAATTGTAACCACTCTTCACCTCGCCATAGAATGCTTGAGCGAATACCCCGCAATTACCCCAAATCCGAGCGTAAGCATGGCAAATAGGGGAAGTATGCCGTAATCATTCCACACAAAGCACAGATAGACGCCTAAGGCAAAATAGAGAGCAAAAAGTCCCTCAAACAATGTCACCCAGTTTACTTTTATTTTGCTGTAACTTTTACCTTTCCAATTTCCTGTTTTGTCGGTCAAGGAAAACTTCGGGGTTCTCACAAAAGGAGATTTTTTGCCGGCATATCCTTCGAGTACTGCCAGAGAATTATGAAGAGAAAGCCCCATCGAAAAACTCAGAAATAGAGGGAAATAATACAAGAAATGTAAGAATGCAATTCCTTTGTTGGTGTAACTCTTGGCAAAAGAGGTGAAGTAAAGAACGCCAATTACCGCAAAACTGAATAGTGAGATAGTGGCCAATTTGAAAAATGGTTGTAACTCAGTATGAGATTGTTTCAAAATAAACAAAGGAAGACTAAGCATTGCAATACTGAAAATAGCAATGAATAAAAAGCTATTCATTAAGTGAAAAATTGCGTTAATTTTTGTCCAAAAAGAGTAGTTTTTATGTTTGACAACTTTCCTTAAGTTTTTTACGGTACATTCTGCGGCTCCTTTTGTCCATCTATACTGTTGGGCTTTTAGGGAATTCATTTCTGCGGGTAGTTCAGCGGGAGCGCCAATCTCCTCTTTGAAAATAAATTTCCAACCCTTGAGCTGGGCACGATAACTCAAATCTAGGTCTTCAGTAAGTGTATCAGCTTTCCAACCTCCACCGTCAATGATAGCTTGTTTCCTCCAAACGCCTGCTGTTCCGTTAAAATTAATAAAGTGTCCGGCAAAATTTCTTCCACCTTGTTCTACACTAAAGTGTGCATCCAAGGCAAAAGCCTGCAAACGTGTAAGTAGCGAATATTCTTTATTGATATGTTCCCACCTGGTTTGGACTACGCCAATCTGTTCGTCCTGAAAGTAGGGGATTGTATCGAGCAAAAAATTGGGAGTCGGCACAAAATCGGCATCAAATATCGCAATGTATTCTCCTTTGCATGTGTTCATACCAAAGTCTAAAGCTCCCGCTTTGAATCCTTTTCGTTCGGGACGAATGACTTGAGATATATCAAGTCCTGCGGCTCTTAGTTCTTTTACTTTTCGGGCAATTATTTGCACAGTCTCGTCAGTGGAGTCATCCAGCACTTGTATTTCTAGTTTATCTGTGGGATAATTGAAATTGGCCACGGCCTCTATCAGTCTTTCTATCACATACATTTCGTTGTACACAGGGAGTTGGACAGTTACATGAGGAAAGTAGGGCTGCTGAGCATAGTGGGAAATCTCTTCCAACACCTTTTTTCGATTTCGTAGGTAAGAAATAACCAACCCGAGTTGTACAATACTGTAAAAAACAACAAAAAGTGAAAAGAGGCTATAGATCAAAATTAGGGCGATGCTCATAGTTATTTGTATTTAAATATCGTGGTGATTATTTTGTAGCCAGCCAAAATGCTTCCTTTTATGGTTCCAGAGATTTTTGATTGTCCTATTCGTTTTCGATAGCTGACATCTACCTGCTGTACATTGAATTTTTCTTTGAGTGCTTTTACTTGCATTTCTACGGTCCAGCCGTAGGTTTGGTCTACCATTCCTAATTGAGTCAGTTTCTCAAATTTAATAGCCCGAAACGGTCCCAAATCTCTGTATCGATAGCCATACATGAGTTTCATTAAATTACAAGCCAGCCAATTTCCAAAAATCTGCGGAATAGTCATAGAGCCATTTTCTCTTTTTTCTTTTACACGGTTGCCAATAACCATGTCTGCTCCTTTCCAGATTTTGTTCAGTAACAAATTCATCTCTTCCGGAAAATCAGAGTAATCAGCATCCAGGAAAACAAGCACATCGGCTTTTGCTTCTTTGTTTGTTGCATAGTCAATTCCTTTCAAACAGGCATTTCCATATCCTTGCAAAGGTTGCTTAAGTACGGTGGCACCCGCATTTTTGGCATTTATGCTGGTTTCATCACTCGAATTGTTGTCAACCACAATGATTTCTCTCACCAAGTCTTTGGGGATATCTCTGATTACAGAGCCTATTGAGTTTTGTTCGTTAAAAGCGGGAATAATTACATCAACTTGCATAGAGGAATAAACGAGAGTTTAAATGATACTTACAAAAATGCACAAAAAAAAACGGTAACCCATTGGATTACCGTTTTTGTCTGAATTATTTTTTCAAATTTTACAATCCTGCAAAACCAGCAGTCTCGAAATATTTGATGAATTCTCTGTCTTTTTTCGCTTTTGCTCTTAATGAACTATCTTTTGCAATCGCAGAAGTTAAGTTAGCTACCACGGCTGCTTCGTTTCCTTTTCTTGCAGCAATAATTGCTTTTAGGTACATTCCTCTTGCTGTGCTTGCATCCGAAGAGTTGTTCAAGGTAGAAGTCGCAGAGGTATAATCTTTATTCAAAACTTGAGCCAATGCTTTGTTAAAGGTACTTTCGTTCCCCATGTTTGAGATGGCATTGCTGTATTCTCCTTTTTTGATATTAATCAATCCTTTGTTGTAAGAAGCAATTTCTCCCGTAGCCGATGCATTGTTAAATAATTCCATCGCCTCTGAAATTTCTCCCGCTTGTCTTTTTACAACCCCCATGTTGTTGCTTGTTACAGCATTTTTTTCTGCGTTAAAGGCTTTTGTAAACAAGTTGTTAGCTTCTGTGATGTTTCCTTTTTTGTATAAGATAACTCCAGCATTGGTATGTCCTCTCCAGTCACTAGCGTCTTTTCTAATTACTTCTCTGTAGATAGCTAATTTTGTGTCTTCATCACTTATCAAAGTGTTTGCTGTAAACAACATTTCTTCCACATTCAATGATTGAGGATTGTTTGCCACAGCAGCTTTTAGTTCTTCATCTGTCAAACCATTTTCCGTGTAGTTCACAATCATTTGTGATCTTCTTAATTGAGGAAAGATGTCTTTTTCTAAAAACTTGTAAGTTGTAGAAAGAGCTTTAATTTCTTGCTCTCTTTTTGCCGCATCGTTTTCCATTTCTGCTACAGCAATGATGATGTTTTTGTCTTCGTGATTGCTTTTTGAAATCAATTCTTTCAAACCATCCCAATCTTCCCCTTTTGGTGATTTGATTAGTTGCTCTGCAGTCAAGTTTAGTTTGTACTGTTTGTTTGTTTTCATCAAGAATGCTCTAGCAGATTCTGCTCTGTCAGCAGCTAGGTTAGAGTTCTTTTCAGTTTCACCTTCCGGAGATGCGTAAGATACAATCTCAATGTTGTTTACAATTAATTTTACGTTTTCGTTAGCCGCTGAAATAAAATCTTTCATCGCGATGATGTCCGCATCTTTCTTTTCGTTGTATTTTACTACTGATCTTCCTTTATCATAATTGATAACGGCTTTGGTAGTTTTTTCAAAAGATCGTACCAATTTGTCTTCACCCATAGCAACTTTGTCGTCATTTTGCAACCAAAGTGGAGTTACAACAGTGGCATCAGCAATAGATTCAGTTCGGTCGTTTAGCTTTTCTTTGTCTCCTTTTGTAGCCACATATTTCACAACTAATTTTGCATTTTCGAAGGCTGGATTGTAATCTCTAGTGCTTGAGTAAGAAAAACTATGTCCACCTTTTGCAACAGTCTCACCATTTCCAGCAGCTTTTTCTCCCTTAAAAGATTTAGGTTCAAATTCTAATTCTTCTCCAGCTTCGTTTACCAAAGTAGGGGTTAAGGTTACAAAGGCTTTATTGTTCAATCCTTTTTCGATAAATTTTCCGTCAATATTTACGGTCATTTTATCACCGTGCATCTCTATTGGATTAGGATTTACTTCGTATTCCAAATCTTTCAGTACACTACAACTAGCAAGAATGGCTGAAGCGATAAGGGTAGCAACTGCTACGTATAAGTTTTTTGTTTTCATTGTATGAGTTAGGTTATGTTTAATAAATCTGACACAAATTTACTAATAGTTTGGCACTCTGAATAAGGATAGCTCACTTATTTTTATGTTAAAAAATAATTTCGGTAGTTTTTCTTTCGTTGTAATTGAGTATTGTATCCTTTACCAAGGCGTAATCTTCGGGGTTTTTTACGAAATCTAACTCCGAAACATCCAAGATAAGCACACTTTCGTTTGTTTTACTTTTTAGGTATTCCAAATACGATTGATGTATGCTTTCAAGGTAACGAGCAGTAAGATCCTGCTCAATTTTTCTTCCTCTTTTTTTTATGTTTTTGAGAAGTCGGTCCGAATTCACGGATAAATAAACGAGCAAATCAGGTTTAGTGATTTTGTCAAAAAGTACGGAGTAATAACTGTCAAAGAGATTTTTTTCAATTTTTGATAAATTGTTTCCAGAAAACACAAGGCTTTTTTCGATGAAATAATCGGCAACCGTTGGTTTCTTGTCGTTTGTAGGAGATTGTAGTTGGTGAAATCTGTCGATTAAGAACTGCAATTCGACTCCCAGTGGATTTACCTTCTGGTCTTCCAAAAAGTCCGACAAAAATGGGTTTTCTTCAAATTCTTCTAAAATTAAGTTCGCTTCAAATTCAATCGCAATCATTTTACTTAATGAAGTCTTTCCGGAGCCGATGTTTCCTTCAATTACGGTGAATTGTTTGAGCATTATTTAGTTTTTTTGTAAAGTGATACGGTTAAGTTGTCCTTAGTCGACAAAAGTAATTCTTTCAATGTTTTTTTTAGGGTTGGATGAATAAAATTTGGTAAAATTTCTTTCAAGGGCACGAGGATAAAGTTCCGTTCATGCATAAATTTATGAGGAACAACGAGATTTTCGGTCACCACCTCGTGTGTACCATAACACAAGATGTCAATATCTAAGGTTCTGTTCGCATATTTGCCTTGGCTCGATTTGGATTTTCGTCCATTCATTTTCTCTACCGATTGAGTAAATTCCAAGATTGACTCAATTTCCTCCTCAGTATGAAACGTAACCAGTTGATTTAGAAAAGGAGCCGTGGAAGCTTGGAATCCCCATGGTTGAGTTTCGTAAATTGAAGAAAGCAAAACAGGATTTCCAAATCTCGAGGATAGCACGCGCAGAGAATCTCGAAAGCATTTCTCCGTGTTAGGTTCATTCCCTCCAAGCGATAAAAGTAGTTGTTGTGGATGTCCATTCATAATAAATCCATACCTTTTGTGTAATTAATTCCAAAATTAACGAATTGAATCTTACTTTTGAGGGAATCAAATAAATTTAAGCAATGAAGCAGTTTTTTAAATATTTTTTAGCCTCTGGATTGGCTTACCTCGTTTTTGGATTAATTTTATTTTTCTTGGTAATCGGAATCAGTTCTACCTTGTTTCCTGGTCCAGATCCTATTACTGTGAAAAACAATTCAGTATTACATCTAAAATTCGATACACCTATAAGCGAAACAAGTTATTTTGAATTGGAGCCGGCCTCCTTCAAAGCAGTGAATGTATTGGGGCTGAATGATGTGGTGAGGTCAATTGATTATGCTAGGGAAGATGATAAAATTAAAGGGATTTATCTCGAGCCTTCGTTTATGTCTATCGGGCTGGGAGCTCTCGAGGAAATTCATGATGCATTGGAAAGGTTTAAAGAGTCAGGAAAATTCATCGTTGCTTACTCAGAAGCCTATTCGCAAGCGGGTTATTATTTAACCTCCGTGGCGGATGAGATTTATGTGTACCCTAAAGGCGCTTTGCAATGGAGTGGATTGTCCAGCGAAAAAATGTTTTTCAAGCAAATGCTTGATAAATTGGGAGTAGAAATGCAAATTATTCGAGGAAGTAACAATAAATTTAAAAGTGTAGTAGAGCCATTTTTTCTCGAAAAAATGAGTGATGCCAACCGAGAACAAACCGAAAAATATTTGTACTCCTTCTGGAATCATTGGGTTACCGAAATTAGTGAGGCAAGAGGTATTTCGGAGGAAGAATTAAACTCCTTGGCAGATAACATGACTATTTCAAGCCCAACACAAGCAGTTGACAATAAACTAGCTACGGCTGTAAAATATCAAGATGAAGTGGAAGATTTGTTGCGTGAAAAGTTGAACTTAGAGAAAAAAAGAAAAGTAGAAACAGTGGATCTCATAAACTATGTGGAGTATGCGAAGAATAAATTGGTAGTAAAAAACAGTGGAGTAAAAAACATTGCTATTGTCTATGCAAACGGAGAAATAGCCAGCGGAAAAGGAACGGCTGAGATTATAGGTTCTGAAACTACTGTGGCTCACTTGAGAAAGGCAAGAAACAATGATTCAATAAAAGCCGTGGTGCTCAGAGTTAACTCACCTGGAGGAAGTGCTTTGGCCTCAGATGTGATATGGAGAGAAATAGAACTTATCAAAAAATCAGGTAAAAAAGTAGTTGTGTCTATGGGAGATTTAGCCGCTTCGGGAGGGTATTACATTTCCTGCAACGCAGATCGAATTTTTGCTCAAGAAAACACAATCACAGGATCAATTGGAGTTTTTGGTGTTGTTCCAAACGCTCAAGAATTTTTGAATGACAAAATTGGACTTACTTTTGACCGAGCTAAGACAAACGAACACGCAGATATAATGTCCTTCACAAAGCCTCTTTCTGAGGAAGAATATGCTGTAATCCAAAAAGAAGTGGATCGAATTTATGATGATTTTATTACGAGAGTAGCAGAGGGAAGACAGATGACAAAATCAAAGGTAGATAGTATAGGACAAGGAAGAGTTTGGTCTGGAAAAGATGCTCTGGCAATTAATTTAGTAGATGAGATAGGAGGCATTGAGGAGGCAGTTGCTTACGCTGCCGAATTGGCAAATATTTCGGAGCCAAGAGTGATGGATATTCCGAAAAAGAAAAAAGATGCAGCCGAAGAAATATTGAAAGCTCTTGCACAAGAGAATGATGAAAATGAGCAAGTTGTGATGAGCCAGCCTGGTTCGTTCAGTAACGAGATTATAGGACAGTTAAGAAAAATTAGCTCATTGAATATTCAAGGGCAAGACAGAATACAAGCTCGTTTGCCTTACTTGATTACGATCAAGTAATTCGAAACACCATTCACACAAATTAGGGCTTTTTGAATTTCTGAAAGCCTTTTTTATTTTCTTTTCTTAACTCTTTGCAAATCGTACTCTCTGTCCAGATTTGAGTTGCTTTCTATTGCATCGCAAAAGTGATTGGCTAGCCAAGGGGCAATCAACACTCCTTTTGTACCTAATCCATTAAATAATCCAAGGCTAGGAAAGTCTGGGTGGAAACCAACAAGAGGTCTTCGGTCGCGCACCGTTGGTCTTATGCCTGCTTGATGATCTATAATTTCAAATTCGCATGTCAATATACTTTCGAGCTTTTCGAGGAGTTCATTCTTACCAGCTTCTGTTGTGTCGTAGGTAAGGTCTTTCCAGTTGTACGTGGCGCCAACTCTGAACAATTCATTTCCCAAAGGAAGACAAAAGAACCCTTTGTTCAAGATCTTATCTACTTCCAATCCTGGTACTTTAATCGTGAATAATTCTCCTTTTGTCGGAACCAAGGGTAAATAGTTGAAGTAGGGGTTTTGAGTCATTTGTGTCCCCTCGCAAAAAAAGATTTTTTCAGCTGAGATTCCTTTGTACGACACTTTATAGTCCGTAAATACTAATTGATCAAAGTCAAATTTTTCATTCAATAATTGATTTTCTTTGATTAGAAAATCTCTGTATTTAGTCAACAAGGTAACGGTGTTAACCCATCCAGTTTTGGTAATTTCACCAAACCCAACCTCGTTTTTAACCGGCAAATGATCTACCTTAGCAGATGATTGTGATACTAAGTATTGAGAAAATCCATCTTCTTCTGTTTTCGAAAAAAAATCATTCTGTTGCTCGAGATTTTTAAAAAATCGAAGAATATTAATCGGAAAATCCAATTGAGTACTGAGCAGTTTTTCCATCTTCTCATAAAAAGGTCCTAAATACGGAGAGTATTTATCTACATTCCACCCTTTGGTTACACGCTTAAATACAATTGGATTGTACATTCCGGCCGCCACCAAGGAGGAGTTTTTTTCTTGGTTGTTGTCAATGACTAAAACCTGTTTGCTCCTTTCCAAAAGGTGAAAATGAAGGATTGTTCCTGCCAATCCTTGACCTACTATAATATAATCGTAATGTGATTTGATGTTCCCTATTTTTTTGAGTAAAATTGTAAGATTTTTCAAAGGTAATCAACTAACCTATTAAATAACAAATAAAACTAGCATGTCAGAAAATATAGAAAAAGTAAAATGCTTAATAATTGGTTCAGGACCAGCAGGATATACGGCAGCAATTTATGCAGCAAGAGCCAACATGGCTCCCGTGTTGTACGAAGGTATGCAACCAGGTGGTCAGTTAACAACAACCAACGAGGTTGAGAATTTTCCGGGTTACCCAGAAGGAGTAACTGGACCCGAAATGATGGTTCAGTTGAGAGCCCAAGCGGAAAGATTTGATACCGATGTACGAAATGGATGGGTTACCAAAGTAGATTTTTCTGGTGAAGTCCACAAAGTATGGATTGGCGAAAATATGGAAAAGGAAATCCATGCCGATACCGTAATTATCTCGACAGGAGCTTCTGCCAAATATTTGGGATTGCCTTCTGAACAAAAATACCTAGAAATGGGGGGTGGAGTTTCGGCTTGTGCTGTGTGTGATGGGTTCTTTTATAAAGGTCAAGAAACAATTATCGTAGGAGCAGGAGATTCTGCATGTGAGGAAGCACACTATTTGTCAAAATTATGTACCAAAGTGACTATGCTCGTAAGAAGAGACGAGTTTAGAGCTTCCAAAATAATGGCAGAGAGAGTAAAGAAAACGGCAAACATCGAAATCTTGTACAATACCGAAACTGAGGAAGTATTGGGTGACGGAATGGGTGTTACTGGAGCAAGAGTAAAAAACAATGCAACTGGAGAAGTGAAAGAAATTCCTGCGACAGGATTTTTTGTAGCCATTGGTCACAAACCAAATACCGATATCTTTAAAGGACAAATTAACCTAGACGAAACGGGCTACATTAAATACGAAAAACCTGGAACATCCTTGACTAATATTCCTGGAGTATTTGTGTCGGGTGATGCTGCTGACAAAACCTACCGACAAGCAATTACGGCTGCCGGAACTGGATGCCAAGCTGCCTTAGATGCCGAAAGATATTTGGCGGCTAAGGAAGGGTAAAAAAGTATCGAGATTTTAGTCCTGAGTATTTAGTTTTAAAATTGATTACTCAGGACTTATTACTAACTACTAAGGACTTTTAAAATGGGCAACACCTTCGGAGCCATACTAAAACTAACCACTTTTGGCGAATCTCATGGAGTTGCTATTGGCGGAATATTGGAAGGCGTTCCAGCTGGATTTGAATTGGATTTAGATAAAATTCAATATGAATTAGACAGACGAAAACCTGGTCAATCAGCCATCACCACCCAACGGAAAGAAAGTGATACCGTTCAGTTTCTTTCCGGTATTTTTGAGGGAAAAACCTTAGGGACTCCCATTGGTTTTGTTATTCAAAATCAGGACAGTAAATCAAAAGATTACTCTCATTTGAAAGAAAACTACAGACCGTCTCATGCCGATTATACTACACAAGAAAAATACGGTATACGCGATTATCGTGGAGGAGGAAGAGCCTCAGCCCGAGAGACTGCCTGCCGGGTAGTTGCTGGAGCTATCGCAAAACAAATACTGGAAAATCAAGGGATTAGAATTAATGCCTACGTTTCGGCTGTTGGCAATGTTTCTACGGAAAAATCTTGGCAAGAGCTAGATTTTTCGAACATTGAAAAGAATAAAGTAAGATGTCCGGATTTGGATAAAGCCAATGAAATGGAGGATTATATTCTTGCCATAAAAAAGCAGGGGGATACCATTGGCGGAATAGTTACAGGAGTAATAGAAAATTTGCCAACGGGATTAGGTGAACCAGTTTTTGATAAGTTACACGCTCAGCTGGGCAAAGGAATGTTATCTATTAATGCTGTAAAAGGATTTGAGTATGGCTCCGGTTTTCAATCAGCTACCATGAAAGGGTCGGAACATAACGATGTGTTTGAAAAGACGGAAGGGAAGATCACCACTCAATCGAATAATTCGGGCGGTATTCAAGGAGGTATTTCCAACGGTATGCCTGTGGAATTCAAAGTCGCATTTAAACCTGTCGCAACTCTCATGCAAAAACAAAATTCCCTGAACGAAAGAGGCGAAAAAGTAGAATTAGACTTTAAAGGAAGACACGATCCATGTGTGGTTCCGAGAGCTGTTCCTATCGTAGAGGCCATGGCGGCACTCACGGTGTTAGATTTTTTTCAACTTCAACAATCAACTAAACTATGAAAATTGGATTTGACGCCAAGCGGTTTTTTTTGAATCACACTGGTTTAGGAAATTACAGCCGCGATTTGGTAAAGGGAATACTAGAATTGGAGGAAGACAACGAGTATTTTCTGTACACCCCGGAAGGAGAAATTGACCTTAAAACAAGGTTTCTGAAGTCTCACACATCGACTACCATTGTTAAGCCAAAAGGCTTTTACAAAAAGTTCAAAAGCTATTGGCGTTCGGTACGATTAGAAAAAGAAGCAGGAAAAGTAGTAATACCTGATTCTGATGGTATAGACAGATATAA
>JALRIS010000192.1 GCA_023255335.1 Flavobacteriales bacterium | reverse complement strand
TAAAGACCGAAAGCCCGAGTAACGAAAGTTAGTCGGGCTTTTTTGTATTAACAATTATTGTTGAAAATAAGATTTAAATTCTTTTTTCAGCAACAATTTATGTTCTTCTAATAATTCAAAATATTTCGATTTCCAGTACATCACGGATTCTAACTTGATTTCTGGTTCTGTGAGTTTTTTCAAGATAAATTCCTCAGGAACCGAAGCCAATTCTTTTAAATCTTGAGCAAAATCATACTGAATAATTTTTCCAATTTTAAGAATTATATCTATCGGTACATCTGGATTTTGAAACAGGTTGTAAATGTATTGTCTGCTTTTATGAAGTCTTTCAGCCAAAAGGGTAATAGGAAATTTCTTTTCTTTTACTGCACGGTGTATAATTTCTCCTAAATGTACATTCATGTACAAATATGTAAACCAAAGTGTAAAATAAAATGTGCAAAATATTTTGACAATAATTATTAATTCGTAACTTCAGATTATAACCGAAACTCAAAAATTTTTTTCTAACAAAATCAGATCCTCATGAATAACCGCAAAAGCTCCTAGTTAAGGAAAAACTTATTATGAAAGCGGAGCTTTATCTTACATGATTGTATCTCTCAATTAGAACTTACGAGTTTTAACGATTCAAAATAGTTTTGAATCGGTTCAATAAATTTATTAAAACCTTATAAATTATGAAACACGTAGTTTTAAGCGGCTTGTGTATAGCTGTATTATCAATGACTTTCTTAGGAAGTTGTAAAAAAGAAGTAGAAAAAGAAGCTACTAATCCTGTCACTAAAATAGAACCAAGTGCCTTAGCGGGCCCAGGGCTGTCATTGACTTTTAAAGCAGGACATTCTATCGAAACCTGTGTTGGTCAAGGTTTATGCCATATTCATACTTATAACTCAGATGGAACATTTCATACTTTTCATATACCTTGTCAGGCAAGTGGAACGGAATGTTCTTGGACTATAAAGTTCTTTGCTTCTGGTCCTACTGAAGAAGGGAGTGTTGAGAATCTTGAGGGTGAAATAAACGGATATATAGATTCAGAATTTTTGATTCCAAATATTTCTACATTTTTGGAGGATAGAAATATTTTTATTATTATTCCAGCTCAAAGATTACAGCGCGTTCCTCAGACCGGACATTTTCTATTTCAAAATGTGAAGTACACAAATACACCAGTGTACCTCAACTAGTATCAAGAAATGGAGTGGTGCCTATACTACTCCATTTCTATAATATATTATAATTTCATGTTAAAAACTTTATTCCAGACTTTATTGGGAGTGTTGATTTACATTCTATTTTTTATACTCATAAATGTTATATTGAACTCAATTGAATTTGGGACTTTAAAAATTGCATTGACTTGTTTGTTGACGTTTGGAGTTATATTTTTCTTTATTTTTTATAAAGCAAAATTAACAATGACTAAAGTGAAAGAAAACCTAACAACAAAAAGTTGGATAAGGGCATCAATTTATTTTGTTTTATGTTTTATAGTTTGCCTTGCAGTGCTGCATATTTATGCGCTCTTTAAACAAAATAATGTTGATTTTCAAAAAATACAATCTCTAGGTTATTTACAAGATTTATTCTCAACATCTACCCTTTCTATATTAATTGGTGGTATTCTTGAAGAATTATTGTTTAGGTATTTTGTGTTTGATTTCTTAATAAAAAGAAAATATAATTTTTATGTTTCCGCATTCGTTAGTTCTTCTTTGTTTTCTGCTTTTCATTATTTTACCTATGATTTAAATATTTTGATTTATATATTCATAATAGGATTTACTTTAAGTTCCTTGTATTATTTAACAAAAAGTATTGGAGCTGCAATTGGTGTTCATTTCATTATTAATTTTCTTTCCTCTTTATCTAGTGAAAATAACAACACTACAACAACATACGGGAGCTTCTTTGAATGTGTTGTGTCAAATGAAATAATAAATCTATTTATTGTGCTGACTTTTTTATATTGGTTAATTATACGGTTCCAAATTAAATCAAAACGCGATTATTTCAAATTCGAGTAGTTGAACGATTGAAAAAGGAAAACCCCAACTTCTTGTTACAAGCGTTCTATGAAATTACGGAGCATTGTAGCTATTGGAGACGAGATAAGTTGAATGTATTTTTACTTTTTTACAATCTTTTTAGTCAACGTTTTTCCTTCCAAATTGATGCATCTCACGAAATACACTCCAGCGGGTAAAGCCTCAATGTTTATTGCGTAGGTAAGCGAAGAGCGACTTATTTCTTTATTCATAACAACTTTTCCATCTAGCTGAACCATCGAAACAGAAGTGATTATTTCATCCGTGTTGATGGAAACAATGCCATCGGTTGGATTTGGGTAAACGGTTATTTCCAATGGTTTTTCAACCTGGAAATTGGAAGACAATGTGGAATCTAACAAAGTAAGAACAGAATCTACTTGACAAGCATTAGGAATTCCCCAACCATAGATGTTATTGGGAGAAAAAGAGTTGTCGCTTTGTTGCTTGATGGCAGTTATTACCTCAAAATTTGTGCGACTTGGATGCTCCTGAATCAAACAAGCTACCATTCCCGAAATGAGCGGAGTTGAAAAAGATGTACCGTTTCCGCGGTAAACTGTATCATTCAATCCCATGAAATAACATCCTTCACCTAGGGTGACCACATCGGGTTTTGTTCTACCATCAAAAGTAGGCCCTTCCGAAGAAAATCCAGCTCTTGTACTGTCAAATTTGACGGCTCCTACACAGAGTACACTATCCACATCGCAAGGTGATGTCAGACTACCAATACCCTCATTTCCTTTGTTTCCTGCCGCAACAGAAATAATCATACCTTTTCTTTGCGCAATAGCAACTCCTTGAGCCGCAATGGTGGTTTTGCCATCCATTCCTGGGTAACCATAACTCACTTGCAAAGTATCAAAATTTCTGTATCCCAGTGAAATGTTACAAATATCTGCCCCAATGGAATCTGCTCTTTCTAGTCCTAGAACAAGGTTGAATTCTTCTATGTTTTTTTCAAACCGCCCTATTTCGGTAATGTAAAAAGCGTAATTAGCCTTTGGAGCAGCTCCAATGTAGGTGCTGTCTAGTTCAGCTCCGATGAGAGAAGAAACGTAAGAACCATGAGTGTTTTTGTGATACACAAATGAGGAATTATCTTCAAAATCCCACGTGTCAATAATTCTTCCTTCTGCTCTCATTTTTCGAAAAAACTGCACCGTGTCAGCTCGAGGAAATCCAGCGTCTAGTATGGCAATCGTTACTCCTTCTCCGCGAAATCCATTGTCGTGTAGACAAGAAATAGTTTTTGTCATTTCTAGTTGGTCAAAGGTGCTACCGTAGGTATTGGTGTCACCTCCAGAATAAGCGTTGTGCTGACTTACGGTATGTGGTTGTTCTTGCGGAGAAGGGGTCAAAGGCAACAGAGATTGCACAAATGAAAATGTTGAAAGCTCTGAACTACTCAAAGAGGTAGAATAGTGAACCGCGTTAAGCCATTTGGACTTATTGATTACCTCACCGTGCTTTTTTAAAACAGAGAGGGCAGAGAAGGAGATTGGCAAGTCATAAAAGTCAATTCTTTTCTCTGTTGAAAGGCCAGAAGGTAAAGGTTTGTTTTTGAAGAAAACGAGGAATTCATTTGACTGAGTATACCCCGTAAAAGCAATAAAAAACAAAATAAAAGGGAACTTTTTCATGGGTGATAAAACTTTGAAATCGGTAAAGTGAAGATACAAAATGCTAGTTACAATATTTGTATATTTGCAAAATTGCAAATTTATGAAGTTAATCTCAACCAAAATTAAGGACGTATATATCATCGAACCAACGGTTTTTGGGGATGAACGTGGGTATTTTTTCGAATCGTTTAATGCACAAAAATTCAACGAAGCTATTGGGCGCGAAGTGAATTTTGTACAAGACAATCAATCCATGTCCGGAGCCAATATTGTACGAGGGTTGCATTTTCAGAATCCACCCTATGCTCAAGGAAAATTAGTGAGAGTAATAGAAGGAGAAGTAATAGATGTAGCGGTAGATATCCGAAAAGATTCGCCCACTTATGGCGAGCATGTGGCCGTAAAACTCACAGGAGAAAACAAACGAATGTTATGGATTCCCGAAGGATTTGCCCATGGGTTTTCGAGCCTAAAAGAAGGGACAATTTTTGCCTACAAATGCACCAATTACTACCACAAAGAATCGGAGGGAAGCATAGCCTGGAACGACAAAGACTTGGGAATTGAATGGGGAATTGAAGAATCATTGACCTCAGAAAAAGATGAAAGGGCTCAAAATTTTTGTGAATTAAAATCTAACTTTTAGTAATGCGAAATTTATTGATCATAGGATTAATTCTGGTTTTGATAATTCAATGTGATTCTGAAAAGAAAAAAGTACATGAATTGGATGAGGTTGTAGAGAGATTCTTACCCGACTCTGTCGATAAGTACCAAGAGTATATTCGTCAGAAATATCAGGTTTTTGCTGTTCCTTTGCCTCGTTATTTAACATTTGCGGGCGAAAAAGTACCGCTTGATAACCTGTTTGTTCGAGAGAATCTAGACAGAGAAATTCTTGTGAATACCTACTGGCATTCCAATACGTTTTTATTTCAGAAAAGAGCTGCAAGATGGTTTCCCCTAATCGAGAAAATCTTAAAACAAAACAAAATGCCAGATGACTTAAAATATTTGGCACTGATAGAAAGTGGACTAGATAATGTGGAATCTCCTGCTGGAGCAGCAGGTTTTTGGCAGTTCTTGTCCACTACTGGAGAAGGATATGGATTAGAAATAAACGAATTTGTTGACGAACGGTACAACGTTGAAAAAGCCACAGTAGCGGCTTGTGAATATTTGAAAAAAGCCTACAATCAGTTTGGCTCTTGGTCGTTGGCAGCTGCGAGCTACAACATGGGGAAGGGAGGATTGAATAACCAACTAACTAAACAAAATGTGGACTCCTACTACGAACTTTATCTCAACAAAGAAACATCGCGATATGTCTATCGAATTTTAGCAGCTAAATTGATTTTATCAAACTCCCAAAATTTTGGATTTACGTTAAGAAATCAAGATTATTATAAACCTTACAAGACCTATAGTGTTGGAGTAGATTCTTCCCTTTCTGATTTAGTTAAATTTGCCCAAGACCAAGGAAGTAATTACGCCACTCTGCGCCATTTGAATCCATGGATAAAAGGCTACGAACTGCCGAATTTGGGAGGTAAGCACTATACATTCTTATTTCCAAAAGGAGATTTTCATCTTGAAGAAATTCAAGAAGAAGTAGACACAACCAATGAAACCGAGCTAACTGGCGAAAGCCAGGATACTGTAATGAGGTTAAAGAAGGATTCTGTGATAAACGTTTTAAAAAAAGACTTGAATAAAACCAAACTGAAGTAAATGGAGAACCAAACAGAATTTTTGGAAGTGTATGGCGCTAGGGTGCACAATCTAAAAAACATTGATGTAAAAATACCGAGAGACAAGCTAGTGGTAATCACTGGATTGAGTGGAAGCGGAAAATCTTCGTTGGCGTTCGAAACTATTTATGCCGAAGGACAACGTAGATACATCGAAACATTTTCTTCTTATGCCAGGCAGTTTTTGGGAAACATGGAGCGTCCTGATGTGGACAAAATTACCGGATTGAGCCCCGTAATTTCCATCGAACAAAAAACCGTGAACAAAAACCCGCGGTCAACCGTAGGTACCATTACCGAGATTTATGATTTTCTGAGATTGTTCTATTCCCGTGTGGCAGATGCCTATTCGTTCAATACGGGAGAAAAAATGGTGAAATATTCCACCGACCAGATTATCCAACGAATATTGGAAGAGTATAAGGGTAAAAAAATCATTATTCTTTCTCCATTGGTCAAAGGAAGAAAAGGACATTA